>JAISMS010000058.1 GCA_031276565.1 Holosporaceae bacterium | reverse complement strand
GGCGGCGGAAAAAATCAGCGAAAACGTTTTTACCCTCGGAAAAACGGAGGTCGGTTATACGGAAGCGAACGGTGATATTTTAGTCTATCAAGTCGAAAACATTATTCCGCCCGTGAACGAGGATCCCAAAGAAAGGGAGAAGTACGCAAGAGAATTTCAAAGTCTTATGATCGACGACATGTACCAGCAGTTAATCGGATATCTGTCGGAGAGATACGGAGTAACCGTCAATCAAGAGTTGCTGAAGGAGATCGACGAAGAAATGTCTCCGGATTTAATGACGGACATGATGTTTTAGAGTTCGGACGCTTTGATCCGTGTTCCGGAAGGTGCAGCCGTTTCCCCTTGTGGTTTCGATTGTCTCTGCCGGAATTTGACGCGCCGCCGTTCGAGTTTTAAAGCGTTATTAACATGCGCAAGCGCATCCGTCCGTTGTTTTATCGGTACGTCGACTGCAAATACGGGAACGGCGGGAAACCGTTTATCACTCTGACGCGGTCGTATCGGACGCAAAACGTTATTTTTTCGTAATCTTACGGCAGGAATTGAAGACCTGTTTTTTTAGATTGCTCCGGAGATTCGGCTTTTAGCGTCTTCTGTGAAATCGGCGATACCAACTCGGTTTCCGCTTTTCGGAAAAGTCGCCGGGTCCCTTAATAGATCTATCGCAATGCATCGAATCATAGGGGGGTGTAAGGGGCGAGATCATTGCACTGCGGCAGCGGCAGTTTTGCTGCAGGGACCGGCGGCATTGTTGCGCAACGGGAAAACACGGGCGGTTTCGGAGCTTTGTTGCGAAGGGGCGAGGTCGTTGCACTGCGGGCAGCGGCAGTTTTGCTGCAGGGACCGGCGGCATTGTTGCGCAACGGGAAAACAGGAGCGGTTCCGAAGCTTTGTTGCGAAGGGGCGAGGTCGTTGCACTGCGGGCAGCGGCAGTTTTGCTGCAGGGACTGGCGGCATTGTTGCGCAACGGGAAAACAGGAGCGGTTCCGAAGCTTTGTTGCGGAGAGGCGAGGTCGTTGCACTGCGGCAGGGGCAGTTTTGCTGCGATGTCCGCAAATATCAACAAAGTTGCCGTTGTCTCAATCTAATTACCGAGTTTGGTCGCCTGTATCGCAGAAATTCCCCCCTCGGAAGAAGTTCCCGAATATTTTTTTATCCGCGCTTGCAGCTTTGGCGTTAACAAATTAGTCTCCACTTCTTTAAAAAAGCGCTTGAGCTCGGGAACGTCAAAATTCTTATAGCGATTGCAGCGCATGGCCAAAGCCTCTGTGGCAAGCGTAATGGCGGCCAAAAGCTCGTGTCTGAATTCCTCTGTAGCTGCTCCGGCTGCGGCTGTTTTAGCTGCTTTGGCTGCTTTTTTTTCTTGCCTCAGCAGCTTTTCCACTGCTCCGGAGAATAATTTACCGAAATCGTTTTTGCACAGCTTTAAAAAGCCTTTGAGTTTTAATACATTTTCCTTATAAGACAGCGAAGTGTATACCCTCATGATTCTCATGATTCTGTCATAATCTGTTTTCGCGTCGTTATTCCAGGTTACCGCTCCGGAAAAAGACGAGCTGCTTTTATTCGTACTTATTGTTTTATCCTGAAGAATTCGCTGGAAAACGTGCATAATTCCTGTTCCTATTATACCTTCGATATAAGTTTCCCATCCGTTTGTTTTTATGATACGTCTGATGTTTTTTTCGGCACTCGGCGTATTGGCCGTGACGGGGGCTGCGGACGTTACCGGCGCGGCGGGTGTTTCGCCTTCAACGGCGACCGCCGCATCGTTTGTTGCGGCAAATCCCAAAAACGCGTACAGAATAATTTTTTTCATCTTCGTCCTTTCGATATATTAATTTATAAATATATTATAGGATTATTTGATTGATTTTTTATTAAATTATAAAAATAACTTATCCTTCGTTACTTCAATATAAATTGCTTCACGGTAATAGAGGTTGTAGGATGAGGCATGAATGTCAGAAAAAGATATACAGGAGGGGCCGTACTGCCGCGCCGTATTTGCGGCATCTGATCAGAGAACGCACTGATTGAGAGACGAAAAACTTATCCGTGGCTCGGGTCAAATACGTTGCCGCATATTTAAATTCGTGACAGCGTAAAAAAGATTGTTAGTTGCTAAGAAACCGACCTACCCCGCCTGACCTCGCCTGCGGAGCGATAAAGGGAAGGATAGCGACTGTCAACAGTTAATTTTTAATATGTGTGTTTCTTAGCTTTAACAACGGAGGCTAAGAACAGTTGACCGCCGAGCTTTTTAATTCGCAGGTTGTATCGAAAGCGGCTGTCGTTTTTGCAAAATTTTTTAACGACACTTTTGGCTTTTCGATAGTTCATGCCATTTTGAGAACGGCGGGACTCGCTGAAATTATAAGCATTACGGGTATTTGCGTTTGTGTTGCCGTTAAATCCGACTTCGAAGCTCATAATATCGGGTGCTCTCTTCCGAATTCTTTTCTCTTTCCGGTTAATTGCGGCGCTGTTTCCCAACCGTAATGCCGTCAAAGCGGACGCGGAAAATTTCCGAATTTTTCACAGACGTCCCGCAGCGGCAAATTTCCGTTTTCCCGGAAATTTCTGCAGGAATTTTCGGAAATTTCGCAAAGTTTCGTTAAAAGCGGGATCGCGGCTGCGGCGGCGCCGTGTCGTGTTGTGCCGCCGGAGGATTGGTGTTATCATCTCCGCGGTTTTTGGAGAAAAAATGAGAACGCCTCTGTTTTTGTATTACAAAAAAATCATAGCGGACTGTTTGGACTCCGAATACGAAGATTTTGTTTCCGTTGAACCTCCGAAAGAAACTTCTTTCGGCGATTTTTCCGTCAATGTAGCCATGGTTTTATCCAAAAAACTCGGAATTTCTCCCATGGCGCTGGCGGAGGATATTTGCGCTAAACTTAAGGAAAATCCGGATTTTGAGAGAGCGGAGGTTAAGTATCCGGGGTTCGTCAACTGGTTTGTTCCCAAACGACTTTTGATCGGTCAAATTCCGGCCATATCGGAAGCAGATTTCGGAAAAATCAATGTCGGCAACGGGAAAGCCGTTAATATCGAATATGTGTCCGCCAATCCCACCGGTCCTCTTCATGCCGGACATGTCAGGGGAGCGGTTTCCGGGGATGTTTTGGCAAGGCTGTTGAATTTCGTCGGCTACAGGGTTACCAAAGAATTCTACATCAACGACGCCGGAAAACAGGTGGAAATTCTTGCGGAATCTTTGTATTACAGATATCTGGAGCAATTGGGAAAGGCGGAAGGCGCTTTTCCGGAGGGCGGATATCCCGGCGAATATCTGATCGACACGGCTAAAAAATTAGTTGCCGATTACGGAGATAAGTTTCTGAACGGCGAGTTCCGGGAGTTTTTTAAAAACTTCGCGGTGGCCGATATGACGGCCGGCATAAAGGAAGATTTGATTCTCTTGGGAGTAGAACATGATATTTTTTCCTCCGAAAAAGAATTAATAAAAAAGAAAGCGGTGGATCGGGTTATCGAACTGTTGAAGGACAAGGGATTTGTATACGAAGGCATTCTTCCGCGTCCGAAAGGCGGGGATTCCGAAGATTGGGAAGAGCGCGAACAGTTGTTGTTCAGATCTTCGGCCTTTGGGGACGACGTTGACAGACCTTTACGAAAATCCGACGGATCCTGGACATATTTTGCCTCCGATATAGCCTATCATGCGGATAAGATTGACAGAGGGTTCGACGAACTGGTGGATTTCTGGGGAGCCGACCACGGCGGATACGTAAAACGCATGCAGGCGGCGGTCTCGGCGTTGTCCGACGGCAAAAAAAAGCTGGAGGTGAAACTGGTTCAATTGGTGAAACTGCTGGAGGATAATCGCGAAGTAAAAATGTCCAAAAGGGCCGGAACATTCGTAACGGCAAGAGATATCATCGATAAAGTCGGCAAGGATGCGGTGCGCTTTATCATGTTGACCCGGCGCGACGATGCTCCTTTGGATTTTGATTTTCGAAAAGTCGTTGATCAAAGCAGGGACAATCCCGTCTTCTACGTGCAATACGCCTATGCCAGGAGTAATTCGGTTCTTAAGTTATTTCATCGAACCTTTCCGGGGCGGTTGATTCCGGATGAAGTTAATCCTGAATTGCCGGATGAGAATGATCTGCAGCTGATTAAAATTATGGCGGACTGGCCGAGACGGATTGTTTCGGCTGCTTTAAAACGCGAACCTCACCGCATAGCGTTTTATCTTACGGAATTAGCCGCCGTTTTTCATTCCTTCTGGAATTTGGGAAAGAATGATTCTCTGATGCGTTTCGTGATTCCGGAAGATTTTGAAAAAACCTGTGCGCGAATTACAATATTAAAAGCGATGCACGATATTATGAAATCCGCTTTTAATATAATCGGGGTTACTCCCGTTGAGGAATTGAGGTGATGTGTCCTTTTTTGGATGATGACGACTATACGGCAGATATTTCTCAACCCTCCGAATCCGGCAGGGGCGGACACATGTCGGATTTTTTCAGGAACGAGCGAAAAGTTCTGTTTGTGGTCGGAGGAATATCTCTTGCGGTGTTCTGCGGCGCTCTGTATTTTTTGTACTCGGGTTCAAAGCCGATAAATTTGGAGGAATTGCCGGTCATCAGCGCCGAGAAGGGCCCTTTTAAAATAAAGCCGACGACAAACGAATCGGTGAAGCATCAGGATAAAACCGTTTACGATAATATTTCCGGAGATAAACGAAAGATCGAAGAAAAAATAGTTAAACAACCGGAAGAAGTTGTCTCCATTCCGGAGATGGACGGCGGAGGATCCTTATCTGCCGAAGAGAAGAAAAAAATTATGCGAGCTTTTGACGACCTGGCGCCGGAAAAAGAATACCGAATCAATTACATAAAAAAAGACGCTCCCAAAATACAATCGAATAATTTTATAGTCGTGGAGGATGAATACAGGGCGCCGATAAACCGGATAAAGGAAAATAAAAATAAAAAGCAGCAGCAGCTTCTTCCCGTCGCTCTTCCTCCTCTTCCTTCCGCTCCGGCGGTGCAGAAAAAACCGAAACAACGGCTCAGAGATTTCATGGGGAAGAAATCCTTTGACGGAATCGGCGAAGATGGCGGATTTATGGTACAAATAGCTGCCGTAACTTCCAAAGCCGCGGCGGAAACGGAATATCGGCGAATTCTGTTCAGGAATAAGTTTCTGAAGGGAACGGGGAAGAAGATATATAAAGTGGATTTGGGACAACAGAAGGGGATAAGATACAGAATCCAGATCGGTCCCTTTCAAACCAGAGAAGAGGCGGATAAAATCATTGCCGCCATGAAAAGAAACGGCTTTACCGCCTATATTTCGAAATAAAAACGGCTCCGGACCGGCATTCTTTTATCCGTTGGCCATTTTGATCAAAATTTCAACGAGCTCTTTATCTTCATCGGTATACCGAAATTTGCATTCATTTCAAATGAAAAATCAATTACTACCGGCTAAAGCCGGAAGTGTGCTAAGTATCTGAAGATACGCCGACCATATTTTGAATGCAGAATCATCATCATTTTGATCTTCAATGTATTTCTTAATCATATCTTCTGTAACAGCGCCGACTGTGCTGCAAAAATATCCTCTTCCCCACAGATGGCATCCCCGATATTTCTTTCCGAGTTCAGAGAATTCCTTCACTGACACATATGC
>JAISMS010000065.1 GCA_031276565.1 Holosporaceae bacterium | reverse complement strand
CCACCCCCCCCTAATACGCCGACCCCACCCCCCCCATCGGGGCGGGGGCAAGCCGTCTTCTGTGTCGCAGAAGCCCTCAAACCGGCGATAAAAACAACGGCAAAACTGTCAATAAAAATTTTCCTTCCGAAAGATCTTTCCTTTGCTTCCTAAGATCCGTCTTTGATTGCAAAAATCTCCGAATCCTCGGCGGGAAAGGAGTAATTCTCATCGAATTTGCCATATCGGTTCCGATACTCGTCGCGCTGCTTTATTTTTCGAACGATCTTCCAAAAATAACCCGAATACACGCAAAACTGAGTTTCAGTCTTCATTGCGCAGCCAACATGATTCAAAATAACGGCAAAAAAATCACGAAAAAAGATCTCGAATATATCTGGTGTGCGGCTACTTTGCCCTACTTTGGCGGAGGAATTTTGCAATATCAGGCCAATCCGTCGAAGAGAATCTACAAGAGAGGAATTGTAACAGATTATTCCTTAATTTACGTAGAGGGGCTTAATAACGGGCAGGCAAAAATTATCTGGAATGTAATTAACGGCTGGTTAAAAGAGCCGGGTAATGTTGATATACAAATATATACATCCGGTAATGTAAGGCGACATTATTCAAATTTGCCAATTAATACTTCGGTGCCGGCAAGTCGAATAGACCCGAATCTTTCTATAAAAAGCGGAGAATATAAAATTATTCTAAAAACCTCGTTAACATCATCGAGCACATTTTTTGTAAGCGAAAACAAAACAGCCATAAGCGACGTTTCGCTGCAGGAAATCTACGGATTTCTGATATACAGTCCGAAATCCGTTATCGGAACCGCTTATTTCATAGAAACAATAATTTTTACGCCAAAACCGGAATTATTCTACAAAACTCCTCCGCAATAGCGAAAAGCCTCCCCGGCGTTAAACGACAAAAAAATAACAGTCTGCAGAAAACTGAGGAATATGTTCGAAACATCAATGTTACGGCCGCAGAAAAACAATCCGTGCCCCTTGAAAAATTTTCCTTTACTAAGAAGAAGCGACGCCGATTTTGAATAAATTTAAAATAAATTCCACATTACAAGGCCTGTGACGCAGCGCGTTCCGCAATACATTCGCATTCCGGTAAAATAAAACCATCGGATCGCGGGCCCCGTTCGCGCGGAACCGACGGATTGAACCCATGACCTCCGCAATGCCACTGCAGAGCTCTGCCGACCGGGCCGTGACCGCGTCAAGCGACGAACAGGCGATAATTTATTTTTGCAAGCGAACTTTTGAATTGCCCGCGGCAATATGAAAATATTTCGCGGCAACTCGGCCGCAGTCTTACGGTATTTTCAACGGAACGTCCAACGCTGTTATGTTTCAGGCATTGTTAACAAATCTGTGATTTTAATGGGAGCAACGGCAAAAAAGACTATAAACGCGCCGTCGGGTTTATCGAAACTCGTGTTCGGGCTTCTTTTTTCTTTCAATCATCGGATGGCGGATTCCCCGTCGCCTGCGGCCCGGAAATAATCATTAGGATGCAGCAGGTTATATCGCCGATACCTCCGCTAAATTCGGGAAAGCGGCATTCGGCGGTTCGGCAGAACCGTCCCCTTCTTCCGCACAAAAAACCGATAATCTACCTGAACTTCCCTTCCGAAATAAAATACCCGACAAATCCGGCCGGAAAATCAACTTAATCCGCCCTTGAATCGAATAAAATCAAAAGCGCTTGCCCAGAACCAAAGTCGTCCAGCCGTTAAGATCGTATCTGAATTTTAGATTTAATCCCGAAGCAAGATATCTTTGCGGAACGGTATCGTCGTCCGAGGTAAATCCAGAAAGAATCAAAACGGCTCCGTCAGACATGGCGGAAACGACGGCGTTATTCATGGAAACTAAAGGCTCCGCCAAAATATTCGCCGTAATGAAATCATATTTTTCGCCGTTGATTTCGGATCCGTTTTTCAGGAATACGTTTATCTTGTGCGCCACTCCGTTGACCGCGATATTTTCCCGCGAAATTCGCACGGCTTCTTCTTCGACGTCGCAGGCGTCAATTCTGTCGGCGCCGGATTTGGCCAGCGCTATGCTTAAAATTCCCGATCCGCATCCGATATCCATAACGGATCTGTGGCGTTTCTCGTCGAAAAAAGTTTGGCAGGCAAGCAAACAGCGATCTGTTGTGGGGTGTTCTCCGGTTCCGAAGGCGGTCGCGGCCGCAATTTCCAGGGGAATTTTATCCTCCGGCACGGGATTTCCGCGCACATGAGGACCGTATATATAAAACTCGCCTATGCAAAGGGGTTTAAAATTTTCAAAACACTTTTTCAGCCAGTCCGTATCCTCTAATTCGGAAATCTCCGTTCCCGAAAAATGATATTGCCGCAGAATCTCGAAAATCTCCGATTCGGAAACCGGTCTGTCATTTATTATTTCCACAATCCAGCTTCCGGATTTTTCCGCACAGGAGACCGACATATATCCGCGCTCAAACAGTAAATCCGTCGCTTCAAAGGCGTCTTTTATGTTAAAATTTCCGATCGTGTGTTTAAAAAACTTTTGATTCATTTGGAAATCTGGGGAGACATCATCATGATCATTTGTTTCCCTTCCAATTTCGGAAACGAATCGCACTTGGCGATTTCCTTCAGATCCTCAATCAGACGACCGAGAAGCTTTTCCCCTATCTCCTTGTGGGAAAGTTCGCGACCGCGGAAACGCAGGGTAACTTTCACTTTATTTCCTTCTTTTACGAATCTGCATATGTTGGAAAGTTTTATTTGATAATCATGTTCCCCTATAACCGGAGTTAATTTCACTTCTTTTACTTCTATTACTTTTTGCTTCTTTTTGGCTTCCGCTTTCTTTTTTTGAAGCTCGTATTTCAACTTACCGTAATCGATAATCCGACAAACCGGGGGAACGGCTTGAGCCGCAACTTCGACAAGGTCCAATCCCGCTTCCCGGGCCATGGCCATGGCGTCTCGGACGTCCACTATCCCCATCGGATTTCCGTTTTGATCGGTCAAACGCACCTGAGGCGCCGTAATCGCTTTATTTACCCTGTATTTCTCCTGATCGATTTTTACGTCTTCCAAGCCTCGCTCCCGAACATTTTCCAAGGATCCAGACTAAAGGTTTCCTATTAAAAATCAAGAATATTTGAACGTTTTCATAAAACAAGTTGCAGAATAGCAATAAGATTAACCGTAAGCTGCAAACGTTTTACGAAATCCTATCTCCGAAACTGATCTTTTTTAAATCCCCGCCGCCTTTGCGTAGTACAGGAAAGGCTCCTCTTCCGACAACCTCTTTGCCGCTCCCGCATAGTGGATCATGACCGGAGCGGAAAACGCTTCGGCGTATTCTTCCGACGAATAGACTTCTTCCCGCAAAGCTTTCATATACATTTGCGGAATAAAATTATATTTGAGCGGCAGAAGCGTTTTTCGGCCTTCGCAGGTATAATTTAATATGTCCTGATCCGGGTATTCGCCACAATAGTCCTCGGACAGTTTAACCCATTCGGCATATAAATTTCGATCTCGCAATTCCTTGAGATTCATGAGCAAAAACCCCGAATTCAAATACTTTCCCGGAGTTAATTTTCTGAAAAAATCTCCCTTCTGTCTGCGCCATACGGAACTTACGTTTATAATATCCTTTACGCCGCCTATGAGATCGGAACCGAGATTTATCCGATTAATTCCCGCCAAATTATCGCAGAAAACGACGTCCGTGTCGGCGTATATGATTTCGTCAAGATCCGGCAACAAACACGGCAGCATAAGCCGATAATAAACGGCGGTACTTTTCCAGACAAAAGATCGATCAAAATCGGAGTTCGCTTCGATAAAAATGATCGTCGAAGTCGGATCCCGTTTTTCGACCATACTTCTTAACATTTGACGTCCGAACTCGGAAAAACCTTTATTAACTACGCAGCAGATATTATAACGACACTCTTTGGAATTGTATAAAAGCGATGTTATCGCAACTCCGGATCGGAGCAAAACATTTTCGTCAAAACAAAAAGCAATGTTTACCGTTTCACTTTTCACGATTGAGGGATTGTTTTCCCGCGGGATGTGTTTTATGAGCGGAAAGAAACTTTTTCTTATTTTAAAGCGGCGCTTTTTCGACGGAATAAAACAACACAGTAAATTAATCAGAATTTTTTTAATTTCACTCGTAAAAAACAAAAAACGCCGCCAATGTACCGGAGAAAAAATCGAACTGTTGTTTGGCATCGGGAATCCTCGGAAAACGCGAAATTAATTTACAAGACAGTCCGTCGATTTGTAAAGAAGCCGTCGGCCGCGGCGAATTACGAACGAAAATCGATCCCGAAGGCGCCGTCTGCGGCGGTTTGCGCAGATTTTGCGAATTGTGCTACATTTCGTGCAGACAATAACGGTAAGAAAAAAATGAATTATCCCGATAAAAAAAAACGTCACGAGGAACTTTCGGATTTGTTGAACTCCTGTTCCGAGCAATATTATATTTTCGATAACCCCGGCATAAGCGACGCCGAATACGACGCTCTTTACCGGGAGCTTCTGAAAATAGAAGAAGAATTTCCGCAATTAAAAACGTCGAAAAGCCCGTCCGAAAAAATCGGCGCCCGCGTTTCCGGCAGTTTCAAAAAGATAACCCGCTCAATCCCGATGTTGTCTTTGGAAAATGCCTTTAACGAGGAAGATATCTCGAATTTTATCGACCGCATAAAAAAATTATCGTCCGTCGAAAATGTCGATTTGGTTTTGGAACCGAAACTGGACGGGCTTTCCGTATCAATAATTTACAAGGGCGGCATACCGGCTGTCGCCTCCACCCGCGGAGACGGTATTACGGGCGAAGATATTACGGCTAACATCCTGACTCTGGGATGTATTCCGCCGAAAATCAAAATTCCCGATCCCGAAATCGAAATTCGCGGAGAAGTCGTAATGCTGAAATCCGATTTTCGGGAATTGAACGAACAAAGGGAACGGAACGGGGAAAAACTCTTCGCCAATCCGCGCAATGCGGCGGCCGGTTCTTTGCGGCAGTTGAATTCGGCGATTACCGCCTCCCGAAAATTGACGTTTTTCGCCTATGCGATCGTCTCCGAAAAGGCTAAATTCGCCCGTCAGACGGAAGTGCTGGAAGCCTTAAAAACTTTCGGTTTTATCGTATCCGATCGGATCGCGCTGTGTAAAAATCAGGCGGAAGCATTCGAATTCTATAAAAAAATCGAAAGACAGCGGGCGGAACTGGAGTATGACATCGACGGCGTCGTATATAAAG
>JAISMS010000008.1 GCA_031276565.1 Holosporaceae bacterium | reverse complement strand
CCGAATCCCGCGGAGAAGCTGCCCCCTTCGGATTCGTCGAAAAACTCGTCGCAGACGGATTCCAGGATTGCGTCGTCCCGAATGATCGCATCCGTCAACCGCGCGCGAATCTGAACGTCCGTCAGATGCGCCTTGCCCGCCCGCAAAATGAATTTATCCGCCCGCACCGTCGTCGGGGTACGGGTCGTTCGCCTCGTGTGTCGGGAAACATCGGAGGTATGAAACGACCCCGCCCCGCAGACCGCCGCCGCTCCTCCTCCGCCGGTCACCGGAGCCGAAAGCGTGCCGACGATCGCGGATACGACGTTAAAATCAAATCCCGTGCTTTCGGTTCGGCTGTCAACGGATTCGGAGGCGATCACGTCCGTCGCTTCGAAAGACTCGGTATCAACGTAAAATTCATCGGCGGAGTGGATCCCCTGCAGCCGCACCATGGTCGGGCATTCCAATCTTATCAGCTCGGCGCTGATTTTGTTCGGTATTTGCTCCGTTTTGCGAGTCGTTACCGTCGTCTCGGAAGACCCGACGGAAAAATTGACGTTCACCAGTCGCTTAATCAAAGTTCCGGCAACGAGAGAGGCGGCGTCGGCGTTGATTCCCGCGGCAAACGCGTTGAAGAGAGTTTTCGCTTCTTCAGAAGAGCCTAAAATCGACGTCGCCGCCGATATCGCCGAGCCGGCCAGAGCCTTCGCATTATGAGATCCGATCAAACTCCGCCATGCCCCGACCAACGGATCGGAGATGTGAGTTTTCCCGAAAGATATTCCGCTGCTTGAGGTACGGACTTCGTCCCGTGAACGCGCGACCGCCGCCGTTTCCCTGTATACCGGCTTCTGCACCAAAAGGCGCTGCAACCCCTCCGCCAGCACGGATTCAAATTCCAAACTTTGTCCGCCGACGCTGAGCAGAGTCCCCACCTTCAGGACCGTGGGAGCAATGATCTCATGCCATCCGGTATGATGAATGTCGGAACTGCCGAAAAGACCTTCTTTTTTCTTGTAGGACTCGTATTCCAGACGTTGTTTGTCGACTCCGAATATCAGGTGTTCCGTGGAGTCAAGGAATTCTTCGGCCTCCACAATTGTCCCGCGAACGGCACTGCCCCCTCCTTCGAGAACAATTTGCTTTGCGGAAAGAACGGAGGGGTTTATCTCCGCCGTTTGAATGCGGGTGAATTCGTCGTGTCCGAAAGTTCGACGCTCGTTCACGTCAAAGCCGGCATTGATATGAATTCCTTCTTCGGCTTTTAGGCGAAGAGTATCTTTTGCCTTGATTCGGGAAGCGGTCGCCGTGATGCGGCCTTGGGCGTCCTTCAGGGTTTTATCCTTTATGGCGGTTAATTCAACATTGGTACCCGAGACCAATGCTCTGTCGAAAATTATGCCGTTACCGGCTTCCATTATCACCGGACCCTGCTCGCAAATTATGCCCGTATTCGAAGCCAGAGCGTCACGCATCATTTCGGTCGTGATATGCAAATACGGATCCGCCTCCTCGGTTTCATCGTCAACGCTTTTTATTTTAAAATACAGGAGCGGTTTGTTCGGCATGTCGGACGGAACCAGTGTTTCCGGAAGATGTTGTGCATTTTCGTCCATCAGAGCCAAAAAACTCCGGGAATTCAGAACCTGCGTGCCGAATATGTTCAACACATCGCTCAAAACCACAGGAATTAGCGACATGAGAGGAGTATTAAATACAAGTTTTTTAAGCGGATTCGGCGCGCATCCGAAAAACAATCTTTTCATGCCGTGCGTAGGATCAAAAATCATCCGATGCGCCGATTCCAAATCAGAAAATGATAACGGCGACGGCACAAGCAGAGGACCGTACATCTTTTTTGCCATTTTCCTTATTGAAACATCAACGGCTCCGCGCGGAGGCACAAGAACTTGTCCGTCGGCCGGATTTATTACGCTGATCTGTCCGGATGCCGTTAAAGTAATGCCGTAACCCGCCAGAAACAAGGCGCCTTTTATGCCGATATCCCGGCCGTTAACGATGACGGCTTGCCCGGCTGCGATCCGCGGTACGAGCGTATGTACATTTTCCACCCTGAAGTTTGCCCTCGGTATATTACAAATGATACTGCCTCCGGACAGAACGTCGGATCCCGTAATCAGGGGAGCCTGCTTCACCTCCAGATGTAAATCCCCGGCACTGTAAATTTTGGATTTTTCGGATGTATTGTACGGGCTTCTGATGGGTCCCGATCCTGATTCACTCCGGCGATTAAAAAACCCGCCTCCGCTTTCGTAATAACTATATTTTCCGTCAATAAGAAAAGCGGCGGCAGCGCAAGACTCTGCAAACGACAAGGATCGTATGTAAGACGGATCGCTTCCGAAAGCATATATATGCCCCACGTAATTCACAATCTTGCCTTTCGAGGTCAGATAAAAACTTTTAGCAGCACTCAGGTAAGAGTATTTATTCTCTATTAATTCGACTCCGTTCAGTTTTACGGAACCGGTATGGGAACGCAGATATCCGTCTCCCGGCTTATAGAAATCATAAGAACAGACCATGACTTTTTCTCTCGTTCTGTTCGGATGGGTTGTGTTCGGCACGGTTTCCCGACTTTCTTTCACCGGTAGACATTCGTTTAATATTTGTCTTGCGGTGACGTCTATATCCCCGTAGGCGTCAATTTTGCGTTGATTTTTAAAAATGCCGCAATTGCCGAGCAAAAATTCTCGGCATGCTATACTGCCGGTGTTATCGAAATCCCCTCCGGCCAGATCAAAAACCAGCCGCGCGGCAGGCAGGACAATATCCTTCTCGTTGGCAAATCCTTTAAATTTTGCAATCAATGATAATTCTCCCGAAAACATCGGCAAAGACGACGGTATTTTGCTGATATAAGCCTCAATTGCGCCGAACAGGAAAAAATCTTTAAACTCCTCAAGATCGCCTGTTATGATTTTCTGCGCTCCGATCTTTCCTTTTCCTGCGGTGCGCTTCCAAATTACCCGTGTCTCCTTCTCCGCAATTGCTCTGTTTCCGACGTTGCAGCGCGAAGTTGCAAAAATCCCGTCACAGCCGGTTCGACATTGGGGAAGAGTAACATCCCTCAGATACGGAACTGTAAATTCGGAATTATCTTCGCCGAAGTAGACGTCCGTCGTATGAATCCCTTTGATATATTGCAGATGCCCGCTGTTTTTCGTTTCTTTCATCAGGGAGGAAAAATACAGCCATAAATTTGCGCCGACGCCGTTTATGAGAACATCCGCTCTCGAATTGCAGAGAGACAACCGAGACATGTTCACCAAACGCCTGCCTTGAAGGCGTACTCCTTCTGATGCCGCAAATGAATTTCTGTTCGTAAATGCGTCAAACGAGAGAAAAATGAATGAATTTGTCGATAATACACTGCCCAAATTATCAAAATTCCCGACCCTTCCGGTTATTTGTCGAGAAATTTGTATCACGGCCGTCGTTTCATTCGTTACCGATATGTTGTCGGATTCAAAATTCAATTTTTCTGAGATTAAAACACCCTCGTTAGTGAATTTTTCGCAGCCTTGTAAAAAATTAACGTTTCCTCCGAAAGACACCATGCCGAATTTTTCGACAAAGTCGGCGTTTTGATTTCTGAATTCGTTAATTTCGATTCCGTTATCGGCATTTATCAAAAAAGCGGATTTGTTGAAAAACGTCCCCGTTCCCGAAAGTTTGCCAAGTTGTATAAAAGATCCCGGGTCGGTAAAACAGTTAAAAAAATCCCCGGCGGAAATAAGAGTCCCTAATCTCAAAATATGCCTGTTTTCCCCTGAATTTACGGAAAAGATTCCGCTTTGTGCTTTAAATTCACCCTTGTTTAAAAATGTAGAGACAGATCCCGTTAAATTATCAAAAACCCCGCATCCGAAATTTTCCAGAACTCCCGGAATTTGAAAATCCGCCTCCTTAATAGCCAACAGTCCGTTATTTTGGAATATCTGCTCATCGTCGGTAAGTACGATTTTACCGAATTGTCCAGCGATTTTTTCGCCATTAAGAATCGATTTATGAATTAAAAAATCCAGCATCGATTCTTCGCTCCCGATAACCCCCTTGTTATTCAGCAAATTACTTTGCACACCGATGTATTTCCCGGATATTGTTCCGAAGTTAAAAAGTGATCCGAGATTACATAGGACGAATCTGTTTCCTTCGACAGTTCCGCAGTTGAAAAAATCGGATCCCTCGGATATTAACCGGGCTTCCGTGTCATCGGACAAAAAGCTCATTGTTCCGCAGTTAAAAATTCTGCCGTCAACAGTCGCGATTTTCGCAGATAACTTTACCCCTTCGGACACCATAAAAGCACCTTTTTCGTCGCTGACGGAAACATTCAGCAATCCTATATCGGAATTTCCCGAAACGGTCACGCTTGGAGCCGCTATCAACAGACCGGCACATTGCACCGAACTGATTATGACGTTTCTGTCAGTTATAAATTCCACGATTTTATCTTTGTCCGTAAATGATTCCGCGTCCAAAATAAGGGCATTGTTTTTGTCCAGACGAACGCGACCGAATCCGTCAAAAGAAATGACTGTTTCGAGGTTAAAATCATCGGCAATTTCTTCTTCCGAAGTCAGAACGGCAGCGGCCGACAGAACGGAATGCGCCCCCACGATATTACCGTCTCGATCCGTAAGTTCGACGTCTGTGGTTTGCGAATCCCTTCGGTATACAACCAGGCTTGCCTCCGGAGTCGGGCATATTTGAGCCTGTAACGGAATAAATGCCTGAGCAACATCTGCAGAAAGTATCGACACAATACCCAGGTATGCTTTGATTTTTTTTATCACGGTTACCTCCAATAAACTTCTTGAAAACAGCCGATTCATTTATATAAATTCCCGTCACGGCAAAAACAGTCGACTCGCCGTTCGTGCCTGCCGCTCTGTTCGGCAATTCGGCATGTCTTTGCTTTGACCGCTCAGGTAAACAAATCACACGCGCATAGTCGTATACTCTTCGGCAAAAATCTACTGTGAAAAAACACTAGCATACTATGCCGATATAAAAACGAAAGACGGAATTCTTGTTAAAAATCAACATATTATCAACGAGTCCGTTTCGTCTCCGCTTTGTTTGCGATTTTTTTTAAAACCCGTTTGAAAATGATTTTTCGCGCATTTGTTCGCATATTTTGTACAACAGAGCATTCTCGAAACAATTTTTCAGATCAGAGTTCTGTCCGTCCGCTGCGACGGCGACGGCGACGCGGTGTTCAGCGGATCCAAAATCCGGGGACGGCTCATGAAGGCCGAAGTCGGAGGAAACCTGACCGTCGAGCCCCTGACTGACGAATCCCGATCCTCGACCGTCGGCTGCAGTTTGGCGACGGTTTCGGCTCTCACATCGGACGTGGTCTTTAAAGAAATTGCATCTTTGTTTTCCTGCGCGGCATACTTATTGTGATGCATAGGTCTGACTACAAACGGCAAGATCATCTTACCGCAGGCGGTTCGCCGCCACTTGCCCGCTGATCGCAATTCGGATGTCCGTATCTCCGACATATGGAAACAATCGCTCTTAACCTTCCCGATCCGTACTTTTGAGCACATACTCCCCATCTCCACGATTTTTTCGATGCGGATCAACTTAGCCACACGACAAAATAAATCTGAAAGGGAGAAGCTTTTTCCTCTATCTTCACATGTATAAGGGACGGAGGCCTTATTTCCGAAAATGCTTGCGATCGACTTTAATATATTCATACCAAACCTTTCGATGTTTGAAAAATCATCCGACGTTTGTTGAACTTCTCCGGATCTTCAACTCCCGACTTAATGCGATTACACAGACTGATCAGCTCGGCCAGAGTGATGTCGGCGTATTACACGCACGTATCCCCAGCAGCTCACTCCCGCAACCCGCCGCCGGCCTGCATGTCCGCGATCGCCTTTTCGATCGCCTGCAAATTCTCTTCGCTATACATATTCTCGTCTCCCCATATGTATATTTGTGATTCGAACGAAAATTATCAGAATTTTTTTGAAGAAACCAAAAAAAAGATGCGGGCACGAACTGTCGTTAAAAACTAAATATCCTCGCGACGACCGGAGCCGGAAAAATTTATCGGGTTCATATTACGAGCATTGCCCTTTTATGCCGAATCTCAAAAACGTCGCTTTACACGAAAACAAACCCAAAAAATCTATTTACTATACGACATAATACCATACCATATCATACTATATCATATCATATCATACCATATCATACCATATCATATTATGCTACACTGTGCGCCCATGGTATGTCATCTTTTCGCCGGATGTGAGGAAACTTAAAATGATATCGTCATTTTTTATTCGGAATTATCG
>JAISMS010000002.1 GCA_031276565.1 Holosporaceae bacterium | reverse complement strand
GGGCCCCATCTCCGTCTTCTATGTCGCGTACTTCATCAAACAGACGGTTAAAATAACGACTAATCTGTCAATAAACATTTTCCTTCAGAAGGATCCGGATTACAATCATTCTTTCGTCTTCTGAAATCCGTCTTCAATCATAAAAATCTCAAAATTCTTAAAAACAAAGGAGGAATTCTTATTGAATTCGCCGTTTCGGTGCCGATTTTAATTTCCGTTATCTTCTACTTCCACGATCTTTCGAAGATTACGCTCATAAACAACAGAATGGAATTCTGCGCCCATTGCGCCGTTAACATGTTTCAAAACATCTCAAACGGCAGAACGAATCTGTCCGTGACAAAGAAAGATTTCGGTCATATATCGGCCGCCGCATTTTTGCCGTTTTTCGGCGGCGGCACAAAACAATACGGAACGTCTGCGGTGCCGAGCTATATGCTTGGCATGTTCGCTGAAATGACATTGATCTGCGTAGTCGGCGTCGCAAAAAACAGGGCAAAATTAAAATGGGCGATGGCGAATGTATTCTCCCAGGTTCCGTCATCGTTACCGACAAGGAAAGAGGTGGTCAATCTGTCGGGCAAATCGCTTGATGCCGTTTCAATAATTAATGCACGCTGTGCGGTGAATCAGGAATACGATTCTGATTTTATTTGTCCAGGGTTGAAAATTACCGCCGGCGAAATAAAAATGATAGTAGATATTTCAATCAATTTCTTTTGTAAAGAACAAAACGAGGCTGATTTTGCGAAAAAACTGGGACTGCTGCTGATAATACCCCAAAAAACCACATTAAGCGGACAGTTCGGTAAGGTGACGGTTTTCACTCCGAAGTCGAAATTATTCGGCGAAACTCCTCCGAATTAGAAAAATTTATCAGGTTTTACATTATCTTCGGGAAATGTAATCAGTCGGGGTGCGATCCGTAAAAGGACGTCGGAAAACTTCCGGAAAAACACTGCCCGTTGCAGGTGCCGCGGATCCGGTTTTCTTCGGTCTCACTGGAATCTTGCGGTCTTCTTTTTAATCGCCTGATTCTCCGCCGCTTGCGCCCGGAGGTAATCATGAGTGAATTTGTGTACGGAAGTAACGCATACTGTTTATAGCCTTGTGCTTTCGGTTGAATTCCGGAGATCGGCATTTAACAATGATGATTTTTTTGCTTATTTTTATTGATATATTTCAATAAATCCGGTCAAAAGTCGACCTGATCCGATTCTAAAGCGCGGAATTAACTTTTATCGTCGGAGGCCGAGATCGGAGTCGAACCGACATCCAAGGATTTGCAGTCCTCTGCATAACCGCTCTGCCACCCGGCCTCAGACGTGTTTTATATGTATCGCGCCGAAAGGTCAATACGAAGATTGGCTTATCCGCGCAAAGCGATTATAATTATCCACCTTTATGTTGGCGGATAATTTCATGAAATTAAAAGAGCCGGAGCTGGAAACAATTATTCCGACAAAAGTAATCGGACCGATGAAGATATGCTGCAACGGCGAGCCGAGCGAACTGTGCAGCGTTCCCATGGCCACCTTCGAAATACCGCTGTGGCATTCCGCGCAACGCGGGGCTCTTCTGTCGAAAAAAACCGCCGGAATATGCGTCGGTTTGATCGACGATGTTATGACCAGATCCGTGATTTTTGAAGCGCCCGATCTTTTTTCCGCATTATCCTGTAAATCGCGAATAGAAAACAGTTTCGAATCCGTTGCCGAAGTCGTGGCGAAAACCGGCAGTTTCGCGAAACTGAAAAGCATGCATGCGGAAAATATCGGCAGGTTGCTTTATCTTCGTTTAGGCGTCGAAACCGGAAACGCAGCCGGCCATAACATGGTTACAAAAGCGGCGGACGCCGTGGCTGCTTTCATCGTCGGTTCCGTCTGCGAGAATTTGGTTTTTCTGTCCGTTTCCGGAAATTGCTGCACCGATAAAAAAGTATCCGCCGTAAACGGAATTTTGGGAAGAGGGAAAAGGGTTTCGGCGGAGATAATCGTTCCGCGCGCTCCGTGCATTAAAATTTTAAGAACTGCTCCGGAACAAATCGTTGACTTGAACGTCAAAAAAAATCTTTTGGGAAGCATTCTTTCCGGAGGCATTCGGACGGCAAACTCCCACTACGGTAACGCCGTGTTGGCGATATTTCTGGCAACCGGCCAGGACGCCGCAAATGTGACGGAGGCTTCGCAGGGCATAACCTTCGCCGAAGTTTCCCGGGGCGATTTGTATTTTTCCGTAAATCTTCCGAATGTAATTGTCGGCACCAGAGGCAGCGGAAAGAATTTTCCCTTCGTGCTTAAAAATTTGGAATTGATGAAATGTCAACCGTCGGATCCTTTTTCCTCCGGGAGATTGGCCATGCTGATCGCCGGTTCCGTTCTGTGTACGGAACTTTCTCTCATGGCGGCGCTCTGTAATCCCGGGGAATTGACGGCGGCGCATTTGCGATTGGAAAGAAACGGCAAATGAAAATCGGCATAGACAGCGCTGCGTTTTCCACCTCCAAATACTTTTTGAGTCTGGAAACTCTTGCCCGTCGCCGCAATGTTGATTTTGCAAAGTACTGCTCCGGAATAGGACAGACTAAAATGGCGGTTTTTCCGCCCAACGAGGACATCGTTACCGTCGGCGCGGATGCCGCCGAAAAAGCTTTGGCCGCCGTGCCGCGGGACGATATCGATATGCTGATATTCGCCACCGAATCCTCCTTTGATCTCTCAAAGTCCGCGGGAATATACGTGCATCATTTTTTAAATCTGAGGGAGGATTGCCGGGTTTTCGATCTGAAGCAGGCCTGCTACTCGGTTACGGCGGCACTGCGGCTGGCGATCTCCCATGTGGCGGAGAATCCGGACTCCCGGGTTTTGGTCGTGGGATCCGACGTCGTAAGATATCCGCCGAATACGCCCGGAGAACCCACCCAAGGCGGTGCCGCCGTCGCTCTTGTTGTTTCAAAGGATCCCAGAATCCTGGAAGTCGAACCGCAGGCCGGAGTTCACACCGTCGACGTGACGGATTTTTGGCGGCCGGCGCACCTGAACGAAGCTTTATTTGACGGGAAATTGTCGGCGCGAAATTATTTAAAATCACTGGATATTTGTGTCGACAGGTATTTTCAAAAAACGAATTTAAAAATTTCCGATATCGATCATGCGTGTTTTCACGCTCCGTTCGGTAAGATGGCCTTGAAGGCCGACCGTCAGCTCTTCGGGACAAGATCGATCGATAAAACTTTGGTCTACAACTCCGTAATCGGGAACAGCTGCTCCGCCTCTCTGTATATTTGTTTCATATCTTTGACGGATAACTCGGAAGAAGATCTTTCCGGCAGGAGAACGGGATTTTTCAGCTACGGCTCCGGCAGCGTCGCAGAGTTTTTCTGCGGCGTTATTTCCGAAAATTATAAATGCATGTCGAATGCGGAAAAAAATCGCGCCGCGCTTGCCGACAGAACAGAAATTTCATTTCGGGAATATGAATCTTTTTGCAACCCCGAATTCCGGATCTTCGATCGCTATCAAAATGCAGGAAATCTCACTTTATCCGGCGTCAGCGACTGCCGGAGGGTGTACAAAATTCTCGAACCGTACTAAATTCGGAACATATCGGTTTTATGCGGGGAAAAATGGATGAAATCGTAATAAAAGCGCGATCGAACGTCAGTGAATTGGTGTTTCTTTTTCACGGATACGGAGCGGATAAAAATGATTTGCTGCCGATCGGAGAAATATTTTCGGAAACTCGATCCGGCGCGGAAGTTCACCTGCCGAACGGCGTCGAAAGCTGCGACGAAGGTTTCGGCCGCCAATGGTTTTCTCTGGCGGGGAACGACGTAAAGACGTGGGAAGCGGCCTTCGTTAAAAATACTCCGAAGATAATGTCCGGCATAGACGAAGTCATCGGCGAGAAAAAACTGAGTTATTCCGACGTGATATTTGCCGGATTCTCCCAAGGGGCCATGATGTCTTTGAGCTTGGGGCTGCAATACGGAGTTAAAGCCGTTGCGGCGTTTTCTGGATTGCTGCTGGGTTCCGCCGACTGCGGCCGCGGGAAAAAAACAAAAATTTTACTTGCCCGCGGAGCTCGGGATACGGTTATTCCGACAGAGGCCGCGCATCTGACGGAAAAAGCCCTGAAACAAATCGGCGCGGACGTGGAAACGGTTATAAGTCCGAATCTCGGCCACGGAATCGATAATTATTTATCGGCTCGGGCCGTGGACTTTTTGAAAAGTCTGTAATAGCATGAATTCGGTGAGATTGCTTAGATATTGCGGGTGGAAACAATGCCGATAACGGAAAGAGACGTGAGAAGAATTTCTCGTCTGGCTCGCATCAGGGCAGACGAATCAAAGATTGAGGAAATGCGGGACAGTCTTAACGGAATTCTTGATTTCGTGAAACAACTTGAAGAAACAGACTGCTCTGCCGTCGAAGATGTTTTAGGGTACGCGACAACGCGCCTTTACGAGAGAAAAGATATTGCAATTCCCTGTGATCCGGCCGTAATGGATAACGCCCCGGAAAAAGGAGCTAATATGTTTATTGTTCCGAAAGTAGTCGGATAGTTGCGCCGAAGCGTCGGTTGAAGATTTTACAGTAGCGGAGGAATTATGGAAAAGGTTCACATGACTCCCGAAGGTTTTAAAATTTTGGAGAACGAATTAAAGACTTTGAAATTCGTCGAAAGGCCGGCCGTCGTTAACGCCATTGCCGAAGCCAGAGCTCTGGGAGATCTTTCGGAAAACGCCGAATATCAATACGCCAAAAATAAACAGGGATTCATAGAAGGCAGAATCCGCGAGTTGGAATCGAAGTTATCCAGAGCGGAAGTCATAGATATTCGCAAACTCGGCGGAAGCGGAATAAAATTCGGAGCCACCGCGGTTCTTAAAGATGAAGCATCCGGCGAGGAGATCACTTATAAAATCGTCGGAGCGGACGAGGCGGATGTGAAGAAAAAATTACTTTCCGTCGAGTCTCCGCTGGCAAGAGCGTTGATCGGAAAAAATGTCGGGGACGAGGCGAAACTTAAAACGCCGTCCGGTGATAAAACCTATGAAATTATAAAAGTAGAGTATATTTAGTTAAGGAGGTTATCGGTGTTTGATTTAACCGGAAAAGTTGCCCTGATCACCGGCGCAACCGGCGCCATCGGAGGAGCCGTTGCCCGTACTTTACATAGGATGGGGGCGACGCTGGCGATCTCCGGAACTAAGGTCGACGGTCTTGAGCAGCTGGGAAGAGAGTTATCCGAAAGAGTGCATCTTTTCGCATGTCGTCTGAATTCGATCGATTCCGTCGAAAATTTGGTGCCGGACGTCGAACGCGTATGCGACCGCATCGATATATTGATCAATAATGCCGGTATTACGAGGGATAATATGCTGATCAAAATGTCCAACGAAGACTGGCAGGATGTGTTGGCCGTCAATTTGGAGGCTCCGTTTCGGCTGATGCGCGCCGTTTCCAAAAAAATGATAAGGGAAAGATGGGGGCGAATCATAAATATCTCTTCCGTGGTCGGAGCCGTCGGTAATCCCGGGCAGACGAACTACGCGGCGACCAAATCTGGATTATTCGGATTATCCAAATCGGCGGCGGCGGAGATGGCCTCCAGAAACATCACCGTAAATTGCGTTGCTCCGGGCTTTATCGAATCCCCCATGGTGGGAAAAATTCCCCCGGCCAGACGCGAACAAATGGAAAAAAACATTCCCCTGGGCAGGGTGGGGCGTCCGGAAGAGGTGGCCGCCGCCGTCGGATTTTTGGCCAGCGAAGAAGCTTCCTATATCACCGGACATGTGCTGCATGTCAACGGCGGCATGGCCATGATCTAGAGCGTCCCCGTTTCGTCGATGATTGAAAACGACTTGAGACTGTTTGAATTTCCGTTTTTTTTTAAGGGCGAGGAAAAGAAATGCGCGCTCGCGCTGATTCGCACCGATAATTTTTCCGCCGAAGATGCGGTTGATTATCTCTCCGACAACGAATTAAAAAGAATGCGTTCCATCAGCCGTGAAAAAGCAAAAATCTGCTATTGCTTCGGAAGAGTAGTCGCCAAAAAAGCCCTCGGCATGCTTATTGACGGATTAATATACCGGGATCTCGATGTCGGGAACGAAAAGTCCGGTTGTCCGACGACGGGAAATTGCGACTTTTCCGTTTCGATAACGCACACGGACGAAGTCGCGGCATGTCTGGCATACGGAAAGGAATTTTCATTCGGAACGGATATCGAAAAGATGAACGAAAATCGCATCGACGCTTTAAGGTACGTGATTTCCGGGAAGGAGCCGATTCCGAATGATCTTAAAAGTCTGACCGTCGCCTGGACTCTGAAAGAATCGTTGAGCAAGGCGTTGAAATGCGGATTCGGTCTGCCGTTCGAGGAATTCGAATTGTCGGAGTTCCGCGGGAACGGAGAATTTTTCGTCTGCTCCTACGCTCGGCATCCGGAATTCTTCGGAGCGGCGACGGTTTTTGAAAACAATTCGTATGCGGCGGCATTTCCGCGGGAGTTATTTTCGGATTTACCGACTCCCGAGTCTGCGGCCGAGCATCCGTTGGTGAAAAAATTTCGTCGCGCGATCTTTCGCGGAAGAAATTCCGACGACTCCTGAAATTACTTGTTCCCCATGGGAAGAAAACATTGCTATTGCGGCGGCATTTCCGCGGGAGTTATTTTCGGATTTACCGACTCCCGACTCTGCGGCCGAGCATCCGTTGGCGAAAAAAATCGGCGCGCGATCTTTCGCGGAAGAAATTCCGACGACTCCTGAAATTACTTGTTCCCCACGGGAAGAAAACATTGCTATAATCCGGCGGTTTACACGGTGCAGAATGTGTGAAGGAAGAACAGCGGCGATTTTGATGACGGCGGTATGTCTTTGTCTGTCGACGGGTGTTTTCGGCGACGACTCTCCGCGTCGGGTTGTAAAAAAGGTCTGTTTGAAAAAAGAAAAAGACATTTATTTTTTATGTGCGGAGTTTGACGAGCAAACGTCGTTTGTTCCGCGAATACATACGCTTCCCAACGGAGTAAGAGTGTGGTTGTCGTTCAATTGTAATGTGGAAGCGCCCGAAACGGGGAAAATACTTCATCCGCTCATGGCCGGATATTTTTTTGAAAAGTTCTCACCGTCTTCGCTGGAATTTGTGGCGGCCTTAAGGGAAAAAGTTACTTTTGTTTCTAAAACCTATACCAAAAACTCCATAAAAATCGGCTTTAGAGTCAACGGGCAGCATACGGTTATCATTGACGCCGGACACGGGGGAAGAGATCCCGGCACGGAAGTCGCCGCTGCCGGAGGTGAAAACGACACGATTTGCGAGAAGGATATTACCCTGGTCACGGCGCTGGAGTTGAGAAACGCCCTTACGGCGAGCGGCAAATATAAAGTAATTCTGACCAGAGACAGAGACGAAGCCGTAAGCCTGGACGACAGGAAAAAGAAGATAGATTCGTCCGGAGGGGATTTTTTGATTTCACTTCATGCGGACAGCAATCGCGATAAAAATCTCCGCGGAATGTCCGTTTATACTCTCCCCGATTCGGATCGCATCAGACGATCGTCGATCGACGCCGCGGGCATTGCGTCCTATGAGAAGACGCTGATAAAATCCAAAAAATTTTCCGGGTATTTGATTAAATACGTCCCGAACGCATGTAAAATAAGTCGTCCGTGCCGCGACGGGGAGCTGAAGATTCTTAAAACAAACATACCGGCGGTTTTAATCGAACTGGGATGCGTTTCTAACGCAAAGGACAGAGAATTGTTGTTATCCAGAGATTTTCGCAACAAAGCCGTTCGGGCGATTCGCTATGCTTTGGATAATTTTTTTGAAGGAGAAAAAGTAGAATGAAATTATTGCGTTGCGCGGGTTATGCCGTTTTTGCCCTGGCGGCGTCGACCGTTATTGCGGCGTCAGGTCTGTTTTTTGTGTTATACTTTTTTTCTTCCGAATTGCCGGATCATAATTCTTTGAAAGAATACTCCCCGGATCTGTCGAGCCGGGTTTTTTTAAGAGACGGTGCAAAGTTATGCGAGTACGCCGAAGAAAGAAGATACTTTATTCCCGCGGATAAAATACCGCAAAAACTGATAAGCGCCTTTTTGGCGGTGGAGGATAAGCATTTTTTTGAGCATTCGGGGATCGATTTTTACGGAATCATGAGATCGCTGGTCTATAACTTGAAAAATTTCGGCAGCGGTAAACGGCCTCAAGGGGCGTCCACCGTAACCCAACAGGTGGCCAGGCTTTTTTTGATAAAAAACAACGAAATCTCCTATTTGCGCAAGATCAAGGAGGCGATTCTCTCCTACAGGATAGAAAACACTCTCTCCAAGATGCAGATTTTAGAGCTGTATTTGAATCAAATTTCTCTGGGACTCGGAAGTTACGGCGTCGCGGCGGCGGCTAAAATATATTTCGATAAAACCGTCGACGAGTTGACCTTGGCGGAATGTTCTTATCTGGCGGCTATCGCAAAAGGAGCTTCCAACTATCATCCGATAAAATATTACGATAAAGCAATTGCGCGCAGGAATTGGGCGATCGGCCGCCAGCTGGAAGACGGATATATTACGGCGGAGGAGGCCGAAAAAGCGATGAAAGAACAATTGAAAATCGCCGAACATTTGCCGACCGATAAAGAGGCGGAATACTTTTCCGAGGAAATTCGAAAATACCTTATTAAAAAATTTCCCCTCAAGAGTTTGAATAAGGAAGGTCTGATAGTCCGGGCAACTTTGGATACCGAATTGCAGCGGTGCGCCCGCAGGGCTTTGCGCAGAGGCATCGAAAAGGTCGATCGTCGTTTCGGATGGCGCGGACCGATCGCTAAAATCGATCCGACGATCTCGAGGGAGGAAATTCTTAAAAAGCTGGAAAATATTCCGCCCGTAAAGGGGATGGAGGAATTTAAGAAAGCGGTTATGATAACCGATAAATCCGCCTTGACGGAGGAAAACGAAATCGAAAAAATCATCGCCGCCGATTTAAAATGGGCTAAAGAATTAAAATCCGGGGATGTTATTTTTATCGCGAAAGTTAAGCTCAAAAATAAAGAAAGAGGCTTCTCGATTCGACAATTACCGGAGGTTCAGGGAGCCATAACGGTCGTGGAAGCGGACAGCGGCAGAATTTTGGCCATGCAAGGCGGATATTCTTTTTCCCAGAGTGAATTTAACAGGGCAACGCAGGCCATGCGCCAGGTGGGCTCAACTTTTAAACCCTTCGTGTATCTTGCCGGCCTTGAAAACGGATTCGC
>JAISMS010000028.1 GCA_031276565.1 Holosporaceae bacterium | reverse complement strand
AAAATCCGCTGCGGGAAACATGTTATGAAGCAATTACGGGGCCCTTCAGAGAAAAAATTGCCCGAGGAGGATTTGATCCGTCGTTCGGAAATCTTCGGGTATACGAGCATTTGGATCCGGTTGCAAGACGGTAGGATTATCCTCCGATGCAGAGGACGACGCAGACGGTATCAGTCGAATCACGATCCGATGACGCAGATTTTCGATTCCGCTCTCCGTTACGCCCGGACCGCTCCGCAACAGTCTCTCCGGAACGAAGCGATGCGCGACAATCTTGTTTATGTATCCGGGGTAAATTTCATGGTCAATTTTGCACGGCCCTTGTTGTCGTACCCGAGAAATTTCACCGTAACTTCATCGCCTTCGTTCATGACGTCGGTGACTCTTTCCACCCGCTTATCCGACATCTCGCTGACGTGTACCAGGCCTTCCTTCGTACCGTAAAAATTCACGAAGGCTCCGAAATCCATAATCTTAACCACGCGCGCCTTGTAGACGGTTCCGCAAACCGGATCCACGGCTATGCTTTTGATGCGATCCAGAGCATCCTCCATGGATTTCGTGTTTTGGGCGGCGACCGTTACGTTGCCGTCGTCGTCTATGTCTATTTTAGCTCCGGTCTGCTCGACGATTTCCCGAATAACTTTGCCGCCGCTGCCTATGACTTCGCGAATTTTGTCCTTCGGAATGACGATGGAGGTCATTTTCGGAGCGTTTTCGTTAAGCTCGCTGCGGTGAGTTTTTAATCCTCCGGACATTTCCTTCAAAATATGGATTCGCCCGGTCCGCGCCTGTTTCAAAGCCTTTTCAAGAATCTCGAAGGTAACGCCGGCGACCTTAATATCCATCTGCAGCGCCGTAATGCCGCGTTCGGTTCCGGCGACTTTAAAGTCCATATCGCCGAGCTGATCTTCCTCGCCCATAATATCGCTCAGAATTTCGTACTTATCCTTTTCGATAATTAACCCCATCGCTATGCCGGCGACGGCGTTTTTTAGCGGAACGCCCGCGTCCATCAAAGCAAGAGAAGCTCCGCACACGGTCGCCATCGAGGATGATCCGTTGCAGGACAGAACCTCCGACACGACCCGCAAAGAATAGGGAAATTCGTCTTTTGTCGGAAGTACCGCACCGAGAGCTCTCCACGCCAACTTACCGTGGCCGACTTCACGCCTTCCGGGAATTCCCAGACGCCCGATTTCACCGACGGAAAACGGAGGAAAATTATAGTGAAGCAGGAATCTTTCCTTATATTCCCCCGAAAGAGCGTCGATCAACTGTTCGTCCTGAGGCGTTCCCAAAGTCGCAACGGCAATGACCTGTGTTTCTCCCCGTTGAAATACGGCGGATCCGTGCACTTTCGGAAGCGTCGACACTTCGACGCAGATATCACGGATATCGGCGACGCCTCGTTTGTCTATGCGCTTTCCTTCGGTCAATATTTTACCGCGAACGAAGCGATAACATGTTTCCTCAAACATTTCCTTCGCGACCTTTTCCGAAATCTTTTCATCGTCGGCGAAGGCGGCGAGGACTTTTTCTTTAACCTCCGAAAGAGCGGCGCTTCTGTCATGTTTGCAGGCGCCGCCGTAGGCTTTTTCTATGTCCTTCAGGAAGTCTTTTGAAATTTTTGCGACGATTTCTTCGACGTCGATTTCCGGTTCCGGCACAGACCAAGGATCCTTCGCGCATTTCTCCGCCAATTCCGTTATGATTTCGATCACCGGAAGGAGCGACTCGTGGCCGAATTTCAGAGCGGACAGCATATCGGATTCCGAAAGCTCCTTCGCTCCGGACTCCACCATCAGGATGCCCTCCGACGATCCGGCAATTACCAGGTCCAGATCGGATTCGCAACCTATTTTCGGGTTAAGGATAAACTCCCCGTTTTCGAATCCCACTCTCGAAGCGGCAATCGGCCCCATAAACGGAATCCCCGAAATTGTCAAAGCGGCGGAGGCTCCTATGACGGAAATAACGTCGGCGTCGTTCTCGCCGTCGAAGCTGAGAACCGTACAGATAACCTGAGTTTCGTTTTTAAAATACTCGTAGAACAGTGGCCGCAGCGGTCGATCTATGAGTCTGGATACCAGCGTTTCCTTCTCCGAAGGACGACCTTCTCTTTTTATGAATCCTCCGGGAATCTTTCCCGCCGAGTAGGCTTTTTCGATATAATTCACCGTCAGCGGGAAAAAATCCGTCTCCGACGACGGTTTTTTATCGGCAACGACGGTGCAGAGCACTACGGTATCTCCGTATCTTACCGTAACGGCTCCGTCAGCCTGATTGGCGAACCGTCCCGTCTCCAGGGACAGGGGTCTCCCGCCCCAAATAATTTCTTTCTTAAACACTCTTAATTTCCTTTCCTTATTTTCTTAGTCCGAGTTCTTTTATGAGATTCGCATATCGGGCGGAGTCTTTCCTTTTAAGATAGTCCAGCAACTTTCTTCTTCTGCTCACCATGGCCAAAAGCCCGCGCCTCGAATGAAAATCCTTTACGTGGACGTTCATGTGATTGCCCAAATGCTCTATTTTTGCCGTCAGAACGGCCGCCTGCACTTCGGGCGAACCCGTATCCCCCTCATGAACGGCAAATTTGCTTATTATTTCCTTTTTGTTCTCAATCGACATCGTTATTCCCTCAATTTAATCGTATGCGCCCATTCGAACGGGCTTCACGAGACCGTCCTCCGAAACAAAACCAATCCCCCGGAAAATCCCGTCGTCGTCGAAAATCCTCACATTCGAAGACACGACGACACCGCGATCTGCCGGAACCGCAACTCCGTTTCGTAACCCGGAGACACTCTCCCCTCCGAGATATAAGGCCGGGATGTCGTCCAGCGGTCTTTCAACGGAGATTAGCGCGTCTGCCAGTTTCCCAGTATCTTTCATTTCGCGCAATTTTTCCAGAGAAATTGCGTCCCTTACCGAAAAAAATCCGGATTTGTTCCGGCGCAGCGTTTTTACGCAGGCCAAAGATCCGAGTTTTTCCGCAAGATCGCGGGCCAGGCTGCGAACGTAGGTTCCGCCGGAGCAGGTAACCTCCATTGTCATCTCGTTTTTTTCGAAATTTTCGGCGATTATTCGAAGATCGTTAATTCTGACCGAACGAGGTTTCGGCGAAACGATTTCTCCGCGGCGAACGCGATCGCAGGCTCTTCGACCGTCGATTTTTACGGCGGAAAATTGCGGCGGCGTTTGGCGGATCTCTCCGATAAACTCCGGAATCACCCGGGAAACAGCGCCGGCGTCGGGAACAAAGTCAACCGTCGCCGTAACCTTTCCGGTTTCGTCAAGGGTATCGGTGGTTTTGCCGAAGACGACGGTGAAAACATAGCATTTCTGCGATTCGTCGACGAAACGGATATACTTTCGCGCTTCTCCGACGGCTACGGGAAGGACTCCGGTTGCAAAGGGATCCAAAGTGCCCAGATAACCGGTCTTTTTCTCTTCCAAGATCGCGCGCACCTTTAACATGGCTTTGTTGGAGGATATGCCGCCGGGTTTATCCAGACATATCCAGCCGCCGCGCATCAAATGATCCTTCGGTAACTCAAGGCCTCCGACACGTGGTCCGTTTCTATGATTTCGGATTCCCCTATGTCAGCGAGGGTTCTGGCCAATTTTACAACCCTGTAATAGCCGCGGGCAGAAATTTTTGATCTGTCGACGCAGCGGTAAAGGATCTGTTTGGCATTTTCCGTCAGACAGCGCTCCAGTTCGTGACCGTCGGCTTCCGCGTTGGTCATTACGGAAGAATCTTTATAGCGATCCGCCTGAATTGCCCTCGCTTTTATTACTCTTTCCCGGATACGCTCGGATTTTTCCGCATCGTTTTTATCTCGGGCGAAATCCGAGACGCTCACGTCGGGCACGTCGACGAATATGTCAATCCTGTCCAGCAGCGGCCCGGATATTTTCCTCATGTAATCGCGGCCGCATTTCGGAGCCAGACTGCATTCCTTTTCGGAATTACCCAGGTATCCGCAACGGCAGGGATTCATGGCCGCTATCAATTGAATCCTGGCCGGATAGGTCACGTGCTGACAGGCGCGGGAAATGGTTATGTTTCCGCTTTCCAGAGGTTGTCTCAGAGATTCCAACGCCTGTCCGGAAAATTCCGGCAGTTCGTCCAAAAATAAAATACCCCGATGGGCCAGAGATATTTCGCCCGGCTTTGCATTAGCGCCGCCTCCGACCAACGCGACCGCGGAGGCCGAATGATGAGGAGCGCGATAAGGTCTTTCGGTAACCAATCCGCATTCGGTCATTTGCCCCGCAAGACTGTGTATCATGGTTATTTCCAGCGCTTCTTCCGGAGTTATCGGAGGAAGAATGCCGGAGATTTTTGAGGCCAGTAAAGATTTTCCGACTCCCGGAGGACCGGACATCAGCATGTTGTGGGCGCCGGCAGCGGCGATCTCCATGGCGCGCTTTGCCGTCATCTGGCCTTTTATGTCGCTGAAACAACCGAAGTTTTTACGCTTCACCGTACGTTCCGACTCCTGTGCGATGATTCTCGGAAGAATTTGTTCTCCTTTGAAATGATTCACCAGCGCCAGAAGATTCTTGGGAGCCAGCACGGCGTTGTCTCCCGCCCAGACCGCCTCCCGGGCGCACTCTTCCGGACATATCAGAACTCTGTTGCGGGATTTCGCGCAGACGGCGGCGGGTAAAACCCCCGGAACTTTGGTGACGGCTCCGTTGAGAGCCAGCTCTCCGACTGCGAGAACATCGGCGACGTCTTCCGGAGAGATTATCCCCATTGCCGCCAGAAGCGCCAGCGCGATCGGCAAATCGTAGTGGCTTCCTTCCTTTTGCACATCCGCCGGCGCAAGATTAACGGTAATTCGTTTGGGAGGAAGAGAAATTCCCATGGAAAACAAACAGGCACGGATCCTTTCTCGGGATTCCGCCACCGTCTTATCCGGCAATCCGACGACGGTGAAAGCCGGAAGACCGTTCGACATTTGTATTTGAACTTCTATTTCTATGGCCGAAATTCCGATAAATGCGACTGTTTTTACGCTGGCATGCACTATTCTTTCTCGTCTTTTATTTTTATGTAGGCGATGACTTTATTGACTCCGGAAGTCGTTCTCGCATGATGCAGAACGACGTCCCTCTCATATTGCGACTGAGCCGTTCCGCATATGTAAACGATGCCTTTGACCGTAGTCACGTCATAGTTGAGGGAGGCTAAATTGCCGTCGAACAGCAGAGAGGATTTTATCCGGGACGTTATTACCGAGTCGGCGGCAAGATCCGCTACCTTCGGTTTCTCCTGAACCTTCGTTTCGTCGAAGATCTCCTTGTAACCTTCGACGCTTCTGACCGTTCGCAGGACTTCGTTTCGTTGACGCTCGTCCTTCATGTATCCGATAACCACCACCATGCCGTGCTTAACGCACAGTTCCGTACGGTCGAATAAGTCCTTATCTTTATCGAGCAGCGCGTGATCTATCTTTACCTGCAGCGATGAATCGGAAATGCTGCCGGACACCCCCTCGCGATTACGCACGGACGTAACCCCGACGACGGTCGCTCCGCCGACCGCGACGGTCAGAGGATCACAGGCGCTGCAAAGCAGCAGCGACGACAAGGTAAAAAGATAAACCGCTTTCATTTATGCGCTCCGTTATAAATATCCGGGAATTGTAACACCTTTATAAGGACGGTGCCATCCGGAAGATCAAAACTCAAAATCTCGTATAGAAACGCCTGTCGGCAAAATTTCGACGATCTCGATTTCGGTCTTCAGAACGCGGTATTACGAATTTTCGCAATGTTGCGCTTATGCTCTTCGAACGTCTTGGAAAATACATGCCTTCCGTTACCGGCGAACACGAAAAACAGATTGTCGGTTTCCTCCGGATGGAGTACGGCCAGAATGCTCGCCCTTCCGGGGTTGCTTATGGGCGCCGGCGGAAGTCCTTCGTAAAGATAGGTATTATAAGGATCGTTGATTTTTAATTCGTCATATCTTAAAGGATGTCCCAGCGATTCCCCTTTTTTGTGGGCGTATATGACGGTGGGGCACGCCTGCAGCTTCATTCCGATTTTAAGTCTGTGCAGATAGACTCCGGCGACCATTTCTTTTTCAAGGTTGGTTTCCTTTTCCACGATGGAGGCCAATATCAACGCCTCCCAAGGATTTTTCAGGGTACACAAAGGAGATCTCTTCGGCCATTCCTGTTGCAGAAATTCCCGCATTGCCTTGCGGGCCATGGAAATTATCTCCTGTTTTGAGGTCGGATACTTAAAGTGATAGGTATCCGGCATGACAACACCCTCCGGAGGCGCATCACCCGCCTCCCCCGTCAGATCTTCGTTCTTTTCCAACCTTTTGATAATCTGAACGGACGAAAACCCCTCCGGTATGGTTATTTTATGTATTACCACGTTGCCGGAGTCGATGATCTCTACGGCTTCCGATAACGAAACGCCCCGCGGAAGCGCGTATTCTCCGAATTTTGCCCCGTATCCCCGGAATCTCGCGATTTTCACGAAGATTTTTGCGATCGTGTAACAGGGAGCGATTTTTTCCTCCGTCAACAGTCGGGAAAAGCCTTCATCGTCCGTGCGCTTTACGATTATGTTTTTTTCGGGAACGTAGGAGGAACTTTTATATGCACAAAAGAAAAATCCCAAACAAATCAAAATAAAAATTATCGCTAATCCGTTTAAAAAAGTTATAATTCTGCTTTTGAAATTATCGTCCATCTTTAAATTATCCGAATTTTTTAAATATTAAGCTCGCGTTTGTGCCGCCGAATCCGAAAGAATTGGACATCACGTACTCTACGTTTCTCTCGCGAGGCTGCAGAGGAACCAGATCGATGAAAGTCTCCTCCGGATCGTGTAAATTCAAGGTCGGAGGAACCACCTGATCCCTCACGGCCAACAGAGAGAATATGGCTTCCACCGCGCCGGCGGCCCCGAGCAGATGCCCGATCGAGGACTTGGTCGAAGACATGGAGACTCCGGCCCGACCTTCCAGTATGCGCTCCACGGCTTTCAATTCTCCTATATCTCCCGGAAGAGTAGAGGTGCCGTGGGCGTTTATGTAGTCTATCTTATCCGCAGATATGCCGGCGGTTTTGAGGGCGCCTCTCATGGCTCGGAAGGCTCCGTCCCCGTCCGCGCAGGGAGCGGTCACATGAAAAGCGTCGGAGGACATGCCGTAGCCGACCGCTTCCCCGTAAATTTTCGCTCCGCGTTTCTTTGCGTGTTCCAATTCCTCGAGAACCAGAATTCCGGCTCCCTCGGACATGACAAATCCGTCCCGATCCTTGTCCCACGGTCTGGAAGCTTCTTCCGGATTGTCGTTTCTTTTTACCGACAACGCTCTGACGGCGGAAAAACCCGCCATTCCCAGTCGACATACGGCCGCTTCCGCCCCTCCGGCCACCATTATGTCAGCACCCCCCGTTTGGATTATGCGAACGGCGTCACCGACGGCGTGGGTGCCGGTGGCACAGGCCGTAACCACCGAATGGTTCGGCCCCTTCAGGCCGAACTTGATGGACACGTGCCCGGAAGCAAGATTTATGAGACAGGCCGGAATGAAAAACGGAGATACCCTCCGGGGCCCTTTTTCGTGAAGATTGACGGCGGTGTTTTGAATTAACGGTAATCCGCCTATGCCGGAACCTATTATGACCCCGGTGTTCTCTTTATCTTCGTCACCGAAACCGTCAACGCCGGCGTCGCGAATCGCTTCTCCGGCTGCGGCTATAGCATATAAAATGAAGGAATCTATTCGATTGAGTTCTTTGGAACTGACGTAGCGCAGAGGATCGAACAACACGGAGGCCTTTTGCTCCACATGCGGAGAAGGCACCTGCCCGGCTATGCGGGAATCGACGTCTCCGACCTCAAAGGAAATTATTTTCCGGATGCCGGATTCGCAATTCAGCAAACGTTGCCAGGACTCCTCCGTACTGACTGCTAAAGGGGACACCATTCCGAGCCCGGTAACCGCCACCCTTCTCATGTTTGCCCTATTTACACTTACTTTGTATGAACGATATGGCGTCTTTTACGGATTGAATGTCCTGTCCCTCCGCGTTCGGAATTTCTATATCAAACTCCTCCTCCAGAGCCATTACGATCTCCACCGTGTCCAAACTGTCAGCACCCAGATCATCGATAAACCTGGCGTCGTCGACAACCTTCGAAATATTTACTCCTAACTTATCTGCAATAATAGATCTGACTTTATCGACTATATTTTCGTTCATAGTTGTTCCCTTTTTGATAAATGCGGACGGCAGGGTACCATAAAACGGCAGGAATGAAAATAGCCGGAAGAATATGTTGAAATATCACCTGAATTCGTCCCGACCGGGGTGGAAAAATCGCAATTCCGCTCCGGGTTCCGTCCGCCGTTTTGCCGAAGAGGATCGGCAATAACCGTTGCTAAACCAATTTGTTGTACCATTTCATGCTTTTATATCTTCTGTACAGCAAGAACTGCACGGCGCCCGCCCACAGCGTCAAGAGGAAATAGATCAGCGGCACGGAATTCAGATTATGCGTCAGATACAACGCCATGGAGGGCGCCACCACCAATCCCCACAAGCACGCGTGGTATATCAGCGCCGCGTATTTCGTGTCTCCGCCGGCCATCAGAATCCCCCAGGTGGACAACAGCATGGTTTCCAGAGTCACGCTTACGGCCATCAGGGCGAACGCCAATCTCATTTCTCCGTAGAGATTAGTAATATCATCCGGCAGCATGTCCAGCAGACGGAAAATCCATTCCGGAAAGAATATAAGCGGAAAAACGATCATGCATCCGAAAGCCGCGGCAATAATCGCAAAGGCCCGGCGGATTTTTTCTATGGAGACCAGATCTCCGCGCCCTATCATATTTGCGCAGATGGCGGCGCAGGCCTTGTTGATGCCCTCTCCGACGAAGATGAAAAATATGTATAAATTGATGCCGATATTGTAGACGGTGGCCACATCCTTGGACACGTGGCAGACGGCCGCCTGCAGCAGATACCACGCCAGCAGAGACGCGAAGTTTCCCAATGCCACCGGAACGCCGATTCGAAGACATCCGCGGAACAACTCTTTTTGGAAGCGGCGATTTTCAAGGGTTTTATAGATTCTTCGATTTTTCGCGCTGAAAAATGCGGAAGCCAAAATTGCGACCTGAACAAGCTCCGCCACAATCGTCGCCAGAGCAGCTCCCTTGCATCCCATTCGCGGAATGATATCTCCGACGCCGTAAATGAGGATATAGTCCAGCACTATGTCCGTCGCCGCCCCCGCAGCAACCGCGACGGTTATGATCTTCGTTTTCCCCCGGCCGATGAAAAACGTCGACAGCGCCACCCGCAGCGCCGGCAACATGCCGAGGTACATCAGAGTCTGCTGATATTCCGTACCGTCCTTCAGGTAGTAGTCCGGCAGCATATTCAGACGTCCGGAAAAGCAGGCCAGCGGCACGAAAATCACGGCCGCCGCCAGGGACATGTAGATCATTTGCCAGACAGGAGCCGCCGTCTTTTGGTATTGGGCGGATCCGTTGTATTGGCCGACGAATACCTCCGACGAATCGGCTATGCCGACGAAGAAAAACGTAAACATCGCGACGAAATTTCCGGATATCACCGAAGCGTTCATGGCGTCGATGGAATAGCCGGCCAGCATTATCCGATCGATGACGTACATCAGGTTTACGGACATCATGGACAGCACCATGGGCGCCGTTATCGTCATGATACTGTTCCATGAAGAGTCTATTACCTTATGCTCCGAATGCTCCATTTTTATATTCCGTCTTTAAATTCGTTGAGCTCGTGATTTCGCGGCAACGGCGACAGCCGTCCCTTTAAGTACGAAATCAGTATACCGCGGGGTAAAGAAAAAGTCCGGACTGCCGAAACGATTCGCGTTACTTTCCGACAACGACCGGTTTTTGCAGAAAAATACGCAAATCGCGCAGTATACCTCACTTCAAACAAGGCATGACGGGGAAGAAATTGATCGAAGCCGGATGCGTTCAATTAAACGCATCGGCCTTTTATCGGAATGCGGGAAAACAATCGACAAATTCCGGTTAATTGCTAAAAAATTAATAAATCTGCCAAACTGCAGATTCTAAGTTTCCTTAACTTCGTTCTCCGGTTTCATCACTCTGATTTTCGGCGGGAGGCACGATATCCGGAATAAAATCATCATGAAGCGTAATAATGGCGGTTCGATCTCCGAAAAACCTTACGCCGTTCACTTTTTTAGCGGGAATCGTCAGCATATAGAACATTTTATTGAAACCTCGGGGATCGTTTTCGTACCAAGCTACGGTTTCGACCAGTATTTTTCTTTCCCCTTTCGGTATTTCCAATTCTTTAATGTTTCCTGCGTGCTGCGTATGATGGAGATCTAAAACGGCATAGAGACAGGCGTCGGAATTCGCCCCCCTGTTGCAGGTAATCGCGTCACTTTCGCTGCTGTTCAGGGAATTCTTAACGTGTATGGCCCACAGAACTTTAAATTTATTGCCCTCTTCCCCTTGAATGGCCACTATGTAGGTGGATAAATTGAACGGATGATTTTTATTATCGAAAACTCCGCTGAAGGTTAATCCCACTCCCCTGGAAATGGCTTTAAGAGAATGATCGCCGAAGGCTTCCAAACCGTTTTTTCGTATGCTGTTATCCAACATCTGGGCGTACAGTTCCGATAATTTTTGCAGTTTGGATGAAAATCTGTGGGCCGTCGGCACGTCACAAATGAAATATAAAACGAGAATCAAAACCGGCAAAGCAAAAGCAAACTCTATTAAAACCGCTCCGACGTTCTTTGCGTTTAAAAAGTCGATTTTCTCGACAAACCTCTTGAAAAAACTGCCGCCGCGCGACCCGCCGAAAGAAATATTTTTTTTCTTCGTATCCGGAGTGCAAAGACCTTTCAATCGGCGTATGAAACCTCCGACGTCTCCCGTTCGCGCACCGATCTTCTTTTTCAAGTCCGTTGTTTTTTCCGCAAAATTTATCATGACCCATTGTACAATCAAAACGTTAAAAAGATATAAATCTGCCTAAAAACAAGGCTCTGATTCGGTATCGAAAACATTTTCCGCAATTCGCTGTTGAAATTTTTTTCCGAAAGATCTTTAATACGTCCATGCCGTATACATCTGCTTCCGGAGAATATGTCCATGGCAAACCTGTATTTCTGCTATTCCGCAATGAATGCCGGCAAGACTACGGCTTTGCTGCAGACCGATTATAACTACCGGGAAAGAGGCATGAACACGCTGCTGTTCACCTATGCTCTGGACACCAGATTCGGCCCCGGAGTTATCACCTCCCGCATAGGATTACAGAAACAGGCGATAACCTACGACGAAAATTTTGATTTTTTCTGTTATGTGAAAGGGGCGAAAAGCGTCGCCTGTGTTTTGGTGGACGAAGCGCAGTTCCTCACGACAAAGCAGGCGGATCAGCTGGGAGAAATAGCGGACGTCCTGAACATTCCCGTTTCGGCGTACGGTCTGAGGACAGATTTTCGCGGAAACGATTTCGACGGAAGCCGAAGGCTGCTGGCGATCGCGGACGTTCTCACAGAATTGAAAACCATATGCCATTGCGGAAGAAAGGCGACCATGAACATGCGCATCGACGAAAACGGCAATAAAATTCTGGAAGGGGAACAGATAGAAATCGGAGGCAACGAGAAATACGTGTCCGTTTGCCGAAAGCATTTCAAAACGGGAACGGGTAAAAAATTAAAATAGCGTTAACGCAAGCTCTGATTTATTGCAAAAACCTTTTTTTTCCCATAAGCTTTCGACACTTTTATAGGGAGCAAACCATGAAAAAAGAGCTTTCCGAACCGAACGAAAAAGGATTCTCGCACATCAAAAAGGTCATTATCTCCTGCGTCGCCGGCAGCGCGTTGGAATGGTACGATTTTGCGGTGTACGCTTATTTTGCCGCCATCATCGGCAAGTTGTTTTTCCCTTCGGGGGATACTTTCCAGCAGATAATCGCCTCCTTCGGCGCCTTCGCGTCCGGGCTGATAGCCCGCCCCGTCGGAGCAGTCGTATTCGGCTACATAGGAGACAAATTCGGACGAAAAAAAGCCCTGGTGTATTCCATTCGTCTGATGGTTTTCTCGACGGCCCTTATGGGATTGCTGCCGACCTATGTTTCGGCGGGCGTTTGGGCGGGCGCGCTGCTGACACTCATAAGAATCACCCAGGGACTTGCTCTCGGAGGAGGATTTACCGGCACGATAGTATTTTTGTACGAGCACTCCCCCGAAGAAAAAAGATCGACCTATTCTTCCTGGGCGCCCTTCAGCCTCGTCAGCGGATTCATTCTCGGCGCACTGATGGCCGGCCTCATGGACGCGCTGTTCGACCAACAGCAAATCGAGGCTTTCGGCTGGAGAATCCCGTTCCTCATCAGCTTCATCGGAAAATTCATTGCCGATTATGTGAAGAATAAACTCAGCGATCCGGAGGAATTTGCCAAACAGCAGGACGCGGAAAAGGGGAAAAAACCTTCCGAGTCTTTTTTCTCCAATCTGTGCCGCAACCATTGGAAGGGATTGCTACTGGTTACGATGACGGATGCTCTGACCGCCGCCGGATATTTCCTCATAGCCGTCTTCTTCACCACCTATTTCGAAACCATACTCGGCATGCATCGCCACGATGTTCTGCTGATACAATCCTTCAATATGGTTTTCCTGGCGCTGCTCATATTATTGGGCGGACGCATGGCCGACCGCATCGGAAAACGCAAACAGATGCTGGTTTCTTCGCTGGCGCTGGCCGTTTTGGCCTATCCGCTGTTCCTGCTGATGGAGGAACGCACGTTCGCGGGAGCGTTCCTGGGAGAACTCGGCGTTATATTCCTGTTTGCCATGTACTACGGACCGATACCCGCCGCCATATGTTCCATGTTTCCGACAAAAGTCAGACTGGCCGGAGTCTCCATAGCCCACAATCTGGCCATGGCGGCGTTCGGCGCCTACGCTCCTTCGTGGGCGACGAGTTTGGTAAAGCATTGCGGCAGCGTGACGGTTCCGGCCTGGCTGTTCGTCGGATTTTCTCTGGCGACGGCGTTGGCGTTGTTCGTATGGCGAGAAGGAAAAGAATATTAGACCTTCTGTGTTTTCTCCCGCCGACGGTTCGTCGGATTCCGGCCTCGCGCGGCGGGAAGAAGAACATCAGAGCTTTTCGGACAGATGGCCGAGCGGTTTAAGGCACCGGTCTTGAAAACCGGCAAGGGGGAAACCCCTTCGCGAGTTCGAATCTCGCTCTGTCCGCCAATTATACGTTTTATGTAATCCGAATAAATCTGAAGAGATTGCGGTTTTAACCGATCCCGAGAAAGTCGATTTCCCGGAAAGCGCACAGTGCGCGGCAGATATGAACTGCTCGGCCGCAAGCGACAGAGTTTCTGATTTTTGCCCTGAAACAAAGATTGTTGTATTTTATGTTCTTTTTTATCTGTTTCAGCCGATTGATTTTTTACATATTCTCTAATAATTTTTTCATTTACATTTTCTGCTGTTTCAACAAAATAACTTTGCGTCCGCAATTTTCCTCTCCCAAAAATATTTTTTCCTGATATCCGGATAACGTTTGAAAAATTTTTTTGCATAATATCAGACGGAGACCTCTCGGGTTCTGTAATAATGATCATATGTACGTGATCTTCGGGCAGTTCGAGTTCCACTGACTCGATATCGCACAGTCATAACAAATTTTTTCGATTATCGTTTTCATCGATGTTCTGTACGGTTCATAAAATACTTTCTTTCCGTATTTCGGTGTCCGTACAAAATGATACATTATTCTGAATACATGACGGCTGTTTCTATGTAATTCCATAACATCAAAAGTACAGCTGTTTCAGCTATAGGACGCTATCCGTCTCGGGAGCAAGCTTCCAAGATTTCCGCTCCGCGGGTTAATTCTTCTGTTACAATTGCAAATAAAACGGTGAACGAAATAAGAGAACCCGAGCCGAGTGTAAAATCATACATTAAAGAACAGGGAAATCCGATATAGAAAAAAATAATTTACCGACCGAAGCGCAGCAGCTGTTTTCTTCAGAATCGTATAAAAATGAATCCGCGAGCCGAAAAAATGCCGCCACATTAATTCAAGGCACGCCTTATCCCGAAAAAGCGGGGAGTTCTGTTGCCCGGCTCCCCTGACCGCGTCTACTTAACTAAGCGGCGACGGCAATTGCCCCGTCCGCGAAGTTATCGTTGCATGCGACAAAATTATCGTTCGCATTTATAGTTTTGGTTCTGTAACGTAAACCGCCACGGGTAAAAACCGTGCTTTTCAACGCGTGTCGAATCTGTTCGTCCCCTCAAGACCCGTCGGTGGAGACGTCGGGCTCTGCCCCCGAGTCCACGTCGCTTATTAATCACGACATTTATTACCATAGTCGCCGAAACGACGCGATAATTATACCACAAAAGTATAAAAAAGCAAATTTACGCAGCAAAAATACGAAATCGTTGCATCTGATCCCGGAGAGAAAATAATTCGCCGTCGGATAAAGCATTCGAAGAAGAAACGACAGAGTATCCGGACAGAGGAAGAGACCGCCCCGTCATAGGGCTGCTTTTCCTTAAAAGCGCCGTCTGTTCCGATTCCGGCAGAAGGAATTTTTATCTCTCCGCAGGCGGCCGCGTACCGGAAATAACGTTCGACCTCAAATCAGAAGACCCGATTCCGGACTTATTTGAATTTCGACCTTTGTTACAAATCCTGAAAGAAGATTTACCTCCGTCGACTTCAGACTCTCGGCAATCGAAGACGAATCGCGTAGGATATCGATATTGTCGGGCGAAGTCGACTGCGAAAAAGACAAAGGCGCGCCCCGATCAGAATCGGAACGGCAGACCGACGGATTTTTTCTCTCGCGAGGATTATTTCCGCTCCCCAAACGGCTCGACTTGACTTTAATTTCTTCATTTCCGGCGATTTAAAAGACGCAAAATCGTCTTACGGTCGCCGATTTTATATCTGCGGCGCCCAATATTTTCGACAAAAATTATTTTTTCTATTGTCAGAACGATAAATTAATATTATATTTTCCATGCAGTTTATTTATAATTAACAAAAGGATAAGAAATATGAAAAAGATATTTACAACCGTCGCCGCGCTGCTGTCGTTCGCCGTCGGCGCCATGAACACGCCGGAAGAACTCTCGGTTGAGATCTGCCGGGACCGATACTCTTCCGCCGCGATTAACGGCCCGAAATGCCGCGCAAAAAAAACAGCCGATTCCGATCATCAGAACAGTTTTTTCGATATGCCCTCGAAAGTATGCATCCCGGCGAGCACAAAAATTATTGCCCCGAAGCGTTTCGAAGAATATCGATATCCGACGGAGATAACATTCGAAGCCGGATCCAAACTTCTGGAAATCGGAGAGCGAGCCTTTCGGCGATCGGATTTGCGGTCAATAGTTATTCCGGCGGCCACAGAAATCATCGACCGAAGCTGTTTTGCAGGTTGTGAAAGTCTGGAAAAGGTAATATTCGAATTCGGATCCAGACTTAGGATAATAGGACGCCGGGCTTTTGAGGGTTCAAATTTGAAATCGATCTGCATTCCGTCCGGCGTCACAAAGCTCAGCGCCAGGTGTTTTGAACGGTGCAAGAGTCTGGAAAAGGTAACCTTCGAAGCCGAATCCGGACTTTGGGAGATTGAGACCGGCGCCTTTAACGAATCCGGCTTGCGGTCAATATGTATTCCGGCGAGCATAGAGAGTATCGGCGATCACTGCTTCGCGGGTTGCACGAATCTGACGGAAATAACGTTCGAAGCCGAATCCGGACTTCTGAGAATCGGATTGTGCGCCTTTTGCAGAACAGACCTGCGATCAATACTTATTCCGGCAAGCACGGAGAGGATCGGCGATTGCTCTTTCTCGGGCTGCATTTCTCTGGCGGAGGTAACCTTCGCATTCGAATCCGAACTCCGGGCAATCGGATGGGGCGCCTTTTCCGGAACGAATCTGAAGTCGATACTTATTCCGGCAAACACAAAAAGCATCGGTCCGAGTTGTTTTGCGAATTGCGAGCATCTGACGGAAGTAATACTCGAATTCGACTCCGAACTCCGGATAGTCGGAGAGGGAGCATTTACGGATTGCCCGAACTTGAAATCGGCGCCCTCCGACAAGCCCTCTTCGGAAAAAACCCCTGCGCCGCGGCGCATTCCGGCGAACATCAAGATAATCGGGCCCGAGTGTTTCGCGGATTACTGCGAGCTTCCGGCGGAGGTAACGATTTGATACGGCTTCAAACTTCGGACAATCGGAGACGAGCCATTCGCGGATTGCCCGAACTTGAAATCGGCGCCCTCCGACAAGCCCTCTTCGGAAAAGACAGACATGCCTCCTCCGCTTCCGATTTTTCTCCGTAAATCTCTCGGGTTGACTTTAATACGCCACCTCCGGGCAACTCAAAAGACGTAAAATCGTCCCGGCTGCCGGTTTACGTCTGCTCCGACGCAGACATCAATATATCTTGACATTTTCTCCGTTGTCGAATAACAAATTAATATTATATTTTTTATAATTTTTATTATAATCAATTATAAATAAAAGGATATGAAACATGAGAAAAATACTCGCAACCGCCGCCGTAGCGTTGTCGTTCGCCGTCGGCGCCATGAATACGCCTCAAGAATTACCTTCGATAACGATGAACGACGTTCATTATGTCGCCCGCAAGAATAAAGAAACGGCAACGGCGTTCTGCCCCTTAGTCAGGCGCAAGTACTCGTATCGGCGTCCCTTCGTCGATAAGCGATTATGCCTGCGTACCCTCGTCGTAATCGGCAACCAAAAATACCGCACGAAAAAAATAGAAAAAACGGTAAATTTTAACTGTTTTGACCGTTATTCCGACATGTTCCTGAAAATATTAATTCCGGACAGCATAAAGAGCATCGGCAAGCAGTGTTTTTCGTATTGCGACAATTTGTTTGAAGTGGCCTTCGAGAACAACTCCGAACTCCGGGAAATCAAAGAAGAAGCCTTCCGGGAATCGAGCCTGCGGCTGATACGTATTCCGGCAAGCGTCGAGATCTTACACCGCGGCTGTTTTGCAGCTTGTAAGAAGCTGAATGAAGTAATATTCGAAGCCGGATCCAGACTCCAAAGAATCATGTTCGAGGCTTTTATCGATTCGGGATTGCTGTTTATGCGCATTCCGGCGAGTACGGATATCATCAACGAGAACTGTTTTACAGGTTGCGCGAATCTGAAAGAGATAACGTTCGAGGCCGAATCCCGACTTCGCATAATCCGCGGAGTTTTTAACGGGTCAAACATAAATTCGATACGTATCCCGGCAAGCACGGAGTACATCGATGCGCGGTGTTTCGAACAGTGCAACCGCCTGGAGGAAGTAACATTCGAAACCGGATCCGAACTTCGGAAAATCGGGTGTGAAGTCTTTCTCCGGTCGGATTTGCGGTCAATATGTATTCCGGCAAACACGAGAAGCCTGGGCTGGAGTTGTTTCGAAGGCTGCAAGAGCCTGAAGGGGATAACATTTGAATACGGATCCCGACTCCGGAAAATCGGAATCCGGGCTTTCAGTTTGTCGGGATTGCGGTTCATATGCATTCCGGTAAGCGTGGAGAGCATCGGCTCGGAGTGTTTTGCGGATTGCAAAAGTCTGGAAAGGATAATATTTGAAGCCGAATCCAAACTACGGAAAATCGGAGACCGGGTATTTAAAGATTCGAATCTGAAGTCGATCGACATTCCGGTCGGCGTCGTAAAAATCGCCGTGCGATGTTTCGAACGGTGTCGGAACCTGGAGAAAATAACGTTCAAAGCCGAATCCGAACTTCGGAAAATTAAGACCGGCGCCTTTGCGGAGTGCAACTTGCGGTCCGTATGTATTCCGGCCGGCGTGGAGGTCATCGGAGCAGAGTGTTTTGCGAATTGCCGCTCGGCGGAAATAATATTCGAAACCGGATCCCGACTTCGGATAATCGGAAATCAAGCTTTTATCGGATCCGACTTGCGGTCGATATGTATTCCGGCCGGCACAGAGATCCTCGACATGAGCTGTTTTAAAGATTGCCGGCGTCTGGAGGAGATAACAGTCGAAGCCGGATCCCGACTCCGGATAATCGGAACCGGAGGATTTAAAGGCTGCCCGAATCTGAGGACGGTAAAGCTGTTGCGCGAGTTGCCTTCGGAGCAAACGGCCGAGCTGCAAAGAATTTTGGAGAGAGCTTTACCGCAACACTGTAAAATACAAATAACAGACATAAGCTCCCCGTCCGAACCGGGTTGATCGGGCTCCCGGACCTTTTCAAGCGTGTTCCGAAGTATCTCGGTTCGGCACGTCCCTCGGACGGAGCCAGGACCCGCCGGTTATCGGATATGTCCGCGGAGTATCTCGGTTTAGCACGTCCGTCGGACGGAGCCCGGACCCGCCGGTTATCGGATATGTCACGAAGTATCTCGGTTCGGCACGTCCGTCGGTCATCGGTTTTACGTCTGCGGCAATCTGTATTTCCGACAAAAATTATCTTTTTCCTTGCAGGCGCAATAAAACAATATTATATTTTATGTTGTTTTTTAATTAATAAAAAGGAAAAACATGAAAGAAATACTTGCAATCGCCGCCGGAGCAGTGTCGTTTGCCGTCGAAGCCATGTATATACCGCTGGTATTCGAATTCCCGATCGTCGGCTCGTTCCCGATTATGTCGAGCACGGACGTTTACCTGCACGGCGTCTACAGGCAAGAAGAAGCAAAACCGCCGCAGGAGCCCGAAGAAGCGAGCGAGAATACCTTGTGCCTGCGTACCTTTGTCGAAATTGACGGAAAAATACGCCCTATAAAAAAACTGGTCGATTACCGTTGTCCGGACTGCGCTCCCATGGTTTTCTCGAAGGTACGCATTCCGGCAAACGTGGAGGTCATCGGCTGGCATTATTTCGAAAATTGCTGGAATCTGGAAGAAGTAATATTCGAATTCGGATCCAAACTCAGGACAATCGACTGCAAAGCCTTCTGCGGTAGCGGCTTGCAATCGATATTTATTCCGAAAAGCTTGAAATTTCTCGAGGAGGGATGTTTCGCCAATTGCACGCATCTGAGGATGGTAACGTTTGAGACCGACTCCCGACTCCAAAGAATCATGCTCGATGCTTTTTCCGGATCGGACCTGTGCTCGATCCGCATTCCGGCGAATACGGAAATCCTCGACGAGAATTGTTTTTCCAATTGTAAAAGTCTGACGAAGATAACCTTCGAACCCGGTTCCAAACTCAAAAGAATCATGTCCGAAGCTTTCTCCGGAGCGGACCTGCGGTCGATTCGCATTCCGGCAGGCACGGAAATTCTCGACTGCTGCTGTTTCCAATTTTGCCGTAATTTAAAAAAAATAACATTCGAAGCCGATTCCCGACTCCAAAAAATTACGTCCCTTGCTTTTTTCATGTCGGGATTGCGGCTAATCCGTATCCCGTCGAGGATACGGGTACTGGAGTTAAAATGTTTCGCGGAGTGCGACAGTCTGAATAAAATAATATTCGAAGACGACTCCCGGTTGACGAAAATCGAAAGCGAAGCCTTCTTAAAGTCAGGACTGTACTCCGTCAGTATTCCGGCAAACACGGAGACCATCGCCTGTAACTGTTTCGCATGCTGCCAGAAACTGGAGAAAATAACATTCGAAGCCGACTCCAGACTTCGGATAATCGAAGACCGGGCCTTCTTATGGTCGAACTTGAAATCCGTACACATTCCGGCAAATGCAGAGGTCATCGGCGATGAATG
>JAISMS010000072.1 GCA_031276565.1 Holosporaceae bacterium | reverse complement strand
CGCCATTTGAACGTTTATTTTTAAGATTTCTTCTATTTCCCCTTCGCTGAATTTCTTTCCGATCCTTACCTGCTCGAATATGGCTCTAAGCAGAGCTTGTTTCCTTCTATCGCAGTATTGGTGTTGCCGCTGATTTTGTCGTCTATTTTCCGGGCCAATCGACCGGAACTGCTTAATTGTTCAAGCTTTTGCCGTTCTTCCCGATAACTGAAAACTCTGGCGTCCCCCGGGGCTTTTTTGCTGAATTTATACAGCGCTTCGCACACACCGAGAGCATGCATCCCATAGAAAGCATAAGCCAGCTGGGGAGATTCTACTGCCCAATGAGGTCCCGTAGATAGGAAATCCATATACTCGGAATAACAGTCTTTCTTTTGCTTTATCAACGGAAGCATTAGCTATTTTTTCCTTCATCAGAAAGCATATGCGGTGCACCTTCATACCGGCCATGGTCTCTTTGCTAATCGACACAGCCCCGAAGCCGTCGTCACATGACGGGCATGAACAGCAACTTGCGTTGCCGCAGAGTAACATCAATATGAAGAAAATATATCCTTTCATTTCCGATTCCTAAAAAACAGATTTTTTTATCATAAAATACCGCTATCCGCAATTTTAAGTATTGGGATTGCTAAAATACGCTCTTCAGCTGTTGCCTCCGGGCAAGCGACAACTCGCAGACGGGATTGGTATAAGTAGTTATTTTGCGGTAAACCGAGAAACAACACTTGAATTTGGTTTATAATTATAATCAAATTGAGCAGGGCAGTTTGCGGTTTAAGGAGGCAATCATGAAAAAAGCGTTCGGAATTTGCGCGTCGACACTGTTGAGCGTGTCGTTTCAAGCATTCGGCATGATAGAGGCCGATAAATGTTATTATGAAATGCCTCACGGCGATCTTTGCGGTATGTTTCCCGTAGACGAGACCAACGCCGCAGAGGATATTAAACCCTTTTCCGAATTTAAGGAAGAATTCACCAATCCGATATGTCGAGACTTTTTGGACGCTTTTGTAAACGATAACGAGTATTCGGATATAGTGCGTTTGGCCGAAAATTTGGGAGACGACGACGAAGCTTTAAGGTGCAAGGTTTTATTTATGTGCTGCGGAAAGTTGATATACGCCTACCACAAAGAACTGCGGGAAAATATAGAAGCCGTTTTTCGAACAATTCCGGAAAGTATATTATGCCCCGAGTATTTCGGATGGTACTCCGATATATTATACCGCATGGCCCTGGATTTGAATAAAAGAGGGGTATATGTACGCTCGGTTTTACTGGGAACTATTTCCCAAGAAATATCATATGGTCGCAGAAAAAGAAGTTATTATGTCGAAACTACTTACCATTCAGATATTTTAAAAATTGGAGGGAAACTTCCGAATTATTTAGAGAGTAAATATTCGGGATTGCCGGAACCGGCTGTGAAATTTCCGTTTTCATATTCTTATCCGCCGCGATTGAATCAATATGAGGGTATATCCGTCGATGAGGCGCTTGAAAGACGGAGGAAATGGCAGGAAGAATTAAGAGAGAAAGACCCGCTGGAACGCCTGATATATGACATTTCGGTAGGCTTTCGCAATACCGAACTGGCCAGGGATATAAAGATACTGCGTGATAACGGACGAAAGTTCTCCTTGGACGAAATAGATCAAATCAGACAATTCGTTGAAAGGGAAGAACAGAGAGCGGCAGAAGAAGAGGAAGAAGAGGAAGAAGTAGTTTTTAACAATGTTATGCTGCGTTTACGGGAAGCGGACGAATTTGTGCACTACGAAGAAAGATTATGGGGAAAGGTAGTTTTTTTGGATTTAAAAAAGTAATTATCCGCAACGATCGATTTTACACGTCACTCTTGGCAGGCTGCTAATCCTGACGATTTGATCCAAGTATAAAATTGAGTAGTTTTTGATTGATATCAATAACCAAAATAAGCTACATTGAAGCAATGTGTTTTAAGGGAAGAAAGAAAAATGAGAAAAGCTATTGCTTCGTTTGCTTTAATTGCCGCAGTGCTAGCGAATGCGGATACGCATGGTATGGAAACGGGATTCGACTTCGCAACCAACGCAGAATTTGAAAAAACGAAGTCCTTCGATTGCCATCCGCTGTATTCTAAATGTTTTGATGAAATCTGCAACAATTTTGTCGGTAAGATCGCGATGAAGTTATTGCTGACAATGTTAATAACTCAGGAGAAAATATTACATCTGGGAGTCGGCGACCATAATGGCTTCGATGCAGGGGAGAATGTCATAACGATAAATCCGGACTATTTTACCGAAGGATTAGCCAAATATACCCTATGCGGAGTGCTGAACGGTGAAATAGTAGAGAAACATGAAACAATTTCCGAAGCGGTATTTCGTGAATTGTGTCGCGCTCTACACGAATATGCCGGAACGAAAATGGAAGGAACGAGGCTGCTGGATAGCATATATGGGGACAGGCCGGAAAAGATCTTGTGGGTTAACGACGAAAACGTGTGAGTCACAACCGGATATTATTATGATAAATCAACCGACACCAAAAAATTTGATCCCATGTGCTTAAACATGTACAGACTCTGCAACGGAGATCTGTGTCAAGAAGTATTTGGTTGTTTTTATAAAAGGTATGTAAAAAATAATGGAACGCCATATAAGGTCGACGAGTTTCTGATTGATGCTAAAGAATATCTTACTGATGCTAAAGAAGATATTTAAGTAAAAAAACTTCTTCTGTTACCGGTAGGATATGGCCGGGAGTAGATTCGCAGAGTTTGCAAACTAATCTTCAGTCGTGGCAACATAGCATGAAGCAATGTGTTTTATCGAAAGAAAAAAACCATTGCTTCGTTTGTTCTATGACGTAGCTTTCTGAGTATACAATGCTTTCTTCAAAGCAAGTAAAGCAACAGCGCGGCAGCGGTTCGAAATTTCAACATTGTTTATCGCCTAACATTTCAATAAAAAACAGCACTTTTATCAAATCAACCATCTAAGGGTACCTCTAGGGGAAAAACACTCGGGGGCTTTTTCCTGATATTTTTCGTTCGCCTAAATGCCTATCATTAAAGCGTAACTTGATGGAGGTATATCATGACTAGAGACAACACGAACTTTTTCAACCTAAGGCTGTTTTGCATGAAGTTGAGAATCGCAACGCTGGCGATTCTTCTCAGAATGCCGGTAGAAACTTGCGAGATAACAAGTTCAAATGAAGCCGAAGTATTTATCAGAGGCGAAACCGAATTGAAATCAAAGGAGATTTTCAACTCGGGCAGAATCAACATTTGGCTGTCGTCGGATATTTCTTACTCAAAACTTCTCGGAGGAGGGGAAATTCTGGCGGGAAATTATTTGAGGATGACTAAAATTATAAACGGCGGAACCGAACCCGTCGACGCGATATCTCTGACGGCTCCTGTCTTGGCTACGGAGAAGCACTATCAGATTTCCGGAGAGCGGGAAGGGAAAAAATCGACTCGGTCGGTCGTAGAAAATTCAAACGTAGAGAATCTGAGGCGTAAAGTTGCGGAACGCTTTTCGGCTCTGACGGAACTTGACGCGACTCTTGCAAACCTTTCTTTTGCGGAAAATTCCCTCGAAGAAAATTCGGCCGAATCCTTCGACACGTTCGGCAGCGCGAATAGAATCTACATAATGTTGACCGAGGCGGGAGCCGAAAATTCCGAAACGGAATCGATTATGTCGAATCCTTGGCTGTACTCCTGCTTGGTTTCGGATTACAAAATTGCGGATTTGCTGCGCGAATTTTACGACGACGACGACAGCGGGAACGAATCCGAAATAATCAAATCGACCTCGTTCTACGCCGCGTTTTGGGAATATTACATGAAACGCCTCGGCCAAGCCGACGTTATTAAAATTTTAAAAAAGCTTTGGAAGAAAGCCTCGGCAGAAGTCTTGTCGCGCGATAGAAACGCCGCCGAAACAGCGATTACTTCAGGAGGCGGCCGTTTCTTTTTCTTGGCGGATTCTTTGGGAATATCTTCCGGAATAGAGGGATTTTCAGAACTCATATCCCGCTTCGGCGTTGACGAAGCGGCCGGAATTTGCGACGATTTGCCCGAGAAAAGACGAAGACGTTCGGAGACGTTTAATTTTATTCGAAAGTTTGTTTCCGAAAACGGGATCGGAAAGATTGCCGGCGGTGTCGGACGGTAAAAGGAGCAGCGTCATGAAAAATAAGACCTCGATATTGTTGAAATTTTTTCTTCTGCTGCAGTGCATGGGCACGGCGCATTTCGGAGAGTGCGGCGGCGGAGCTTCCGTTTCGATCGGATTCGGAGTGCAGACGCGCAACGTGCGTATTCCCTATGCCGAAATAAGAAGGTTTCCGGGGCCTCCGCCGCCGACTTTTCGTCCCGGGCCGGCAGAGCTCCCGCGTCGCGGACCGGGAGAGCTTGCGCCGCCGGTCGTCGAGCGCGGGTTGACCGAGCCTTTCCCTCCGCCGCAAGTTGCGACGGAGCGGGCGGCGACGCGGGCAACGGATCAGACTTTTCCCCTCTTGGCCGAAGCGGCGGAGGGCATAAGAAGAATGGAGTTCGGCGGGACTCCGCGACGGGGAAACGAAAGAACGATTACGGGCACGAATCTGATGATGTACAGATTTGCGCCGGAATTCATGGCGGATCCCTCTCTCGGCGGAGATCTTGCGGAAGAAAGAAGAAGGCCGTCCGTCCCGGATCGCGTCGAAAGACGGGCGGCGGAAACACGCCTGCGGGATAGGGGCTTTCCGGTCTCTTTGACTCCGGCGACGGCGGACGACGTGCTGACGGCGAGGTTTTTCGGACCCGATCCGGAGCCGTCTTTGGCGGCGACTTTGTTCGAGAACCGTCGCGTTGCGGAGCAGCCGGAGATTGCGGCCGCCTTAAGACGACCGTCTTTTGTGGTCGCGCATCGGCCGAGGGCGGCGGCTCCGGCGGAAGGACCGGCGACCGGCGTCGATGTTTTTGCCGCAGCTCGGAGGAGAACGGGGACGGCCGGAAGGGCGGAAATACTCTCGCCGAGAGCGCCTCTCATAGGCGGCGTAGCGACGATCGATCCGAGTCTGCTTCCTCCGGGAGCAACGTTTGTGCCGGATCCTCGGGCACTCGGATTGGGGCTGCTCTACGACGAAGTCGTGACGACGGACGGAACGCCCGCGTCCGAATACATCAGTCTGCCGATAACCATGTTTATGGGGGAAGAAACGGCTCGACGAATGCGGGGGCGAATCAGCCCCGACGGGCTGCAAGTCGAGAACGCCACCGACGAAGAGGCGGAGGAGATCTTACGGAACGTAAGGAAAATGGCGGAATCGATAGGGGAGTGCGTTACTCCGGAAAACGCCCGGGAGGCCGCCTATCAGGTGGCAAACTTCATCGTTCCCGGAGGTTTGGAGCACATCAACGCCTATCGTCGCGGGGAGATTTCCGGAGCGGAATTTTTGGTTCGGGAGGCTCGGGGAGTGGCGTTGGACGCAGCATTCATCGCCCTCGGCGGTCCCGTGGGCAAGGCCGTATGCAAGGTCGGAGGCAAGATCGTGCGGCGGTCCGTCTGCGGAATAACGGCGGCGGCGGAAAGGGCGACGGAGACTTCGGCCGCAAGATTCGCCGCGGCAGCGACGGAACGCACGGTCGCACTGAGCGCGGAAAGGGCGGCTGCGGAACGATACGCGGCCGAAGCGATAAGAGAAGCCCCGACGATAACTGCGAGAGAAATCGGCTGGACCGGCAGGACGAAATTTTGGAAAACAGGAGCTAATCCTCGCGGGTATAAAGCTGAAGATTATATCTGCAAAACAATGCCGACCGGAACTCAAAAATTGCCATACGGGTTTAGGATTTTTGACTTAAAGCAAGCAGCAGAAGGGGGTGTAAAGGCCATAAGCGTGAAGACCCTTGACACCATGACTCCCGCAAGGATTGCGAATCCGCGGCAGATCTTCTACACCGTTAACAAGCATGTCAGAGATATGTTGAATTTTGTGAAACCGCAAAGACATTACTCGGATATCATGAAAAGGAGCGACATTGTATCCAGAGAGTTGCAATTGGTCATACCCGCAAACACCTCAACAGTTGCGATAAGGGAGATTACAAATGCAATAGAAAAAGCTGTTTTTGAAAATGACAATTTATTCGTTAAGATAATTAAAGTTGCAGATTGATTGTGAAATTAAAATGAAAAAACAACATGCAGATATTTATTGCAATCTTGATTTTTGGGAAATCTTTACAAGAACCTATTGTTTTCTTTGGAGTAAAGATCCGGCAGGCGAGGACTTTTATTTTGATTTGAATAGCCCCAATAGCCGAATTGGCAATGCATTAGTTGCGGCTTTGAAAAAAAGTGAGGACATTTCCTTAACAAAAGAAACAAAAGCGGTAGAAGAGCGTCTTCAAGCAAGAACAGATAAAATAGTAGCCGAGCTGGAGAAAAATACTTCGCCGGATGACTTCTTGAAAATGGTATATAAATGTCACCGCATAAGTTGCAATTGGATGTACGATGAAAACGGACGATCGATAATTGAATTGGTTCGGGGGATAGACAATCCGAAAATCGAGGATATTTTAAAAAAATACAATTATAAAAACAAAACCGCCATGTTTTCGAGTATGCAATCCTGCACTGCAGAAACGGACGGCGATATTATTACGCTGTCTCCGTCAAAACACGGGAATTCGGATAGCTGGGAAGGTATGCCGTCATCTTATGACATCATTATCCCTTCTTCCTCGGCTCCCGAAGTTATCGGAGCGGGGGTAAAATATGCAATCGCCTCTTGCACCGGGAAAGGAGCCGATCAGGTTGCCGGGAAACTGTTTCCCGACGGCGTGCCGGATACTTTCGACGATTATCTGGAATCGTTAAATTTATCGTTGAACTGACGGTCTGTTGAAATTAATATCCTTAAATCAAGAAATTGCGAATTCGGAAAGGACGACAAAATGAACGAAACCGCGATGAGAGAGCTTTTGAAGGATTCGGCCGACGATTATTACGTTTCGGCTTTTAGGAAAATTAATGATACGGGCAAATTGACCTGGAACTGGGCGGCCTGTTGCGGGGGCTCCTGTTGGTTGGCCTACCGGAAAATGTACTGGTTCGGCTTATGCTATTTTCTGTTGACGATTTTACCTTCCTATACTTTTTTGAAAGAAGAAAGCCTGCCGGTTCATGCGGCGTTGTTGGTCGTTTCCCGGATTCTTCTCGGTTTTTACGGAAACAGCCTCTATTATTTCGCGGTAAAAAACCGAATAAAAGAAGGCCGCCACCTGAACGAAAAATACAAGGGGGCGCATACGATTTTGCTGTATCTCAACGTTACTCTTTTCGGAGCCGTCGCCGCTTTAATCATCTGGGCGCGCGATAAAATCGCCCTAAGAGGCCTTCTGAAAAGCCGAACGTCCTTCAACTCGGATTTGAACGAAGAAAACATAAGAGCCGTGATTTCCGCCGGGATTGACGACCACTATTTGGGGAAGTTCCGCGGGATATGCGCGAAGAAATTAATCAGTTCGAATTGGGCGGCATTTTTCGGAGGGGCGACGTGGTTTTTTTGCAAAAAGATGCACAAATACGGATTCGCGTTTTTGGTTGCGACCCTGGCTTACTATGCGATTGTCCTCGGCGGCGATCTCTTTATTTTATGCGGAGAAGACGAGAAGGCTGCCCTTGCAATATTGTTTTCGGGGGAATTTTGGATGAAGGCTCTTTTCCCGAGGATCATATTTCTTTTGGGGGCCGATCGCTTGTATTATGGCTTCTGCGCCGAAAAGGCTGGGAAGAAGAATATCGGGGAACAGGTCTGACGCAAACGCGCAGTCTGACAACGCCGTACCGCCGCAAGTGTGGGAAGAAGTACGGTGCTCTGCCGCCGGGATTTGTGCTGCGTCACATCGACGGCGACAGATTTGACAACCGCCTGAATAACTTGCAAACGCTCACGCCGCAACAATATGCTGCCGTGCGTCTGACTGTGCGGCGGAGGATTCCCTTTCAAAATCAGCTGCCGGCGGGATTTAACCGGCGAGATAATGAAACGCCCGCTAATGTACAAATGCGGATAATCCGCATTTGTGTAAAACATCATTACCAAAATACGATTATCCTCATTAACAAAGAGCGCAGAGCAAAAACCCAATCATCATTTGTGGTAATGTGATAAATCACAAATGTTGGCATAATAATCGGGGGCGGACGAGGAAGACAGTAATGACGGTTATGATCGGACTGATGCGAGAAGGGGAGGAGAAAATGACTCCGGATGCAAAATCCGGCGGCTCTGTTTAAAAGTCCGGCTTGTAAAAAAGCTTTTTAAGGATACAGTATCCGCAAAAGGAAGCTTTTTAAGGATATAAAACGGTCAAAAAGATTGAGCGTATTTTGGATTTGCAGTTGCCGGAGCATCGTTCCGTTTTTTTTATGGAGCGTTGAAAAACCGGAAAATCCACATACTTAAAGCAGCGTTTTTCGGACAGCATTTACGCGGATCTGTTAAAAAGCGGAGAATTTATCGAGTACAACGCGAGACCGTATCTTTTAAGGG
>JAISMS010000067.1 GCA_031276565.1 Holosporaceae bacterium | reverse complement strand
TCTTCGGCAATCTTCTGTAGATGGGCATCTGGCCGCCTTCAAACCATACTGTTTTTCCGCGACCGGAGCGTGCTTTGCCACCCTTATGACCGTAGGAACACGTTTTTCCGCAACCGGATCCGATACCGCGGCCGAGCGCCTTTTTATCAATCCCGTTCCGGGATTTCAGTCTGTTTAATTTCAATCTAGACATCGGCATCCTCAACCTTTATCAAATGAGAGACTTTTCTCACCAGCCCCCGGATACAGTCGTTATCCGGCAGTGCAACTTTTTTCCCGATCTTACCCAATCCCAACGCCTTAAGACTCAAAACCTGAGACTTTTCGCATCTTGCTCCGCTGCCGGTTTGGGTAACGTGCAGAATATGCGTCCCCGAATCCTTAATCTTTGCCTTAGCCATTGGCGACTCCGTATCTGCCGGAAGCGCGACGCGCCGTAAGTTCCCCTATCTTTTTACCGCGCTTGGCGGCGACATATTTGGGAGACGCCGTAGACTGCAGAGCATCGAAAGTCGCTCTCACCATATTGTGGGGATTGGCCGTACCTATGCATTTGCTGACCACATCCTGGATACCGAGAGCTTCAAACACGGATCTCATGGCTCCGCCGGCTATGATGCCGGTACCGGATACGGCCGAACGCAGAACGACTTTTCCGGCGCCGAATCTTCCGAAAGAATCGTGATGCAATGTCCGACCTTCGCGCATGGGAATTCTTATCATGGATCTTTTTGCTCTTTCGGCCGCCTTCTTAACCGCGTCGGAGACTTCTCTCGCCTTTCCGCCGGCATATCCCACCCGGCCCTTTCCGTCGCCGACAATGACCAAAGCGGAAAAGGAAAACCTTTTTCCGCCCTTTACGACCTTGGCAACGCGGTTTATGGCCACAAGTTTTTCGATATAGGCTGTTTCTTCGTGACTCATTTAACTCTCTTCTTCCTGTCTAAAACAACAATCCGCCGCTCCGGGCGCCATCGGCGAGAAATTTAACCCTGCCGTGATATTTATAACCTCCGCGATCAAAAATCACCTCTTTTATGCCCGCCTCAAGAGCCCTCGCGGCAATCAAAGCGCCCACCTCGGAGGCCGCCTTGCAGCCGGAGGTCTTTTCGCTTCCGCGAATCTGTTTATCCAACGTAGAAGCCGAACACAGGGTCTTGCCGCAGGTGTCGTCGATTACCTGGACGTACATGTGACGCTCCGATCTGAAAACCGAAAGCCTCGGCTTCCCGAAAGCTCTGCGCCTTATCGCATAACGAACCCTGTCCGATCTGCGTCTGAAATTATCGCCGAATCTGCTCATGGCTACTTCTTCTTCCCCTCTTTACGATACACATACTGACCCTCAATTACGATTCCCTTACCTTTATAGGGCTCCAAAGGCCTGAATCTCTGAAGTCTTTTGACAATTTCCCCGACCCGCTGACTGTCGGCGCCGGAGATCGTCACAACGGTAGGACTTTCACAGGTCATCTGCAGATCGTCCGGTATTTCGAAAACCACATCGTGGCTGTATCCCAATTGCATAATCAATTTTTTCCCCTGAACGGAAGCCTTATAACCGACCCCGACAAAATTAATTTTTTTGGTGAACTTCTCCGACAATCCGCGAACGGCTTTCGCCACGATCGCCCTGGAAGTCCCCCACATGGATCTGGATACCTTGTCCTCGCCGCACGGTTTAAAGATTATTTTATTATCGACGATTTCGGCCGACACGCTTTCATGCAGCCTGAACCCGAACTCGCCGTTCTTTCCTTTCCCCTTCAGAACTCCGCCTTCCAAAACTACATTGACTCCGGCGGGAATCTCTACGGGATGCTTTCCGACTCTCGACATAGCTAAAACACCTTACACAAAATTTCGCCGCCGACATTATTTTCCTTAGCCTCGGCGTCCGACATGATTCCTTTGGAAGTGGACAACACGCAAATGCCGAACCCGTTGAACACCGAATCGATTTTTTTCAGCTTCGCATACACCCGACGGCTGGGTTTAGATACTCTGTCCAACATGTTTATCACCGGCTTTCCGTCATAATACTTCAAGCCGATCCGAAGAAACGCCCGATTATCGGAAGAAACCTTATCAAAGTTGACTATGTAGCCTTCCCTTTCAAGAACGCTTAAAATTCCGGCTTTAATTTCAGAAAACGGCACGTCAACCGTTCTGAAAGAACGCAAACAGGCGTTTTTGATTCTCGCCAGCATATCGGAAATCGGATCCGTCATCATTTTATTTCTCTCCTACCAACTGGCCTTACGCACACCCGGAATCAATCCTTCGGACGCCATCTCCCTCAACATAATGCGGGAAATGTTAAACTTTCTGTAGACTCCGCGGGCGCGACCGGTAATCATGCATCGGTTGCGTATTCTGGTGGCCGAAGAAGTTCTCGGCATCGCCGACAACTTCAATTGAGCCGCAAAACGTTCTTCCGCCGGCAAATTTTTGTTATAAACAAGAGCCTTTAATTTTAAACGCTTAGCCTTTTTCGAACTCACGACCTTGCGAATTCTTTTTGCCGATTCCACGCTGCTTAAACGAGCCATTGCCCCCTCACGAAACAAACGGAAAATTAAACACCCTCAGCAGCGCCGCCGCATGAGAGTCGTTACGGGTGCCGGTGACTATAACCACGTCCAATCCCCGAATATTTTCCACATTACTGACCGCCACCTCCGGAAAAACTATCTGCTCCTTAATCCCGAGGGAATAATTGCCGTTGCCGTCAAAGGATTTTACGGATAAGCCGCGAAAATCCCTCACCCTCGGAAGAGCTATGTTAATCAAACGATCCAAAAATTCATACATTCTGTTACGACGAAGAGTAACCGTAACGCCGATTTTCTGCCCTCCGCGCAGCTTAAACCCGGCAACGGACTTGCGGGCCGCGGTCGCGACCGCCTTCTGCCCCGAAATCAGCGTCAACTCCTCCAAGGCCTGTTTGACATGCTTGCTGTCCGCAACGGCCTCCCCCACCCCCATGTTGAGTACGATTTTTTTCAAAACCGGAACCTCAAAATCGTTGGACAATTTTAAATCGGATTTCAGCTGCGGAACTGCTTTTTCCAGATAATATTTCCTTAAACGAGCCATAATTCTCTCATGCCTAATCTATTACCGAACCCGTACGCTTCGAAACGCGCACTTTCTTGCCGTCAATCACCTTCATGCTCACGCGAACCGGTTTGCCGTCCGAAGAATCAACCAGCATGACGTTGGAAGCATGTATCGATTTTTCCTGCTTTATAAGTCCGCCGGGATTATTCATCGACGGCTTTTTATGCCTTGTGCAAACGTTAACTCCCTTAACCACGATTCTTCTTTCGTCTCTTAAAACGCGCAGAATTTCACCTTTCACGCCCTTATCTTTCCCGGAAATCACCTGAACGGTATCGCCCTTCCTGATGCGCCACTTATCCATTACAAAACCTCCGGAGCAAGAGAAACTATTTTCATCATATTTTTAGTCCGCAATTCCCTTGTTACGGGCCCGAAGACGCGAGTCCCTATCGGTTCGTCCTGCTTGTTAATCAAAACCGCGGCATTTCGATCGAATCTTATGACGCTGCCGTCCTTGCGATAAATCGCGGAGGCCGTCCTTACCACCACCGCTCTGACAACGTCTCCGGATTTTACTTTTCCGCGCGGAATCGCATTTTTCACGGAGGCGACGATAATATCACCCACTCTCGCATATCGGCGACCGGCTCCGCCCAACACCTTGATGCACATAATTTCCTTTGCTCCCGAATTGTCGGCGACTGTCAGGCGGGATTGCATTTGTATCATGGCCGAACTCCTTTGGCGGAATTGTTTTCCCTGACAACCCAGCATTTTGTCTTGGAAATCGGAGCCGTTTCGCAGATAACGACATTGTCTCCGACGTTACACTCATTTTTTTCATCATGAGCATGGTACTTCTTCGTAATGTTAACATACTTTTTATACTTCGGATGCATAACACGTCTCGTCACAAGGACGGTAACCGTTTTATCGCATGAATTACTCGTGACGACGCCGTCCAAAACAAATTCAGACATTTTACTTCTCTCCGCTTTCGAGCAATCTTACACATTTTGCAACATTTTTGCGAGCATTTTTTATCACGTGCGCAGGAACGCTTTCCCCTAAAACCCTGCGGAAACGAATTTTCATGACTTCTCTCTTTGCGGACTCCAATTCCGCGGCGGCGGATTTTTCCGTTTTCTTCTTCGCCATGATTAAACACCCCTTATAATTATTCGGGTCGACACCGGCAATTTGGCGGCGGCCAAAGACAGAGCTTCTCTGGCTACGGCTTCGTTCACTCCGTCCATTTCGAACATAATTGTCCCGGGATAAACCCGACACGCCCAGTATTCCACTCCGCCTTTCCCGCTGCCCATTCTGACTTCGGCCGGTTTTTTCGTAACGGGCACGCTCGGATAAATTCTGATCCAAACCTTGCCGACGCGCTTCATGCATCTGGTTATGGCGCGCCTCGCCGCTTCGATCTGCGCCGCCGTGACGCGAGCCGGCTCCAAAGATTTTAAACCGTAAGCCCCGAAACTCAGACTGTATCCGCGGGTGGCGTTCCCGTGTATCTTCCCCTTAAAGAGTTTTCTGAATTTCATTTTAGCCGGAGACAACATGTTTTATTCCCTTTCCTGTCTGTCGCCCGTACGCTTCGGCAGGAACACGTTTCTTGCGTTATAGGTATCGCCTTTGTATATCCAAACCTTAATGCCGACCGATCCGTAGGTGGTATTTGCAGTGGCGATCCCGTAATCGATATCGGCCCTCAAATTGTGAAGAGGAACGCGTCCTTCGCGATACCATTCCATTCGGGCAATTTCCGCACCGCCGAGTCTTCCGGAGCAGTTGACCCGGATCCCGAATCCTCCCGCCCTCAGGGCGGATTGCATCGCTCTTTTTACGGCTCTCCGGAACCCGATCCTTTTTTCGATCTGGGAAGCGATGGAACCGGCCACCAGCCGGGCATCCGTATCGGGTTTTCTGACCTCGACTATGTTCAGAACCACGTCCGATCCCGCCACCGCCATTAAATCCGAACGCAATTTTTCAATGCCGTTTCCTTTTTTGCCGATTACGATCCCGGGTCTGGCCGTATGTATCGTAACCACGACCTTCTTGACCAATCTTTCCAGAAAAACTTTGGAAACTCCGGCCTGTTCCAGTTTTTCGTTTACGAATTTCCTCAATTCAAAATCCCGCTGCAGCAACTCCGCATAATTATTCTTGGAATACCAGCTGGATCCCCAATTGCGAGTCACCCCTAAACGCAAAGAATTCGGATTTACCTTTTGTCCCATATTAATCCCCGGTTTCACACAAAACAATTGTTAAGCGACTGAATCTCTTGCGAATCGAAGAACCGCTTCCCTTGGCGCGGGTCATAAGTCTTCTCAAGGTCAACGCCTTCCCCACATAAGCTTCCTTTACGGTAAGCAGATCGACGTTAAGCCCCTGATTCGTTTCCGCATTGGCCACGGCGGACAACAGAGTTTTTCTTACGTCCTCGGCAACCGCTTTTTTGCAAAATTTCAATGTGTCCAGCGCTTTCGCAACCCGCATTCCTCTGATTAATTCGGCAACCAAATTAACTTTTCTCGGAGAAGCCGAAACCATCCTGTTTTTTGCGACGGCGTCTGCGGATACGGACTGTATGTGCAATCTTCGGGCCATGACTAACCTTTCTTCTCTGCTCTTCTGTCGCCGGAATGACCGGTGAAGGTCCTGGTCGGAGCGAACTCACCCAATTTGTGTCCCACCATTTCTTCCGTAACCAAAACCGGGATAAATTTACGCCCGTTATGTACCAAAAACGTAATTCCGACAAAATCCGGAATCAGCGTCGATCGCCGAGACCATGTCTTGATCGGGTCCCTCCGCCCGGATTCCAACACGACCTTTGCCTTCTTCATCAAATATCCGTCCACAAACGGACCTTTCCACACCGAACGTGTCACAATTACTCCTACTTCTTTCTGCGCGTCAAAATAAACTTATCGGACGGCTTAGCCTTCCTCCTCGTCTTATAGCCTTTTGTCGGCTTACCCCACGGAGTAACCGGCTGTCGGCCGCTCTTGGTTTTACCTTCGCCGCCCCCGTGAGGATGATCGACCGGGTTCATGGCAGATCCTCGGTTTACCGGACGCCATCCCATCCAACGACTGCGGCCGGCCTTTCCCAATACGACGTTCTTGCGATCGGGATTGGAAACCGCCCCGATCGTAGCTCGACATTCTCCGTTAATCAATCGAACTTCCCCGGAGGAAAGTTTTACTATGACTTTCCCGGAATCGCGTCCCGCGATTTGGCCGTAGGTACCGGCCGCCCTCGCAAACTGAGCGCCCTTTCCTAAAATAAATTCGATATTGTGAACAACGGTACCGACGGGAATATTTATCATCTTCATGCAATTGCCGACCTTAATGTCGGCTTTCACGGAAGAAACCACCCTGTCCCCGACCGAAAGTCTCTGGGGGGCGATTATGTAGGAATATTCCCCGTCCGTATACTTAATCAAAGCGATAAAAGCCGAACGATTGGGATCGTACTCCAGCCGCTCCACAACCGCTTCCGTATCAATCTTATTTCTCCCGAAATCAACGAATCGGTACAGTTTTTTGTGGCCGCCTCCTCTGTGCCAAGCGGTTATGTGACCGTGGGAATTGCGCCCGCCCGTCGCGGATTTTCCGCAAATCAAACTTTTATGCGGCCTTCCCTTCCACAATAAAGAGCGATCGATTAAAACCACTCCCCTCGTCCCGGACGTTACCGGTTTATATGTCTTCAAAGCCATCAGACACCGCCTTCAAAATTAATGGCGCCGTCAGATAAACTCACGACGGCATACTTTTTGGATTCGGTCATTCCGGATATCTTTCTGAAAAAGCGTTTTTTCCCTTTTCTGTTTAATATATTCACGGCGGAGACCTTTACGTCGAAGATTTTTTCCACCGCCCGCCTCACGTCGGATTTGGTTGCTTCGACGCTCACCCGAAATACATAAACGCCGCTCCCTTTGGAGTTCATCGTTTTTTCCGTCATAACCGGCCTGATCAGGCAATCATATTCTGATATCATGGTTCCCGCCCCGATAAACGCTTTTGAATTCCGGCAACTGCATTTCTGGTAAACACTACCTTCTCGTGCCTCAGTCCGTCATAAACATTGAATCCCGTCGTCGGTATCACGTCTATTTTATACAAATTCGAGCAGGCCTTTTCGAAATTTTCGCATTCCCCTGGGGAATCCACAAACAACGCGGAAGTCAACTGCAATTCGTCCAAAGATTTTAACAGGTCTTTTGTTTTTGCGCTTTTAATATTTAAATCCTCGCAGATTATCATGTTGTTTTCTTTAACCTTCAATGAAAGCAGAGATTTCAACGCCAATTGTCTGACCTTCTTATTGATTTTAAATTCGTGAGAACGCGGAACCGGACCGAAAACTATACCGCCGCCGATAAATATGTTGGCCGTCTTTGCGCCGTGCCGGGCATTGCCTGTGCCCTTCTGGCGATAAATCTTTTTTGTGGTACGATTCACATCGCTGCGTCCCTTAACGGAGGAGGTTCCCGCCTGCCTTCCGGCCAGCTGCCATCTCACCACGTCCGCCAGGCACTCCGTCCTGGGCTCGATGCAAAAAACGGCGTCGTCCAATTCGATCTCGCCGGGGTTGCCGGCTTCCAATAACTTTATTACCGACAGTTTCATGATTGCTCCGTTTTTTTCACCGCGCTTTTCACGAGAACATAGCCCCCTTCCGGACCGGGAACTCCTCCCCGAATCAGCAACAAATCTCCGTCGGCACCGTGGATCTTTATATTCTGCAGAGTAACCCTCTCGTTCCCCATATGTCCCGCCATTTTCTTGCCTTTGAAGATTTTTCCCGGATCCTCGCGATTTCCGACGGAACCGTGGCTCCGGTGGGAAACGGAAACGCCGTGGGATGCTCGTAATCCTCCGAAATTGTGCCTTTTCATGGCGCCGGCGAACCCTTTACCGATCGATATGCCGGTAACGTCCACAAACTGGCCTTCTTTAAAAAGATCCGCTCCGTATTCCGAGCCGATTTCTTGCGCTTCAGCCGACGGAACGCGAAATTCCTTGAGAATTTTATAAAATTTCCCGCCGAGAGCTTTGAAACAGCCCTTCATCGGTTTCGTCAGCTTCTTTTCCTCCGTTTCGACCGTTCCCACCACAACCGCTTCATAGCCGTGCTTCTCAATCGTTTTTCGGGATAACACGCGATGCGGTTCCACTTTCAAAACGGTCACGGCGTATCGGCGGCCGTCGTCCGCAAAGACGCTCGTCATCCCTAATTTTTTTCCCAAAATTCCCAAATACATGTCTTCAACCCAAAAGTTTTATTTCCACATCGACCCCGGCGGCCAGCTCCAATTTCATCAAAGCATCGACCGTCTGAGGAAGACAGTCCAAAATATCCACCAATCTCTTGTGGGTCGGCAACTCAAATTGCTCCCGGGATTTCTTGTCTATATGCGGCGAACGCAAAACCGTAAAACGCTCCGTTTTATTCGGCAGCGGCACGGGACCGCGAACGCGCGCACCCGTCCTCTTGGCCGTCATAACGATCTCGTTCGTCGAATAATCGAGTATCCTGTGATCATACGCCCTGAGACATATTCGGATGCATTGCGCGTTCATACCTTCTCTCCCGACTAAGCAATGATTTTAGTCACCACGCCGGCGCCCACCGTACGACCGCCTTCCCGGATGGCGAACCGAAGTCCGTCGTCCATGGCTATCGGAGCGATGAGTTCAACGCTAAGCCTGACATTATCCCCCGGCATCACCATTTCGACGCCGCTCTGCAGCGTGACGTTTCCGGTTATGTCCGTAGTTCTGAAATAAAACTGAGGACGATACCCGTTGAAAAACGGCGTGTGCCTTCCGCCTTCGTCTTTATTCAAAATATACGCCTCGCACTCGAATTTCGTGTGAGGAGTAATCGATCCGGGAGCCGCCAAAACCTGACCGCGTTCGACTTCTTCCCGCTTGGTACCTCGAAGCAGACAGCCGAGGTTGTCTCCGGCTTCTCCCTGATCCAGCAATTTGCAAAACATTTCGACTCCGGTGACGACGGTCTTCTGGGTGGCTTTTATGCCGACGATTTCAACTTCGTCTCCCAGTTTTATGATACCGCGCTCCACGCGACCGGTGACAACCGTACCGCGTCCGGAAATCGAAAATACGTCTTCGATCGGCAGCAGGAACGGCTTATCCTTCGGACGGTCCGGCTGCGGAATATATTTGTCCACCGCATCCATCAGTTCGAGAATCTTGGCTTTTCCGAGCTCGTCGTTTTTCCCCTCCAGAGCGCAAAGAGCGCTTCCTCTGATGATCGGAATATCGTCGGCCGGAAAATCATATTTCGCAAGAGTATCCTTAATTTCCATTTCCACCAATTCAAGCATTTCGGGATCGTCGACCATATCAACTTTATTGACGAAAACCACGAGAGCCGGAACTCCGACCTGGCGGGCCAGAAGTATGTGCTCTTTTGTTTGAGGCATAACGCTGTCGGTACCCGAAACCACCAAAATCGCGCCGTCCATCTGGGCGGCACCGGTGATCATGTTCTTGACGTAGTCGGCGTGGCCCGGACAATCGACGTGGGCATAGTGCCTCGCCTCCGTCTGGTACTCCACGTGGGCCGTTGAAATTGTTATGCCGCGGGCCTTTTCTTCCGGAGCCTTGTCAATCTGATCATAGGCCGTGAAATTTGCACCGCCTCTTTCGGCCAACACCTTTGTTATGGCCGCCGTCAACGTAGTTTTACCGTGGTCGACATGACCGATGGAACCAATGTTACAGTGAGGTTTAGACCTCTCGAATTTTGCTATGCTCATCTGTTCTCTCCCAATTAATCACCCAGTACCAACCCTTTGTGCTCAGCAATGACTTTGTCTGCGACATGAGACGGAACCGCATCATAACGCACGAACTGCATCGTATACTGAGCCCTTCCCTGGCTCATGGAGCGCAGCGTGTTAACGTAGCCGAACATTTCGGCCAACGGCACTTCGGCCGATATAACACGGGCATTCGCCCTCTGATCCATACCTATAACCTGACCGCGACGACTGTTGAGATCTCCTATGATATCTCCCATATAGTCCTCCGGAGTAACGACTTCCACCGACATTATCGGCTCCAATATCCTGGCGCCGCATTTCCGCATGGCCTCCCGGAATGCTCCGCGTCCCGCTATTTCGAAAGCCAAAACGCTGGAGTCGACGTCATGGTACGCGCCGTCGATAAGGGAACACTTCACCCCCACTATCGGGAATCCTATGACGCATCCGGATTCCGCAATGCTTTTTAACCCTTTTTCGACGCCCGGGACATATTCCTTCGGAATGGCGCCGCCGAAAATTTTACTTTCAAATACAAAACCGGCCCCGTAGTCGTTCGGTTCGAATCTTATCACAACTTTAGCAAATTGGCCGGCTCCCCCGGTTTGTTTTTTATGCACGTAATCGATTTCCGCCGTCTTGGAAATGGTTTCCCGATAGGCCACCTGGGGAGCCCCCACGTTGGCTTCCACCTTAAATTCTCTCCTCATGCGATCCACTATGATCTCCAGGTGCAGCTCTCCCATACCCTTTATGATCGTCTGCCCGGTTTCGATGTTGGAGGTGACCCTGAAAGAAGGATCTTCGGCCGCCAAACGAGACAAAGCCGTTCCCATTTTTTCCTGATCCGCCTTAGACTTGGGCTCAACGGCAACCTCTATGACCGGATCCGGAAATTCCATTTTCTCCAGCAGAACCGGATCGTTGACCGCAGATAAAGTGTCTCCGGTAGTGGTATACTTGAGGCCGCAGACCGCCACGATATCTCCGGCGTAGGCTTCTTTTATGTCTTCGCGGTTATTGGCATGCATAAGCAACAGACGGCCGATCCTTTCGCGCTCCCCTTTGGTGGAATTTGCCGCATAGCTGCCGGATTCCAGACACCCGGAATACACTCTCACGAAAGTCAAAGAACCCACGAACGGATCCGTCATTACCTTGAAAGCCAATGCCGATAACGGCTCTTTATCGTCCGGAGCCCGGATAATTTCGTTGCCTTTATCGACGTCAATTCCTTTTACGGCCCCTATATCCGCCGGCGAAGGCAGAAAATCGACGACTCCGTCCAGCAAAGTCTGAACGCCCTTATTTTTAAAGGCGCTGCCGCAGAAAACCGGAACGAAAGCCCCGGCCACGGTGCCCTTTCTTATGCAGAGTTTCAACTCCTCAACGGTCGGATGTTTTCCTTCCAAATAGGACTCCATGACGGCGTCATCCTGTTCCACCGCCATTTCCACCAGCTTATGGTGATAACTTTCGGCTTTTTCTCGAAGACGAGCCGGGATTTCCTCCACGGTATACTCCGCCCCCATGGTTTCGTCTTTCCAGTGATAAACTTTCATATTAAGCAAATCGACCACACCGATAAAATCGTTTTCGGCGCCGTCGGGAAGCTGCATCACAAGCGGACGCGCCCCGAGACGGTCGACTATCATATCCACGCAGCGGTAAAAATTTACCCCGGTGCGATCCATTTTGTTTACGAAACAAATCCTCGGCACTCTGTATTTATCCGCCTGGCGCCACACGGTCTCCGATTGAGGTTCCACGCCGGCGACTCCGTCGAACACCGCGACGGCCCCGTCCAAAACCCTTAGGGAACGCTCCACCTCAATGGTAAAATCCACATGCCCCGGAGTATCTATGATGTTAATTCGATGATCTTTCCAATAGCAGGTGGTGGCGGCCGAAGTAATGGTAATCCCCCTCTCCTGCTCCTGCTCCATCCAGTCCATTACGGCGGCGCCGTCGTGAACTTCGCCTATTTTATGGGAACGCCCGGTATAAAACAGAACCCTTTCCGTAGTAGTAGTCTTCCCGGCATCGATGTGAGCCATGATGCCTATGTTTCTGTAGCGTTCTATGGGAGTTTTTCTGACCATGGCTACCATCTGTAATGAGCAAATGCTTTGTTGGCGTCGGCCATTTTATGGGTGTCTTCCCGCTTTTTAACGGCTCCGCCTCTGCCGTTATACGCGTCCACCAATTCTCCGGCCAATTTCAACACCATTGTTTTTTCGGAACGCTTTCGGGCATGAGCTATAATCCACCTTATGGCAAGGGCCTGAGCTCTTTCGAAGCGAACTTCCACCGGAACCTGATAGGTCGCTCCGCCGACACGGCGAGACTTTAACTCCACCGAAGGTCTGACGTTCGCCAGGCTGTTTTCGAAAACCTCCGGACCGGGTTTTCCCAACTTCTTTTGAATAAAATCAAACGCATCGTGCAATATTTTTTCAAAAACCGATTTCTTGCCGCAGTACATTGCCGCATTAATAAATTTGGTGATGACAACGCTTCCGAATTTCGGATCCGGCAGTACTTTTCTTTTCTCGGCAGCCCTTCTGCGCCCCATAAATCCCCCCTACTTCGGTTTCTTCACGCCGTATTTGGAACGGCCCTGACGCTTGTCTTTAACGCCCTGAGTATCCAACGCGCCGCGAATGATATGATATCTGACGCCCGGAAGGTCTTTAACGCGCCCTCCTCTGATCATGACGACCGAGTGCTCCTGAAGATTGTGCCCCTCCCCGGGAATATAACAGGTGACTTCAAAGCCGCTGGTCAAACGCACGCGGGCAATTTTCCGCATAGCGGAGTTCGGTTTTTTCGGAGTCGTCGTGGTTACGCGGGTACAAACCCCTCTTCTTTGAGGACAGGACAGAAGCGCCGGAACTTTATTTCTCTTGCCGGTATCCTTCCTGGGATTCCTGATCAACTGGTTTATGGTCGGCATATTGCCCTTTCAACGCTAAACAATCATACAAGGGCGGTATGCTAACGATTATCAGAACAATAGTCAAGCCTGCAGATTCAAAAACAGTGATGTTTAATCAGAACTCGCCGCAATCGTGATACCTTTGGACTTGTCGGAAATTTATCGACGTCAGTCCGACATAATTTCCCGCATTTTCTTCTTTTAAATAACATTTGTATTTTATATCGGTAAGATTTTTACATTTTTCCCAAAACATCGACGAACGTTTCCCGGGATTATTCGGACAATTTCACAAAATCACGGTCGATATATTCGATGCGGGCGAGTTTTTGTTTTCCGGTTTTCATGTTGCGAATAATAGCATTGCCCTCCAACAACTCCGTTTCGTCCGCTATAATAACGAAGTTTATCCCTTTTTTGGCGGCATAACTCAATTGGGCTCCGAGACTTTTATTCTGCAAATACGTCTCGGTTTTGAAGCCGGCTTTTCTGAGTCTGTCGGCAATCCTCATATAGTTTTCCGTAAAATTCGGATTCTGAACGGTTACAAGAATTTCAGCCGGAGAGCATTTGTCGGACTTCATAATCCCCCTCTCCATGAGAGCGACGGCCAATCTGGTAATGCCGATCGTGGCGCCGACGCCGGGGAAAACCTTATGAGACAGCACGGCGGTCAGGTTGTCGTAGCGACCGCCGCCGGAGATGCTGCCTATGTCGGCCAGATCTTCGTCGTCAAACACGGTTTCAAATACGGAGCCGGTGTAGTAGGTCAATCCGCGGGCTAATTTTGTAGAAATCCTTATTCGCTTTTCGTCGACGCCGATTTTGTTCAGAATCGACATCACTTCGCCGAGCTCCGCCACTCCCAGACGAAATTCGTTGTTAAAGCTCATGCTCTTCAGCCACCTCAGCACTTCAAAAGGATCTTCTTTCTTGTCTGCATCAAGAAAAAGCTTTATTTTGGCGATGTCTTCCGAAAAAACGCCCGATCGTTTAAGAGACGCTTCGAATTCTTCCGGCGAAATTTTATCGATCTTATCGACAGTTCGGATAAGCTCCGTGATATTCTCTTCCGGCGCCATGGTTTTTAAAAATCCCGCCAATATTTTTCGATTATTTATAATCGTGTGAAAGCTCGGAATCTCCAGTGATAACAGCACATCAATAATGAGGGCTATGATTTCCGCGTCGTAATTCACGGAAAGTCCCCCTTCGCCGATGACGTCGACGTCGCACTGGTAAAACTGACGATATCTCCCGTGCTGGGGACGCTCTCCCCTCCAGACCGGAGATATCTGGTATCTTTTATACGGGAACACCAATTGTCCGGAATTTTCCGCCACGTATCTCGCCAAAGGAACGGTCAAATCAAATCTCAATCCGAGATCTTTCTTGCTGTCTTCGTCGGCCAGCCGATACAGGCCGTAGATTTCGTTGTCGTTTCCCTTGGCCAGCAAAGTGCTCACGCGCTCGACCGCCGGAGTGTCCATCGGAGAAAATCCGTAGAGCTCAAAGTGTTTTTTTATAATGTCCAAAGCTCTGTTAAAAGCAATCTGCTCGCTCGGCATGAATTCCGGAAATCCGGAAACGGCGGTTCTCATGGTTTCTCCCCTGACTTTAACCGGGCCCGTTGCCCGACAAGATTATACATATAAAAATATAAAAAACCACCGCATATAACTTCAAACTTGATAAGGTCGTTTTTTCGCAACGGTTATGTATACACATTTGCCGCAAAAAGTTGTACTCTGCCGCGGAATCGGGTGTTTTACGAACGGGAGCGGACAAAAGTTGCAGTGGCAGGAAAACAGCGTCATACTGTCGTCTCGGCCTTTCGGCGAAAACTTTAAGATAGTGACGGCCTTCAACAGAAGCCACGGAAAAGTTTCGGGCCTCCTGAAGGGGACAAAAATCGCCCCCCAAGCCGGAGACATCAGCGATATTCTGTGGCGGGGACGGTCGGCCGAGCAACTGGGAATCTTTAAAATAGAAAATATTTTTTCGCCTTTCGCCTGCGTCTTTAATGATTCGATCGGAATTTTCGCTCTGGAAAGCGTTTGTTTTATATGCTCCGGAGGTCTGCCGGAAAAAGCTCCGCATCCGAAGCTGTTCGATTCTTTAAAAACGCTGCTTCTGTCGATTCCTCAACAAAACTGGCTCGTCAACTATGCGATTTTCGAAGTCAATTTTTTGTCGGAAATCGGATTCGGGTTAAGCCTGTCGAAATGCGCCGTCAGCGGAGAAACGGAAGACCTCCGTTATATCTCTCCGAAAACCGGCTGCGCCGTTACCGGAAAGGTCGGCGAAAAATATAAGGATCGTCTTTTTTCTTTGCCGCGCTTTTTGATTTCGGCTTCGGAATCTCCGACCGCCGAAGACGTGTTTGCGTCTCTCAAAATTACGGGGCATTTTTTAGATATATACTTTCATGGTATAAATAATCGCGGATTGCCGCCGTCCCGCAAATACCTGGCGGCGGAGACGATAAAAAAAGCTTCCGGAGACAGAGCATGAGAATCGCCGCTTTAACGAACCCCGAAGAAAAAAGAGTGGCCGTCACTCCGGAAACGACAAAAAAATACATTGATTCGGGATTCGAAGTTATTCTGCCGGAAAATTTCGGAATTTCGGCGGGATTCAACGACGAGGAATACGTAAAAGCCGGAGCGATAATCGAAAAGAAAGAAGCGGTTCCGGACGCCGATCTGTATTTGTGCGTCAGACCGTCCTTTAAAGAAAAACTCAAGCCCGGATCCTGTCTGGCGGGGCTAATGTCTCCCTTTGAAAACAACGAAATTTTGCAAACCGCCTGCGAAAGCGGAGTGCGTCTCTTCGCCCTTGAAAAAATTCCGCGAATCAGTCGGGCTCAATCCGCCGACGTTTTGTCGTCTCAAGCAAACATTGCCGGATACAGAGCAATGTTGGAGGGATTTTACGAATATCGCTGCGTCGTTCCCCTGATGATGACGGCGGCGGGCACCGTTCGTCCGGCGAAAGTGTTGGTGCTGGGCGCCGGAGTCGCCGGATTGCAGGCTATAGCGACGGCCAAGAGATTCGGAGCTTCGGTATCGGCTTTTGACGTACGAGCGGCAGCCGAAGAGCAGGTAAAAAGTCTCGGAGCTTCTTTCGTAAAAGTTGAAAACGACGACAGCGGAGAAACTTCGGAAGGCTATGCGAAAGAAATGAGCGCCTTGTATAAAAAACGTCAGGCGGAAAAATTGGCGCAGGTGATCGCAGAAACGGACGTGGCGGTCACCACGGCCCAGATACCGGGAAAACCGGCTCCGAAGCTGATAACCGAAGAAATGGTCGACTCGATGGCCGCCGGATCCGTAATCGTGGACATGTCTGCGGAAACCGGAGGCAATTGCGAGCTGTCGGAAAAAGATAAACTCATCACATCGCCGAAAGGCGTCAAAATTATCGGATACACGGATTTTGCGGCCCGAGCAGCTCCGGATGCAAGCCGATTGTTTGCCCGAAATGTTTTTAATTTCGTCTCCCTCATGGTAAAAGACGGAAAGATCGACACTTCGGATGAAATTGTAAAAGCCGCTATAATCGAGGTAAAAAATGGATGACGGAATTCTTGTAAGCGCAATTGAAAAAATACTTAAATCCGGCATGGATCGCGTCGATCTTTTAGCCCTGGAAAGCAATACGATTACGGCCGCGTCCCGCCTCGGAAAACCGGAAACAATAATCCAGGCGGACGCCGCCGCCGTAACAATACGCTTTTCAAAGGGCAAAAGGAGCGCCGTTATTGCCACGGATAACGTCGACGAACTGAATGAAGACTCCTTTGTCGAAAAAGCCCGTTTCGCCGTCGAAAATTCTCCGGAAGAGGAAGTCGGATTCCGTCCTTCATTTTCTGAATTATGCAAAAGCTTTGATTATCCCGATATTTCCGACGAGCAGAAAGTGTCCGCGGAGGAATTAATCGCGAATGCCCTGGAGTGCGAGCAGACGGCTTTGGGCGTCAAAGGAATCACCAATTCCGAAGGAGCCGAAGCAAGCTCCTGCCGCTCCAGAATTATTGTCATGAAGGACGATAACTTCTACGCCTGCTACAAAAGAACGGTTCATCAGCTCGCGGTCGTGACTCTGGCCGAAAAGGACGGCTCCCTCGAGAGGGATTGGGATTTTTCGAAAAAGATATATTATTCCGATCTGAAAACTCCGGAGCAAATAGCGAAAAAGGCTGCCGAACGGACTCTGAAAAAAATGGGAGCGCAAAAGATTTCGTCCCGAAAAGTACCGGTTATTTTCGACAGGCGCATTGCGGGCCGGCTGCTGGGAGACCTGTTGGAAGCGCTGAACGGAGCGTCGGTCGCCAAGGGAATCAGTTTTCTGAAGAATAAACTGTACCGGAAGATTTTTTGCGAGGGATTGAGCGTAACGGACAGCTGTAAAGTTCCGCGCGGCCTGCGATCTCATCCTTTTGATTCGGACGGACTGGAGTGCTTTGACCTTTCTCTTATTACAAACGGCACGTTAAATTCGTTTCTCCTGAATACAAGATACGCCAACATGCTGGGACTGAAATCGACGGCTCACGCCAAAGGATTTGACGGAATTTCCCCGCATAACGCGCGCGTGGAAAACGGCAGCGTATCCTTCGAAGATCTTTTAAAATCGATAAAAAACGGCCTGTATGTAACGGAAGTGTTGGGAAGAGGATTAAACCCCGTCACCGGAAACTACAGTCAGGGCGCGGCCGGGTTTTTGATAGAAAACGGAGAAATCACCCGACCGGTTCACGAAATTACGATCGCCGGCAATTTTGAAGACATGTTTTCCGATTGCGTCGTCGCTTCGGATCTGGAAATCGAAACCGGAATAGACTCGCCTTCCCTGCTGATCAATAATATTACGGTCGGCGGAACTTGAAAATGGAAAACGAAAAACGAGGATACCTCTTTTTCGTTTCGGGGGTTTTTTGCTACTCGTTTTCGGATGCGGTCATGAAATACTTCATGCCGTCCTACGGCGTGCATCAGGTGGTTTTTTTCCGCACAATTTTCAGATTTATTCCGTTTTTGCTGATCGCCTCCTGCATCGGCGTAAACCCGCTCAGAACCTGCCGATTCGGAGAAAATCTCTTCAGAGCGGCGCTGGCCTCCTGCGGAACCTATGCCTTCATGTACGCCTACCGCTACTCCGCCATGACCGACGTGTTTGTCGTAGGATTGACAAACGCAATTTTCATAATTCCGCTCAGCGTATGGTTGTTGAAAGAAAAATTTCACCCTCAAAATGCGATCGCCGTACTTCTCGGATTTTCGGGCATATGTCTGGCGCTCCGACCCGGCAGCGGAATATTCAGGGCAGGCATACTGTTCGCCGCCGCCGGAGCCTTGATTTCCGCGCTGAATCAGGTAATTATCAAGAGGCTGGTTTCCACCGAAAGCGAATTAACCGTTATTTTCTACCATCATATATTTCTCATATGCGCATCGCTTCTCCCGGGAATTACAACCTTTGCCCCCATGACGCCGCATCATATTTTTGCTCTGTTTGTCGGAGGATTAATCGGAGCCGGAGCCCAATATATGATAGCCCATGCCTTTAAACTATCGACGAGTTCGGGATTGGCTTCGGCCGGCTATGTTATGCTGATTCCCAACACCGTATTCGATTTTTTTCTTTATGAGAAAACCCCGGATCTTTGTATAATCGGCGGATTAATACTGATTCTTATAGGAACCGGAAAATCCTTCCGTTTGCAGCCAAAATTGTGATGCAATGACTCAAG
>JAISMS010000089.1 GCA_031276565.1 Holosporaceae bacterium | reverse complement strand
CTCTGATCTATGGAAAATGTCACGGCTCTCATGCCTTTTCTAATGAAGGAGATCTTTTCCGAAGCCGCTTCCTTCTTTCTCTGCTCCTCCGTCTTCTTTTTGGTTTCTTCCTGCCTTTTCTTCACCGGATCCTCATTGGTCAACATCCGCAATACGACCGGAACTCCGGCGGGAATATCCCCGGCAGCCCACATTTTCAATGCATTTTCATAGGCTGCCTTATCGTTTATCGGTCTGCCCCGTTCATCTTTTGCTATAAAATCGGATTGCATGGCTTCCTGCGGCCATTTTTTCCAACTCAAACTCGCCTGTACTATTCTTTCTTCTTTTTTAATATCCTTCGATGAAATCAGAATCTGATCCCAGTTTCTTTCTTTTGCCTCTTTGACAATTAAAGGTATTTCGGGCATCGAAAGTTCATTACGGTCGGTATGTCCCTTCCCGGCCGAAGCGTTGCCGACGGGTATGATCCATCTCACGACTACGGTAATCACGAGAGCTATCACGAATGCTATTATCAGAGAAAGTATGCTTTTCTTACTCATGTCGTCACCCAGTCGTAAAACTCTCAAAAACTACATAGAACCCGCCGCAAGATATGGCTATCCCGTAGGGAATTTCCTGCTTCATCGCATTAAACCCGCGCGGGTTTAGCCCCACCGCTCTTTTGTCAATCCTACTCAGCGAAAGTAAAGCAATATTTAAAAAATTGAATTTATTTCTTTTTTTACTAAATAAAGCCAGATGTTTTGTTATTTTCTTTCGAACGGAAAGGATTCGAGGCCCCCAAAACAGATAAATCAACGCCAGAGCAAGGCCGCTCACCGAGGTTCCGAGCCAAAAATCCGACATATTATTTTCGGACAGCAGAATCATCGGAAACAAAAGCTTCACATCTCCTCCGCCGATCAAATCAAATCTGTTTAAAATAAAAGTAACGATGAAAGTTGCGCCGGCAACCTGCAGAGCAAAGAAAAAATTACCCCCCGATATCCCGCAGACGCAGGAAATTGCGTACAGAATCATCAGGGAGAGCACATATTCGTTTTCTATCCTGAAAAACAGGAAGTCGCCGGCGCTGACCATTAATAAAATTACGCAAAACACCAACCATACCAACAATGCACATTCCTCCGTTTCAAGCACACATTAATTTGAAGGCGGTAAAAATTGGGTTAAGAATCGAAATTTTTATGCTTTCGGCGAATCCGAACAACTTCATACCCCGTCGCGATTCGTTGCGTTTTTTTTTCGATTCCCCCCTTAATTTTGCATCGGAAATTAAATATTATTAATATGAATCGGATACGAGGTTGTGGTATGCCGCTGTTTTCTTTCGACAAGTCTTCCTATGAATTTAAGCTGTCAAATCTGCTGCAATCCGGTTTTTTCAGAACAGCCCGCCGCAATAAAATCCTGGCAAAGTGGGCGGGAGGAAGGCTGGGATATAAAGATAACGTCCTCAACAGATACGTTAAAAACATCATATTGTCCTATCTCATGGCGCCGAACGATAAAAAAATGATCGACCGAATTATGGCGGACTTCCGGAAAGCGGGCATAAAAATGACCGAAGAAACCATATTGCAGAAAATTAAAGCCGTCGAAAACAGAATCCGGGCGAGGCAGGAGCTGAAGCATGTCGATTAGCCTCTCCGCAGACGACGGAATCGCAATCCTTCGCCTGGATAACGCCGCCAAAATGAACGCGCTGTCCTCCGAAGTCATGCGGGAAGTAAGCGAAAAAATTCGCGACGTCGAGTCAAAGGCAAAAGTTTTGGTGATTACCGGAGCCCCCGGAGCATTTTCCGCCGGCGTGGACGTTTCCGAAATAGAATCCTTTTCTGCGGAAAGCGCCTGTCTGAAAAATTTTATCGACCGCAGATGGGAGAGCGTTTTTAACGTAAAGATTCCGACGGTGGCCGCAGTTTCCGGCTACGCCCTCGGAGCCGGATTCGAGCTGGCTCTAATGTGCGACCTGATAACGGCAACCGAAAGCGCAAAATTCGGATTCCCGGAGGTTAATCTCGGATTGATGCCGGGAATGGGCGGAACGCAGTTGCTGACAAGGATAGCCGGCCCGAAACTCGCGGCGGAACTTATAATGACCGGAGATTTTTTAACCGCCGAAAGAGCGGCCGAATTAAAAATAGTCTCCCTCGTAACCGCCGATGACCGCCTGATGCCGCAAACCCTTAAGCTGGCCCGAAAAATCGCCGAAAAACCGCCCTTAAGCCTGAGAATGATAAAAGAGGCCCTGCGGCTTTCTCAAAATGTCGGTTTGAATCAGGGAATTCAAAGCGAAAGAGTAATGTTCAGATCCCTGTTCTCGTCCGAAGAAAAAAAAGCGAGAGTTCGGAAGTTTTTGAAAAAAAACTGAAGCCGAATATCTTTCGTTACAAACGGTTTTCCCGCGCCTGCCGGAGATATCTTTAAAAGATGTAAAAATAATTTGTATTTTAATAAATCGGCAATAAATTTGCGATACCATGTCATTACGTTTCTTGCATTTCGCACCGAAAGAGGAGAGATCGCAATGACAAAATCTGCGGAAAAATTGTTTTCGGTCGTTATCGCCGCAAGTCTAAGCATCCTCGAAGCAGCAGCGGAAACGGACGTCAGATACTGCGTCCTCGACGACGTTCTCTGTCCCGTTATAGACGGCGCGGTGCGCATTCCGAAAAGCGTCAAAGTTATCCCTCCCCTCTGCTTTCGCAATTATCGAGATCTGCGTAAAGTAATATTTACGGAAGTTACCTTCGAGGAAAGAGAAAAGGATTCCGGCGTTACGGAATTCGGAAATAAAGCCTTCGAAAATTCGGGATTGGAAGGAATATGCATTCCGAAAAGCACAGAAACCCTTGGAGAAAGATGTTTTTCCGGTTGCGAAAATCTGAAGGAAGTAACGTTTAAATCGGACTCCCGATTGAAGACAATAGGAAAATATGCCTTTGAAAATTCGGGATTGAAACAAATACGCATTCCGAAAAGCGTAAAGAACTTTGGAGAATCCTGTTTCGCGAATTGCCGAAGTTTACGGGAGGTAACGTTTGAACCGGGATCTCGACCGGAGAGAGCGGATAAAGATATCTTCGCAAACTGCTGCGACGAATTAACGGTCTCCGTTCCCTCCGAAGAAACGGCGAAACTGTTTGCTTCGCAAAAAAACTGCCGCGTAAGGATTATTTCGGATGCAACCGAAAACCCGCTTCCGGAGATTTTGCCGCAGGAACCGCCGTCCCGATCTTCTCGGAATAATATGCGTTCCCGGTTTTTGTGTTCTCAAATACTGCTTCGGGAGCAGGCGGACAATCCCGCCTCCTTCGAATCTCCGGCGGACGATTCGAAACGAACCGCAATCTTTACGCAAACCCGAGAGCCGCCGTCCCAACCTTCGCAGAATAACATGCGCTCCCGGGTTCTGCGCTCTCAAATACTGCTCCCGGAGCCGTCTTTACCGGCTTCCGGGGAAACCCCGTCTTCCCGGCCGTCGGAAAACTCCGATCTCAAATCGCAGCTGACCGATCCGAAGCAGATTTCCGGGCAAACTTTAGCTTCCCTACCGGGGCAAGAGCCCTTCGCCCCAAGCCGAAATTCCGTCGAACGCCGACCCCCGCCGGAAAGAAAAAGTCCGTCCCGAAATGCGGAAACGACGAACGTCTCCCTGAGACAGTCCTTGATCGCCGGATACGCCGCCGCGCAGAGCAAAACGATGCCGCCGTTGCGAAATCCGATCTGAGCCCGGACCGCCCTTACATCCGCAATCGGCAATTTTTGAATTTCCCGATTTGCGATCGGCAAATGCAAATTGCATACTTTCGAAAGCGAACAAATGCAGACTAAGCGCGCAGCGGTCGAAAAAAATAACATCGAAAACCGGGAGAATTAACGGAAACTCAAGAAAGGCCGGATAATCTGTTCGAGGCCGCACGTCTAAACGCCGATTGCGGGAGACGTTATGTGCGACCTGACGGGTTATCTGGTGATTTTATGTCGAATTCGGACGCAACCGCAGAAAATTTGTCTCCATTTATAATGGGGGGGGGGGGGGGGG
>JAISMS010000019.1 GCA_031276565.1 Holosporaceae bacterium | reverse complement strand
TGCTGCTGCTCGCTCCGATTCTTAATGTTCAACAAAGGTGGAAAGAGGATCTTAAATTCACGACTGTCGGAACGTATCAGGAGTATATCCGAAAAATCGTTTCCATTTGGGGAGGAGATCCGAGTACTATAACATTCAAAGCGATACAATACCCGCAGTTTTGCTTTGAAGTATTCGTGGCGATGGTGCTAAAACTTGAAATTTGGGGAGACGGTGTATTGTTCAAAGCCGCTAAATGTACGGCTGATCAATTTATGACGCCGAAATATGATTGGGAAGGAAAATCCGGTGAAACGGCCTTGTATAGTTGCTCACTGGGATGCTACCAGGATGCGGGCGGGGGGCGGTGTGATCCCACAGATGTTTTTCCGAATTGGGATTAAAATGATGCAGCCGTTCTGTAGTCACGAAAAAATTAGGATAAGTCACGGTTTCTGCCATTGACAATCGCTCCAGCGGATATCTGTAACTTTAAAGTAGAAATTAATGGCGAAGTAAAATATTTGATTTCAAGAACAGAAAAGGCGATATCGTTACTGAACGAGTCGAGGATGTATCTTAAAAAAACGGGCTGCCGAATCATATGCAAAAGAGTCGGATTTAATTTGTGAAGATATTGGATTTATTGCAAATACTTATCAGAAATAAGCAAAAAATCTTATCTTGGACTTCATTAATACAAGTTGCTCTATTTTTGACCGAGTAACAGATAAGGATTTTACCATTGAAAATTCGTTTCAAAAATGTGTTGAGAATCTCGCACGAATATTTCTGAAAATTTTGTTAAATACACAAAAAATGCAAATATTGTTTGCGGAATTATAATCATGTACGATCTCTCCTGCGGGCATTATTTTAATAACAATGCTGCCGAGCATCCAGCTCGAACTCCGCAGAAAAACAATCGCCGGAGATTTTTTTAGGGACGAATTGGAAAAAGGAGCTCCGGATCTTCGACGGCCGGTCTTCGATCGGCCGTATTATCCAGAAAAACATATTTTCGGTTCGGATCGCACTTTTGCAACACCATGGTTTTGCCGACCTGACGCAGTCCGGTTACCATCACGACGGGAAAATTATCGCTCGCTCTTTTTATGGTTTCTTCTATTATTCTCGTTATATACATTCTCGCCCGTTGTTTTCTATCGCTGTTCTTCTTGCGCACATTCCGATTATTTTAATAGTGCCGCTTTGAGATAGTCGATTATTACGAAAAATACAAGGGATTTTCGGATTCGCAATCGTTTCTCTCGATGTCATTATCGGGACTTATCTTTCGCATTCGCAAAGTTGTTGCTTACAATATCTGTTTTTATAAAATTTATGCAGTTTACGGGCCTGTTTGCTTCAGACAACAGTTGAATGTCGTTTTACCGAATGTAATTGCTTAATTGTCGGACTGTGTGAAAGTCGGCCGCGGTTTCTTGCGTGTAGAAAGAAATATGAATAGCCGGTGCGGATATCCGACGGCTATCGGAAACTTGTCTGTTGTTAAGATGCTGAATTCGTCCGAGCAGAACACTATCGGTCGGAACTCCTCCGGCGGTAGAAATATTATTATTTTGTTGAACAAGTGTCTGTTTAAATGTTCTTTTCATGATGCTCTCCTTATTGTTTGCGTCATTAATAAATCTCTCTTCTGTTAATTAAATGATGCTTTGTCAATCGCTTTTGGAAACAGTTTTTATATAGCCTTAAAAATAAGACTCCGGATTGCACAAAAATATGCAATCGGCCGTGTGTGTTCGAAAATTCAATATCTCGCCGCCTGCGCCGGGGATCATTTATTCGAAATTTTTTTCACAGATCGCGGGGTCGATCTCGTTTCCGAATTTATAAACGGGCTTTGAGGAGGGCAGCTTGTTGCGAAACCATACGGATTGTCTTTTGGCGTATTGTTTTGTCCGGATATACATCAGATCAATGCATTTCTCCCGGGATATTTCCCCCTTCAGGAGCGAGATTATTTCCCTGTAGCCTATGACGTTGCTCAACGGTCCCCGATAGTCGGGATATTTTTCGATAAATGCCTTAACTTCGTCCGCGGCGCCCGATTCCGCCATTTTATTTACGCGAGCCAGACATTTTTCGTTTAATTTGTTTCGAGGAGGCAGCAAAATCGTAATCGTTGCCTGATATCCGCCCTCTTTGCCGACCTTCTGCCATTCCGAAAGCGTCTTTCCGGTGTAGGATGCGACTTCATATGCTCTTAAAATTCTTTGGGCGTCATTTTTGTGCAAAATGTTGCCGGACTCCGGATCCAGGATTTTTAATTCGTTAAAAAACGCCTCTCTGCCGAGAGTTTGAAACTTACGGGCAACTTCCTCCCTTACGTTTCGCGGAATTTGAGGAATATTCGAAATCCCCCCGATCAAAGCGCTGACATAAAATCCGGTTCCGCCGCAGACTATCGGAATCTTGCCGGCTTTGCGCAGAAAATTTATTTTTTCGTCGGCGATCTCCAGCCATTTGGCAACCGATGAATCTTCATTCGGCGACAGTATTCCGTACAAATGATGAGGAACTCTGTTCAGCTGCTCTGCGGACGGATAAGCCGTCAGAATTTTCAACTCGTCGTACATCTGAATGCTGTCGGCGTTGACGATTTCAGCCTCGATCCCCCGGGTATTTTTTAAATACTCAACGCATCGGAGGGCGAAATCCGACTTTCCGGAAGCAGTCAATCCGGTAACGACGATTAGGTCGCCCGAATTCATTTACAGCCGCCAATTTACTTTGAATTTATCTTTTAATTCGTCCATAATGTTAACGGTCTTAGTTTTTGAGTGTTTCTTGCCGACCGATTGGCCGGAATCGGCCAATGCGCTTTCAAAAGCTTTGGGATCGAAATTTACCGCGACGTAATCGAATTTGCGAATCTGAGGATCAAAAACATAAACGGCCAATTCCTTATCCCTTCTCACATCGGGATTTTCGGATAACTTTTGCAGTTCGGCTTTCAATTCGGCTATGTTCGAAACATTCGTCTGGTTAACCGTCAATATAACGTTGCCGACGGACAAATCGCTCTCTCCGATATTCCCGACCTGGGAAATCATTACGCCGTTAATTTCTTCTCTGATATCAAAGCTTCTGCGAAGCTCCTGATTCAGATCGGTGACCCCGATGTCAATCCCGGAAATTTTTTCGCAGGGGATCTTGATTTTTTCCGCGGTTTCATCGCCTTCGCATGACGGTTTTTCATCGCTGCGGGTTCCCACCATAACGCTCAGTTTCATTTCGCTTCCGTGTCTCACGACTTGAATCGGAACTACTTTGCCTATCGGAAGTCCGTTTAATACAAATTCCGAATTCATGTCTTCGGAAATTGCTTCATCGTTTATGGCGATTAAAATATCTCCGATCTGGAGCCCGGCAACCGCAGCCGGGGAATTTTTTTCCACCTTCGTTATCACACAGCCGTATTTTTTCCCCATACCCAAGAGAATGCGGGCGGCCCTTTTGCCGAGTGAAGACACATGAATTCCCAGCCAGCTGCGCTGCATTTTTCCGTGATCTCGCAGCTCTTTTACGACCTTTTTTAAAGTATTCGAAGGAATTGCGAAATTGATGCCGGTGTTGTGTATGCCGTCCGAAAAGAAAACGGTTATCATGCCGACGACTTCGGCGTTGTAGGAAAAGAGAGGTCCTCCGGAATTACCGTAGTTTATGGCGGCATCCGTTTGCAGATAGTAAACCAAATCACCGCCCGCTCCGAGTTCCGCAATGCGTTCGGACAGATCGCGTCCCTTATAGGAGACCACGCCGGAGGTTACCGTTTTTCCGAATCCGAACGGATTTCCCACGGCAATTACGGGATCTCCCACTTCGACTTTATCGTAGTCGGCGAACTGAACAAAAGGCAGCTTTTTATCGGCGTCTATTTTTAATAACGCAATATCGGAACGCTCGTCTTTACCGGCGACCCTGGCCGTATACTCTCCTCCGTCCCAGATTATCACTTTAATTTTATTCATCGAATTAATTACGTGCCAGTTGGTGACGATGTAGCCGTTTTCGTCGATGATAAACCCGGCTCCGTTCGAAGATTCCCGTTCTCGCCCTTCCTTGTATTCGTCCGATTGATTTTTATCCGCCTCGACAACGTCGACGACGGTGTTTATCAGACGCCGAATTCCGCCTTTAACACTGCCGCCGGAAATTCCGGACGCCTGCATTTCCGAAATCAAAAAAACCAGAAATAACAACAAAAATCTCAAGGTTTGTTCCCTTTCATTACGTTAAAAAATTTACCTTTCGGCGCGATAACAAAGGCGGAATTTTTGGAATTAAAGGAGGTGCGATAGGCTTCCAGAGATTGAAAAAACTCAAAGAAGGACTCGTCCTTTGAGAAGGCTTCGGCGTATATTCTGTTGGCCTCCATTTCGCCTTCGGAAATCAAAATTTGCACTTTTGCTTCCGCTTCGGCGAGAGCTATGGCGTTCTCCTTATCGGCGGTGGATTTTATGATCTGTGCCATTTCGACGCCCTTTGCCCGAATTTCGCGCGCTTCTCTTTCCCTTTCGCTCATCATGCGTTTGCAAATGGCTTCGCTGTTCTGAAGAGGCAAATCGGTTTTGCGTATTCTCACGTCGACGATGTCTATGCCGAACCCCTTGGCGGCTTTATTGACTTCGTCGCGAATCTTATTCATGGCGAAGATTCTCGTGTCCGAAAGCAACGAAGATAAAGGAACTCCTCCGAGAACGCTGCTAAGACTTCCCAGCACCACCGGATTCAGTCTGTTGAGAACCCCGTTCTCGCTGCCCACCGATTGATAAAATTTTAAGGGATCCGTGATGACATATCTTCCGAAAGCATCCACCACGACGCGTCTTTTGTCCGCCAGAGTCACCTCAAGAGCGGATAATTCGACGCTCATCAATCTCTTGTCAAAAAAAACCACCGTTTCCAAAAACGGTATTTTAAAGTGCAATCCGGGATCTTTTATGACTCTGACCGGCTCTCCGAGTCTGGTAACCACGGCTTGTCCTATTTGATTCAGGGTAAAGGTCGTTCCGTTAAGTATCAACAAAACCGCCAGTAAAAAAGCGGGAAACGATATGATTTTAATTTTCATTTCTCCTGTGTCTCCTCTTTTCCGATTTTCAACACCTTCGTCAGCGGCAAATGCGGTATCGATTTTACATCGTCGTCGATTATGATTTTGGTTGCATCTTTATAAATATCCCTCATGGTTTCTATATACAAACGTTTCGACATGATATTCGGGGCAATTTTGTATTGCGACAATGCCGAAAGAAATCTGGCGACCGCTCCGCGGGCGGTTTCCGCAACGGAACGTTTCACCGCCTCTCCGCGGTTGATTTTTTCCGCAATTAAACCGCGGGTTCTGGCACGGGTATCGCGATCATAGGCGTCGGCTTTGTTTTTTTCGCTCTGCTGTTCCGCCTGAGCCCGCTCGACATCTCTGAAAGAATCGATCACGGATGCCGGAGGCTCAACCCGTTGCAGCTCGACCCTTACAATTTCCACTCCGGTCTTATACTCGTCCATAAGGAGCTGTAAATTCTCCCTGACTTTACGTTGAATATCCCCTCTTCCCTCCGTTTGAATATAAGTAAAGGGCGTTTGGCCGACTATTTCCCGCATAACGCTTTCGGCCACGGCTCGCACCGTAATTTCCGGAGATTTGGCGTTAAAAAGATAATCCTCCACGCCGTTTTCTTTTATTTTCCAGAGCACGCTGAAGCTTATGTTGGCAAGATTGGAGTCGCCCGTGAGAACGAGACTTTCCTCCTGCTGATTTTTAAAAAACGAGCCGATATCCGTCTGGTTAACTTTGGTAACCTTCTGGAGAATTACGCTCTCAAAAGGATAGGGCAGAATATATTGCAGACCCGGCCCGACCGTTCGCACCCATTTGCCGAATCTCAACACGACGCCACGCTGATCATGTTGAACCTGATAGAACCCGGATGCCAGATAGAGCAGAAAAACTATGCTCATCGCGGAATAAACCAAAACGGAAACGGAGGGACGTTCCCCGCCGCCGCCGTTTAGTCCGTCGGCCGTTTTTTTTATCTTCTCCGTGTATTCGGAAAAAAAGGGTTCCCCGGGCTTTTTTTTGCCAGGATTATCATTACCGTCCCACG
>JAISMS010000006.1 GCA_031276565.1 Holosporaceae bacterium | reverse complement strand
GATTTAACAGCGTGACGGGAAATGTTGCACTCACCAAAGACGCTTTGGTCATTGAAAACGGCAAAGCCATCGGTCCCGCCATATGCATATCCTTTTCGGGCTCCTACGACAGAACTGAGGATAATCTGGGAATTTCAGGTATATTGGCTCCGATGGCCGCAATTTTGAATAATCAAAACGCAAACGGCGCTCTGACGGCGGGTTATCGGGTCTCCGGATCCTTCCTTATGCCGATCATTTCCGTGAATGCTCTCAGGTTTACGGATAAGCGTCTTCTGGACCAAATTTTCGGAAACGCGATTCCGATCATGCTGACTCCGGAAGACGTAAACACCGACATAGCTCCGCCGAATGAAAAAATATCCGACTCATTCTCTCAGGAAGCCTTCGACAGAAAAGCAATCCGAAATAAAGAGAGGAATTCCGGCAAATCACCTTCAAAGCGCAGACGCAATACCGAAGACAGATTCGGCATTAAGATCACTCGGGGAACAAAGAACAGAAGGTAGCCTGCGCGCAGGCGGCGCTTAATCGAAAAAACGAAACAGACAGGCCTTCCGTTTTTTAAACCTGCTTTCGCATGAAAACACAACCTCGAGTCACCGGTTTTTATTTTTAACTATACAAAATGTCTTTTCTATTTTTAGAAATCACAAATGTATGGTTTTGTTATTTTTTAAAAAAATCACATTATTTCATTATATAATTAAATGATAGGAAAGATGTTTTCGGATAACAAATACTCAAATAAAGAAAACTTTTAATAAAAAAATATTTATTATAATTGGGAAAAAAATATTTCCGAACTTTGGAGACTTAATCTATCTAAAGTTGTAAAAAAACAGTGCACATTTGTAGAAGAAAAGAAAATCATCAATAAAATTCAGATCGTTAACTCTTTTAGAAAGATTTTCCACAATATGAGTTATTTTGTCGAACCGCGGTTTTTAGTTTTTTCCAATTGAAAAGTACAATCTTTTAAGATAACGTAGGTACTGTCGTGTTGTATTTTAGCGGAGGTTGATACGAATGAACTATCTCGCATCAAAAACAAAAGCTCCTCGAAACGAATTGGACTCCTATATAGGAGGCAGAGTAAAATCCCGCAGAACCTTTCTCGGAATCAGTCAGGAAAAGCTCGGTCACTGTCTCGGAGTTACGTTTCAACAGATTCAAAAATATGAAAAGGGTATAAATCGTATAAGCGCCAGTACGTTATACGGAATCGCCAATGTATTGGCGGTGGACTTTTCATATTTCACAGACGGATATTGCGGCGCAGGGTCTTTGAATGAAAGCGGCACGCCGATCTATGAGGTTAACGACGATAAAAAGAAAGAAACTTCGGAGTTACTGCGCACCTATTATAAAGTTAACGATCCGGCCGTAAGAAAAAAAATATTGGAGCTTGTGAAGACGATTTCGTCAATCTCAAAAAACAAAACCTCGCCCCGGTCGGAAACCGAATTACTGCAGTAAAAGCACAGACGATCTGCAGCATAACTGATTGCATCGGGTTTGAGTACGCCCGTTTCCGGAGTCGAGACATTTTTTCATGATTCGGATTTCGGAAGATCGATGAATCAAAAAAACTTCCCTGTAATTTGCGCAAAAGCATTGCCTTTACTTGAGATATATTTTATTGATATTTTATAATCATATCGGATTCGGAGGAAACATGGATTCCGTAGTGGTGGCGGCGGCCGCAAGAACTCCGCTGGGGGCGTTTAACGGAAAACTCAAATCATTATCGGCGACGGATTTAGGAAAAAGCGTCGTCAGAAGAGTTACGGAAGACTATAACATAAGAATAGACGGCCTTTATATGGGATGCGTGTTGTCGGCAGGACTCGGGCAATCGGTCGCCCGTCAGACCGCCATCGGAGCCGGACTGTGCGATTCGGTAAACTGCGTCAGCATCAACAAAATCTGCGGTTCGGGAATGGAAGCCGTCATGACGGCAAGAAACGCCATCGTCGCGGGAGAGATCGATACGGCCGTTGCCGGCGGAACGGAAAGCATGAGCAACGCCCCCTATCTGCTGGAAAAAGCTCGCTTCGGATATCGTTTCGGCGACGCGAAAATCGTCGACCATCTTGTAAGAGACGGATTAACGGACGCCTTCGAGGGATGCGTCATGGGTTACTACGCGGAGGAAACGGCAACAACTTGCTCCTTTACGAGAGCCGATCAGGATCGATACGCAGAGCAATCTTTTATAAAAGCGAGAAAATCTGCGGAAAACGGATTTTTTACCGGAGAAATAGTCCCGATAAAGCTAAAGGATAAAAAAGGAGCGGAAATTATCGAGGACAGGGATGAAGTACCGTTTTCCGTCGATCTTGCAAAAATTCCGAATCTGAAACCGGCCTTCAAAGAAGGAGGAACCGTAACCGCAGCCTCGTCGAGTTCCATCGCCGACGGAGCGGCCGCAATGCTGCTTATGAAAGAATCAAAAGCCCGGGAAGTCGGATTGGTTCCTTTGGCGCGCATCGTCGCCCAAAGCAGTTTCTCGCAGGCTCCGAAGCTGTTTACTACGGCGCCGATCGGTGCGATCAGGCAGGTTTTGAAAAAATCCGGATGGTCGATCGGGGACGTCGATTTGTTTGAAATCAACGAAGCGTTTGCCGTTGTGGCCATGGCCGTAATCCGGGAGTTTAACGTCGATCCGGAAAAGATTAATGTTCGCGGAGGAGCGTGCGCCCTCGGCCATCCATTGGGAGCCAGCGGAGCTCGCATCATAGTAACCCTCCTTAACGCCATGGAAACCGAAAATGCGGAAAAAGGACTGGCGGCCCTGTGCGTCGGAGGCGGAGAAGGGGTTGCCATGACTTTCGAGAGACTCTGACGGCTTTCGTTTACATTTTTTTAATTGCTGTTTCGCTAAAATATAAAAAACGTAAGTTTATATTGCGTTATTTCATAATTATTACTGCGGATCAGGCATACGCGACTCGCCGGAGTCGATATTTCAGCTGACGGCCGGAAGCGCGATACTCCGGTTCCTACGACAAGCATTTTCACGGCTTTGAACAATCGCCCGATAATATCGGCGACTTAAAGGAACATTCCGCGTTCTGAAAACAAAAATGCCGGTGCCATTCATTACCGAAATCCGAATCACGTTATCTCCGATTCCGATAATTTTTCCCGTGTCCCGGACGGAAACGAAATTCATCACGAAACCGGGCGGCAACAGAAAGATCCGGTCTCCTCTCATCACGAAACCGAACGGCAACAGGAAGATCCGGTCTCTACTCACCATAAAGAAGAACCGCTAATAGATTTCGCATATCATTACCCCCGAAGAAGAAGAAACGAAGCACATGCCGGATTATTTTTATGAATTCCTCCCCCGTGAAGAAACGATGACGGATTTAGCATATCATTATACCGAAGAAGATATAGAAGAAGAAAAGACTGAAAATCATTACCGTCGCCACGCAAAAAAGTATTCGCCGTATGAAGAAATCGAAAAATTAACCGGCGAAGACTTCTAGTAATCAGTGCCTTACAAAAATATCTTGCAAAACAAGAACGAAATAAATAGACTCCCTCTGCCGGCGGGTGTAGCTTAATGGTAAAGCTTCGGCCTTCCAAGCCGATGACGTGGGTCCGATTCCCATCACCCGCTCCGAACGGTATCACTTATTTACGGAGTAAATATTTTCATCAACTCAAGAATTTTTAAAAAGATTATTTTTAATCCTCTGATTCAGCTGTTGTTTGTAATAGCTCTGGCCTGTTTGTATCACCAAAAACTGCCGCCGGAGGCGGGGCGTTTTTTTTTGACGATAAGCGTCTGTCTTCGGGAGTTATTGGTTTTTGTCCTTCCGTTCCTTCTTTTCAGTTTTGTGGCGGTCGCGTTGTCGGCCATCCCGAAAGAAGGGCTGTTGTTTATTCTCGGACTGATGCTGATCATCCTGATATCAAATTTTGTGAACATACTGATCTCCGGAGGAGTCGGCTTTTTCATTCTGTCGGGAACAAAGGCTAATATCATGCCGGAGGCGAAGACGGCTTTATCTCCTTTGTTTGAAATAAGTCTTCCGCATATCGCCGAAACGACGCACTCTCTGTTCGCGGGCATTTTCGTCGGATTGATAAATTCTTTATATCCCGATAAACATGTATCCCTCGTCATAAGTTTTCTGCATGACTCGGTACTTAAATTCATGAAAAAATTCTTTGTTCCTCTGGTGCCTTTATTCGTAGGAGGATTTCTTCTGAAGCTTTTCTCCGAAGGCCGAATAAACGGTTTCGTGGAAAACAACAGCAAAACCTGTCTGATGATGTGCGGATTTTTATGGTGTTATTTGGCTTTATGGCTCATGACGGCAGCTGCCTTCAAATTCCGGAGAGCCGCGGAAATTTTTAAAACGACTTTTCCGGCGATCGTTACGGCTTTCAGTACAATGTCCAGCGCGGCAGCTCTTCCGTTTTCCCTTGAAGCAGCCGAAAAAAACACCGGAGATAAGGTTCTTTCCGATGCCGTTATGCCGTTGACGCTTAACTTCCATATGGTGGGGGACACGATTCTTGTTCCGATAATGTCCATGACGGTGATGGCGGCCTTCAATCATCCGCTGCCGACGGTCTCGAACTTTATTATGTTCGGAGTATTCTTCGTGCTGAATAAATTCGCCGGAGGAGGAGTTCCCAGCGGAACGATAATGGTGACGATACCGGTTTTGAAAACATATCTCGGCTTTGACGATGCCATGATCGCGTTCATAGTGGCCTTCTACGGCATAATTGATCCGATCGCGACGTCCGGAAATGTTTCCGCCAACGGATTTTTTGTTATAATATTCCAGAAGATCAGAAATTATATTAAGGGGATAAAAAACTGCAGAAAAACAACGAAGAAAGAAGTCTGAAAGATCGAATAGAAGATCTGTGGGAACGCGGTTCCGGAGACGTCTCCTGCGTTCTCGAGGCTATGGAAAAACTGGATAAAGGCGAGCTGCGGGTGGCGGAACCGACGGACGGTCTTCCGGTGGTAAATCAGTATTTGAAAAAGGCTATTTTGCTGTATTTTAAGCATATCCCGTCCCGCCTCATGCCCGGCGACGGATGTAATTTTTTCGATAAAGTTCCGCTGAAAACGCAAAATTGGACCGAATCGGACTTTACGAAAGCCGGATTTCGGGCGGTTCCGGGAAGTTTGGTGAGATATTCGGCTTATATTGCGAAATCGGCAGTCCTGATGCCTTGTTTCGTAAACGTCGGCGCCCGCGTGGGCGAAGGAACCATGATCGACAGCCATGCTCTCGTCGGCAGCTGCGCTCAAATAGGGAAAGGATGTCACATTTCGGACGGAGTTACCGTCGCCGGAGTTCTGGAACCGCTTCAAGCCGCTCCGGTAATCATCGGAGATAATTGCTTTATCGGAGCAAGAAGCGTTGTTTCCGAGGGCGTAATCATAGGAGAAGGATCCGTGCTCGGGGCGGGAACGATTTTGTCCGCCTCCTCCGGGATCCTGGATAAAAGCACCGGAGAGATAACCCGCGGACGCATTCCCCCCTACTCCGTAGCGGTACCCGGAACCCGTCCGTCCGGAAATGTAAATCTCTGCTGCACCGTTATCATAAAGAAAACTGACGAGCAAACCCGAAAAAAGACAACCGTAAACGAACTGCTGCGATAAACAGAATCGGCACTTTTGTACCGTTGAGGCTTTTTTAATTGCTGTTGTGTGATATTATCCGACGTCGATCCGTCGCGCGCTCGTAGCTCAGCCGGATAGAGCGTCTCCCTCCGGAGGAGAAGGTCGGAGGTTCGAATCCTCTCGAGCGCGCCATTGAAATTTCAGGAAAAATGATGATTCGAAAGGCTCCCGAGGGAGTCGATTTTGAAAAGTTGTGGCGGCGTTGAAGCGTTTTTCCATTTGCATAGAATGTTGTATCATTTCCCGTTGTTAAATATCCGAATAATTATTATTGCACAATTGTGCGATGGCGTAATTTTGCAGACCATCAAGAAAAATCTGCAAAGACTCTTCTGTTTCTTCCAGTGATTCGAACATTCTGTTGTGCAAGACATTTTGCTTCAGATATTTCCGGAATCGTTCCACCGGATCCAATTCCGGCGAGTATGGCGGCAGCAGAAAAATATCTGTGTTTTCGGGAATTTTGAGGTATTTAGATTTGTGCTAACCGACTCCATGCATGATGATTGCGATCTTTTGATCTCGGTAATTTTCCGAAAGAATTTTCAAAAATGCATTCATGCACCCGGTATTTACTGAAGGAAAACTTACGCTGAAATTTGAGCTGCTTTTGGTGGAAACAGCGCCGTAAACGCAGAACGCTTTATAGCCGATTTTTATCTTTACAGGAGTTATTTTGCCCTTCGGGAAGCATCCATAGCCTATTTTCGTGTGAGTTCCAAATCTCGCCTCGTCAGAAAATGAAAC
>JAISMS010000053.1 GCA_031276565.1 Holosporaceae bacterium | reverse complement strand
TTTCTGGTAGTGGTCGGTTCCGTTCGTGACGGTAATCGTGTCCGGATCCTCCGCCCGAATCTCCGAAATTATTAAAGAAAAAAGAAACAGGAGGAAAAACTTTCCGCACTTCAACACATAATTTACCATAACACATCTCCGGTCACTTGGCGTCGTACGGGATAAGGTTACGGCAACTTTCGTAAAAAAATCGTTAATAAATCTGACCGCGCCGAAAAATTTTCGGAAATGCGGCCGTACCGGAGAGAAAAGAAGGCGCGGACGCATTCCCCGAAAAAATTCTCCATTATCATCAGGAAAAATTCCCTTCGAAGTAACTTTATATTTAATTTTATTATCACAGAATGTAGGATACATATAAAACAGGTGCATTATGAAACGGATCGAAAAGACAGTATATATAACCGCGGCAGCCATCGTAATAAGCTGTGCACTGTCAAAGGAACCGACGGAAATCGTAATAAGAATGGGAGAACCGGCACGTCTCTGCGATCAAATGTATCTTTATGTGCTGGGAACATCGATAGAAAAAAGGGGATTTTCGGTTAAATACCATGTCCCGTATATTGAAAACAAAAATTTTCAATTATTGAAGGCTTTTCCGTATCTTAATTTTAAAATGATCAGCTCCTTTGAAGCCGATAAATACAAAAAATTCAACATTTCCCACGGAGAAAACTATGACGTCTGCTTAAACTGTCGTCCTCCCGCTTACATTCTAAAAATAAATTGTCATGATCGACTGATCGATTACTCGAAATATTTTTACTTTGATAAAAAAATTTTAGATGCGGTAAATTTAAAAATTCTGGAAAAAATCAGAGCTCAGCCGTGTGCGATCGGCGTCCATGTGAGACGCACGGATATGTCAATTTCTCACGACTATTTCTCGGCTCTTTCCGCAGATTATTTCATTAAAGCCGTTCAAAAAGCAAAAGAACTATTTCGCGCCCCTTATTTTTTCTTTTTTTCCGACGACGTCGATTGGGTTAAAAAAAATATATTGCCTCAATTGAAGGCGGACACGAAATATGAAGTCATTGATGTGAACGATTATTCCAAAGGATATATGGATATGTTTTTAATGTCGGAATGTAAACATCAAATAAGAAGTCAGGGATCCATGGGAGAAATGAGCTATATTCTCAATAAATATCCTCTGAAAAAATTGATTGCGCCGAAAAAATGCAGAACCGACGTAAATGTAACTCCGGATTTTGAAATTTAACGCCGGGCGGACGGTATATTCGCAGGACGGTTTATGCCGATCGTCGGCGAAGCCGTTCGACGCAATTTATCCGCTCCGGCGGGCGTTTTGCGGGTCTTTGATAACGAAGACGACCGCGCATTTTTCGTAAGAAAGCAAATATTTTTCTATAGCAGGCGTTAATTTTTATTTAACCGTTGACTTTGGCAATCGTTCCCCGTAATATTAAAGCAAATATTTTGCTTACATGAGCGTTACTTTTGGGATTTTAACAGCGGAGGCCTGCGATGTTTAGGGGTAATACGGTTCGCGCCGTCTGTTGCGCGGCGGCGTTGATGTGCGGAATAAATAACGAAATTTCAGGACTCAGCCAAGTAACTGAACAAGAGTTGCATAATGACGCCGAAGCTGATAAAAAGCTGCTTCTTTACAGATTGTATTCGGAAAACGATAACTATACATCAGACAAAGGATTAGAATCATGGTTACGTGATGCTAAAAATCTGGCTTCGGAAAATTTTATTGCTAAAATTAGAGAAAGCAATTGTTCAAACCTGACAAAAGTAAAAAAAGATTTTGATCTCTGGTGTGAAGTAACAACTATTTCGAGAGTATTCTATGATTCATGGAGCGAAAACGCATCTGCAATTGCCGGATCGGTATTGGAAAGTATGCTGGCAGCTTATTCGAAAGAGTCCGGAGAATACTTTCAAAAGCGAAAGGAACGCATAAAGTATTTGATTCAGCTTTCTGCTCCCGGGTATACAGCCTTCTGATTCTAGAGTTGCCGATAATCAAGTGATACAGGATAGCAGCTCAAAATTATCCATTTGTCGAATTTTCGTTCGACTATCATGATAAACTGCTGCAAGTTTTCGACTTTGGTCGTTGTTTTTTGTATACGCAGGCACGGAAATTCCAGCGAAGAAGTCAGTATAAGTTCCCAACGCATAGCCTCCTTATTTTGCCGTATAATACCGACGGTTGAAGATTTGTCAGTAATCGCATCATGCATTAAGTTTATTATATACCGAATATTCCCGTCAGGAATGAGCATACTTGTAACGGTAGAGATTTCCCCCTCTTCTCTTTTTTTTTCGTCCGCGCATGGGTGAATATATTGATTCCATCAATAGCTCGACCGCCTTTTTGAATTAAAATTTTTTCTTCTTCAGTGATAAAATGCCATTTATTAAAAAGATGAATTGCAAGATTTTCTGCTGCAGTTGCATCTACTATAAAATTATCGATTACATGATTTACTAAAGCGGTTATCTTATTTGCAAGCTCTCCTGCGCTAACATTAGAAGATTTGCACTTATAAACCGTCAGTTCCGGGTGAAAATCACATTCAGCGGTTATATCTGTTTTTTTAGACTTTTTCTTTCCGGGATCAGCGCAGACATACTCGTAACCGGAGATAAATATGCCTCCTGTCAGACAAAGCGCCATCGATACGGCGTTTATTTTATTAATTATTATCACAATAATCTTCTATTAATTTGTACATATAATATCCGATAGAACTTAATAAATGATAAAAGGCGAAAAATATTCGAAGATTAGAAACGGTAATGCATAAAATGCATATCCTCCGGTCTTGATTTTATTTTTCCGTCGATAAATTCCAGAGGAGATCCGGACGGGCGGATTTCGCTTTCGTTTCCTAAAAATCGGCTGTCCTCTTTTCGAATAATCTCCGAATGCGAGGCGGAAAAATCACGGCCGCAACCGCCGTAACATCCTGCCCCGGGACAAAATACCGCTTCCTTCCGAAAGCCCCCGCCGCGTACGCAAGCTTCCGTTCCGGCAGGCGTTTTGCGGGTCTTTGATAACGAAAATGACCGCGTGTTTTCCGT
>JAISMS010000070.1 GCA_031276565.1 Holosporaceae bacterium | reverse complement strand
CCGACCAAAGAATCCCGGATGGTCGTGATGATCGTGTCCGTGATGCTCGGGGTGGCTGTGCTGCTGCCCGTGGTGTCCGAAGATCCGACCAAAGAATCCCGGATGGTCGTGATGATCGTGTCCGTGGTGTCCGAAGATCCGATCAAAGAATCCCGGATGGTCGTGATGATCGTGTCCGTGATGTCCGTGATGTTCGTGGTGTCCGTGTTTATCGAAGTGATTATGTCGGAACGAATGTTCACGGCACGGATCGCAATTGTCTCCCCCTTTCGAGCAGTGTTTTATTATGGCATTGCCCTGTTCGTCAAAATTCAGACATTTGGATTCTTTCTTCTTTTCTATTAAGCCGTTTTCGTCGAATTTCGCGTGCTCGGTTTCGATGTTTACGGGACCTTCTCCGACTTTATGCATCTTTAAACTCCAGGAATTACCAGATAGGGAGCCGTGGTCCAGGGCGTCGATGTTCGCAAATTGTAAAATACAGCCGACTGCGATACCCAAACTCCATAAATTCGCCTTGCTTGTAATCATAATTTTCCTCCTAATATTGAAAACTAGCAAATAGTAAACAAAAAAGATTAAGATACGGTTAATATTTGTAAATATCGTGAATCGGAATACACGTCGTCGGATATTTGTCGTGCAAATCTTTCAGGTATACAGAAATGCCGTTCACGCTTATGCGGATGTGTCTGTTTCCGGAAAAAACCATGCAAATTTCTTCTGCGGACGCGTGAAATGTAAGCAGATTCAGATACTCGTTTCTCTTTAAATTGCCGTATGAAAAAATGGAATCGACATTATATATATAGAGTCCCGAATGAACGCGGTAATAACATTTGTCCTGTTCGCAGGCGTTTGCGGATTCCCAACAAAAGCGGTTTAACATGAATCGAAGACATTTTTGCTCCTCGTGAAATGAGTGAAACAGAACGTGCAGCAGAGAATCCTGCACAAGAGAGGAGATCATGTCGCATTCGGCAAAATTTCCGGCTTTTACGTATAAACCTTCGCGGACCACGAATTTCACCCTGCGCTGCGAATTTTGATTCTATAACGTCCGCAATCGGTATTCAACACTTTTGACGGTCGGAGTTCGCACGCTTCGGTTTTTCCGCTCCCGTTGCGGGGATTTAACCGCCGCGTTTGATGGGGCGAATTTAAGACGATTACGCGAAAAACACGGAAACAACCTCTGGACAACCGGTGCGATTTAATCTATATGAATGTGTAGAGCCCGGGTAGCTCAGTTGGTAGAGCAGAGGACTGAAAATCCTCGTGTCGCTGGTTCGATTCCGGCCTCGGGCACCGTCCGTCTTCTCATTAAAAGCAGAGAAAATCTTTGCTGTTTGTGTTGGCGGATGGTCTTTTTTAACCGTATTGTTGGGAAGATCATTAAAATTTAAAGAGAGATCATGAGATTAAAAGACATAAAAGCAAAAACGCCGTCGGAACTTTTAGTTTTCGCCGAAAGTTTGGAACTTGAAGGGGCAGCAACGTTAAAACGTCAAGATCTGATGTTTGCCATCCTCAAGAAGCTCGCCGAAAATGATATCGAAATTTTGGGGGAGGGAGTTCTTGAGGTATTGCAGGACGGCTACGGCTTCCTGCGCTCTCCGGAGGCAAACTACATGGCCGGGTCGGACGATATCTACGTTTCCCCGTCCCAGATCAGAAAATACAGTCTGAAAACCGGGGATACGCTGGAGGGCTTCATTCGTTCGCCCAAGGAGGGAGAAAGGTATTTCGCCATCTCCAAACTGAATTCCGTAAACGATGATCCGTTGAGCGTGGCCAGACATCGCATAAATTTCGACGATTTGACTCCGCTCTACCCGGACTCGAAATTGAATTTGGAGTTATCCGAAAGCGTCGCCGAAAAGGATTTGACCACGCGCATCATAGAAATTATTTGTCCGTTGGGACACGGCCAGAGAGCGCTTATAGTGGCTCCTCCCCGAACAGGCAAGACCGTCATGCTGCAAAATATAGCGCGGGCCATCACCACCAACTCTCCCGAAACCTATTTAATAGTGTTGCTGATAGACGAGCGTCCGGAAGAGGTGACCGACATGAGAAGATCTGTTCGGGGAGAGGTTGTCAGCTCCACCTTCGATGAAGTACCGACGCGGCACGTTCAGGTGGCCGAGATGGCCATAGAGAAGGCCAAGCGATTGGTCGAGCATAAGAAGAACGTCGTTATTCTGTTGGATTCCATAACCCGACTGGCCAGAGCCTACAACACCGTCTGTCCTTCGTCGGGGAAAGTATTGACCGGAGGCGTCGACGCCAATGCTCTGCAGCGTCCGAAAAGAATTTTCGGAGCAGCCCGTAACATAGAAGAAGGAGGCTCCCTGACCATCATAGGAACGGCTCTGGTGGAAACCGGATCCAGGATGGACGACGTCATATTCGAAGAATTTAAGGGAACCGGCAACGCCGAAATCGTTCTGGACAGAAAACTTTCCGACAAGAGAACCTTTCCGTCCATAGACATCACGAAATCCGGGACCCGCAAAGAGGAATTGCTGGTGGACAGGGCGACTTTGTCCAAAATGTGGGTTCTCAGAAGAGTACTTATGCCGATGGGAGCGTCCGACGGCATGGAATTCCTGATCGAAAAGCTCAAGGCTTCCAAGGATAACGCCGACTTCTTCAACAACATGAACCAATGAAATCGCCGTCGACAAAAAAATACGCTCACGCCTTCGGGACGACGGGGGGAACGACGCTGACGGACGAAGGGCTTTTGAGACTTCTGGTTTGTCCGAAAAGCGGCGGGAAGCTGAAATTGGAATCCGGAAGGCTCGTGTGCGAAAAAACGGGGACGTCCTACCCGATTTGCGACGGCATACCGATAATGTTGAGCGATGAAGATCTCAACAAATCTCATAAGAAGTAGAGGGATCCGGGTTCTTCTGTTTTCGGGGACGACGAGAATATCAAAAATTATTCTCCGAAAAGGGACGGATTGTCGGGGAATTATTACATCGGAAATTTGAAAACAGATTTCGACGGCGAAGATTTTTGTCGGATGAATTTTGAAAAACCGTCGAAAAAATTACACTCCGGCGGTCATAAAAATCGCTTCTTCCGATTGTTATTTTCAGAAATACCGATAAGCTGCCGCCGTTGGTTTTGCGACAAGTGTTGCGTATTGCGATATGGGAGCGCCGTTTACAAGTCGTCAAATATTTTGCTGAATTTTGAGTACATTAAGATTATTTGACATGAAAGGATGCGACAGCCTTAAAAATCAAACGCCGAAAGGCGGTTTGTAAACAGTACCCGATACGCTTCGGGAACCGTGTCGCACAAATTTGTGCGGCGGTGATTTTTGGAGAGCATCCGAGGGCGCTTCGACGATATTCTTTTAATGTTTCAATATGTTATTAATCTTTTATTAACGAATTTTGCTTATAATGACGAATGGATTGATTGGGGAGGACTTTTAATTATGAAAAAAACAATGTTGGGAATTGTTATGGCTCTGGCCGTCAGCGCGGAAAACGCGGCGGGATGGACGTGGGCGGATCTGAAAGACGAATTTGCACAGGGAAATAATGCGCAAACCAAACAAATGATCGGCGATCTTAAAGGGAAACTGGACGCCGGCATTGCCAAGACCGTCGTGGACTTTTTTATAAGCTTCGCCGAAAGCGAAATAAATAAATCCGGAATTTCCGCAAAAAATAAAACCGCTCTTTCTGCCGATATCAAAGGGCTGCAGGACGTGAGCAAAGTGCTTGAGGATATAATCGAAATGAAAGCGATGGATGTTATCGGCCGCAGCATAGATAAAGCCATGAAGGTTAAGCATACGCTCGGCTGTATCGATCCTAAGGAGAAACTTCTGCTGAAAGCCGCGAAATATCTTATGTCACTTAAGGCTTCCCGCAAATACGAGGGGAAAATTAAAGCATTCTACCGGCATTTGGAGAACGATTTGCTGGATCCTAAATTGAAAAATCGGATCAAAGTCAGGAGGGGCAAGCGGAAACAAGTTGTTGTCGATGCGGATAAGGATACTGCGGAAGAAGACGCAGGGGTGATTCGTCCGGATGATCGGCAAAGCGAAAATGCCGATGACGAAGGCAAAAAAAGTAGCGATGCCGGCGGCGAAGAAAAGAAAGAATCGGAATAAAGGAATCTGACGGGACGAAATCCGTGCGCTGCAGTGCGGGATTTCGTCGCGTCGATAACTTGCTGTACATGGGGCGCTTTTTTGTTTACATTGTTGTTATGCGTAGGTTGTACCATTATCCGCTGTGTGCCTTTAGTCGACTGATTCGGATTTGTTTGCGGGAAAAAGCGTTGGACCATGAGCTCATCGTTGATTTTCCGTGGGACAGGCAGCATAAATTTTCCGGACGTCACGTCGTTTCGGATCTGCCGGCTTTTACGGATTTGGACGGCTCCGTTTTCGAGGGATGGTACGCGATAGCAGAACATCTGGAGCGCACCTACAGATCAAATTCTTTGTCGGGCATAACCCAAAAGGAAAAAGCCGAAGTTCGCAGACTTCTGACTCTTTTCAATGTCATGTTCTTCGCCGACGTCACGAAAAATATAGTTTTCGAAAAAGTCATAAAAAGACATACGGAACATTCTTCTCCGGATTCGGCCGTCATAAGACGAGGCAGCGCGGAAATAAAGAAATACTTCGATTACATGTCCTGGCTTATAGATTACAGAAACTGGTTGGCCGGGGACGAATTCTCGCTGGCCGACGCTGCCGCTGCGGCGCAAATTTCCTGCGCCGACTATACGGGATCTGTAAAATGGGACGATTATCCGATCGTAAAAGGCTGGTATGTTCGGGTAAAATCACGGCCGTCGTTTCGGGAAATTTTATCGGATAAAATTCCGAGTGTTACTCCGCCGGCCTGGTATAAAGAGTTGGATTTTTAATTTTACCGCGACGGTTTGTCGCATATCCCGCTTTTGCTGCGGTGCAGCGTGCGAAGCTCTGCGGCCCGGCATAAAGAGTCGGGTTTTTGATTTTAACGACACGTCGCCTATCCCGTCTTTGCTGCGGTGCAACGTGCGTCGCTCTGCGGTCCGGCATAAAGAGTCGGGTTTTTGATTTTACCGCGACGGTTTGTCGCATATCCCGCCTTCGCTGCGGTGCAGCGCGCGCAGCTCTGCGGTCCGGCATAAAGAATCGGGTTTTTGATTTTAACGACACGTCCCGTCGCATATCCCGTCTTTGCTGCGGCGCAGCGTGCGTAGCTGATGCTCCGCTCTGCGGTCCGGCATAAAGAGTCGGGTTTTTGATTTTGCAGCCGGCTTGTTGTACATCCCGCCTTTGCTGCGGTGCAACGTGCGTCGCTCTGCGGTTCGGCATAAAGAGTCGGGTTTTTAATTTTAACGCGACGGTTTGTCGCATATCCCGCTTTTGCTGCGGTGCAGCGTGCGTCGCTCTGCGGCCCGGCATAAAGAGTCGGGTTTTTGATTTTGCAGCCGGCTTGTTGTACATCCCGTCTTTGCTGCGGCGCAGCGTGCGTAGCTGATGCTCTGCGGTCCGGCATAAAGAGTCGGGTTTTTAATTTTGCAACCGGATCGCCGTATATTTTACAAACCTCTCTCCCTCTCCTGACGAGTGCTTCAAGAAACACACGCAGGAAAGATCCGGAGATCGAAATTTGCGATCTACAGAGTCGCCGAGAGAAAGAACGCACCGTTGCGGCGCGCTCCTTTCTTCGGCCGAATCGCTATTTCACTAAATCTTTCAGGGTTTTCCCCGGTTTAAATTTCACGGATTTGGAAGCCGGAACCTTAATGCTTTTTCCGGTCTTGAAGTTGCGTCCCATTCTCGCGCTGCGCTCCGTTACGGAAAAGGTGCCGAAGCCGACCAGAACTATATCTTCTTTTTTGGAAAGGGTCTTTTCGGCCGTTTTAATGAAGGCATCAAGAAACAGGGCGGTATCTTTTATCGTTAATCCCGCTTTTTCGGAAACAGATTTTATCAGATCGGTTTTATTCATAATACACTCCGTGATACAAACCAATTGAAACAATAGCATGAATCTTGAGAAAAACAATAGCCGAAACGAAGATCGAACAGACATTATGCAAAAAAATACATGGTGCGATCGGAGGGAATCGAACCCACGACCCCGAGATTAGGAATCTCGTGCTCTATCCTACTGAGCTACGACCGCAGCGCCGTGAATTTACACAAAAAACGCATTTTTCTCAAGGCAGCGGCAAGATTTCGCTTGTGTATTTATCGGAAACTCCGTCATTTTTTTGGTTTTTTCATGAGTTTCAACACGTTGAAATATCCGGCAACGCAGCCGAACAGAAAAAACGCGATCAAAAACAGGGGAAATTTATCAAAACGTTTATCAAGCCACAGCCCGATACACACGCCCACCGCGATTGCCGAAACGAACTCAATTCCGCAGGAGGCGATTCCGGCCGGCGGTTTGTTTTCTAAATTCTTCATGCTGGGAGTTTACGACTTTTTCTTCTTCGGCGGTATCCGAATTTTGCAATTGTGCGTACGAGATTTCGGGTTTTACCGGAAGCGTACAGACGACGCGCGTTCCTTCGACGAAATTCGAGCTGATTTTCAGTGTGCCGCCGTGGCGTTCCACCAGCGATTTCACAAAAGGCATGCTTAGATTGTTCGTTCCGACGTCGCTGCCGGAAGAGATCTTTCCGGCGGATCTTTTGAAAATTCCGTAACTTTTGTCTTCCCTAAGGCCTTCTCCGTCGTCTTTTACGATAATCTTCAAGGCTCCTTCGTCGTCGTTCGTCATGGTGACGTCTATCCTGCCGCAATGTCTGGCGGATCGGACCGCGCTTGTCAAAATACCGTAAAAAGACTGTTTGATGCGAGTTTTATCTCCGCTGAAAACAATTCTTTTCGGATAATTTCTGACAATGTTCAGATTTTTTTCGTTAATGCGTTTTTCGAGACTGTCGATAACTTCATCCATGGCTTCGCTCATCGAAAATTCCGATATATCCAAATTCGCCGATTCCGCGTCTATGGAGACCATTTCCAGCAGATTGTTAATCAGCTGATGCAATTGTTCGGCGGCGTCGGATATGCAGCGGCAATACTCCAGTTGTTTTTCATTGAGGATTCCGAAATACTGGTGCAGCAGCAGATCTGAAAAGCCGAGCAACGCATTCAGGGGATCTTTCAGCTCGACCGATACTCCGGAAATAAACTCGAATCTCAAATCCTGAGCCGCTTTCAATGCCTGATTCTTCTCCATGACGGCGTTTTCGACCATGCAGGTGTCGGTGATGTCAATGAAGCTGTACATGTGGGCTCCGTCCGGCAGCGGAACGTAGGAGAACATGATTACGGAGCCGTCCTTTTTGACGAGTTTTCCGTTTTTTACAATCCTGTCGGTCAGGTTGCTGACGGCATTTTCCCGAAATTCTTCCCAATTCGATCCGTAATCCAGTTCGTCTTTTATGAGATCTAATGTTTCGGTGATATGCGAGCCCTTCAGATCGGCCGCCGCCGTATTATTGAATTTCCATATTTTATGCATCGCGGTATTGATGATCTTTAAACGATTGTTGCTGCCGTAGACCATTATCCCTTCGTACAGATTATTAATCGTCTCATTTTGTACCGCTAACAGCGTGTTGTTTTTGCGTTGCAGATCCAGGGAGTCGGTGACGTCTTCGTAGACGAACAGTAAGCCTCCGAGAGGATACGGGGATATCACGAGACGCAGAGTCTTGCCGCTGGGCAAATATATCAATTCCCGAACGGGAGCGGTAATTGAAGTGAACATCGCCAGTCCTGCCTTTTTAAAGGCCTGATAATCGGCGTGCTCGGACAGGCATCGATTATTTCTCAGTTCGTCCAGCACCTCTCCGTAGGCAGGTTTCGAGTGCAGCCATACGGATTCCAGCTTCATAAGACGCTGGTAGGCGCTGTTGAAAAAACTCACTCTGGTGTTTTCTCCGAATATAATTATTGCCGCCGAGAGGTTTTCCAAAACTTCACAGTTGGCGGCCGTGATTCTGTCCAGATTGACGGTCAGCGCCTCCTCGGCGGTAATGTCGTTCGCGTATCCGACAATGTGTCCCTCGGCGATCGGACACTCGTGTACGGATATTTTTTTCCGTATCCCGTTAACGGTGATAAAATGGGATATGCTCTGCATCCGATTGCATTTTTTGGCATTTTCGGCGAGCGAATGTCCCTGGCCGAACAGATTTCCCGGCACCAGAGGAATATTATCCGCCAGCACTTTATCGATCGCGGAATCCGTATGGTTCGCATAAGCTCTGTTGCAGTAAGTGACGGCCAGTTTTTCATTGCGTCTCCAGATCGGAATCGGCAGCGTATTCAGAATCTCCGACAGATGTCGCGCCTCCTCTCGGGAGACGGCTGCTTTTTCCTTCAGAGAGTCGATCAGAGAGGAGGTTGCGGTAATATCTGCGCACCACAGCAACATCGTTTCAACATTGTTTATTATCATGCGGGAGCCGTTGATTTTCAACTTGTTATTGCCCGCCTTAACGATTAATTCGAAATTGAGACCGGCTTTTTTCAGGCGGTTAAAACGAAGGGCGAGCTCATCCGCGTCTTCCGGATCGAGGACGGCCAAAATATCCGCGAAACGTACGTCGCCGCCCTGTGTGAGGCCCAAAAGGACTTTGAGTTTTTTAGAGGCTCCCGCGCATCGATCGTCTGCGTTCCAGGCAACCCAACCGTCAGCGGAAGAGGAAAGAACGGCCTGATAATGGCACAGAACATTCAGATATTTAACCGAACTGTATCTGGCTCCGTAAACACTGCTCAGAAGAATCAGCGACGCAATCAGAAGAGAAATCGAAACCAAAAATCCCGAATTCGAGAATATGAAGGCCGCCATTCCAAAAACGGTGAGAATAAACCCGACCAAATCGGCTCCGGACCAAGTCTTCATTTGAAACCCGCGCGACTTCAATCATAACTAGCATGAAAAACAAAAAATAACAAGATTAATTAAGGCAATTTTTAATAAAAATATATATTAAATACGTTACATTAATTCCGCCGACGAATTTTCGGGCGGATATTATCTGCCTCCGGCCGCATTTTTTTTATCAATCTCGGAGAAATTAACGATTTTTTTACACTTTTATGAAAAAATGATACGGTTACATTTTACTTAAGGAGAATAAAAATAATGAATAGAATGCTTGCCTCCGTTTGCTGCTGCATGATGCTGTGCGGCGGAGTCTTTACGGAAACGACGTCGGCGTTGGAGAACCCGTCGTCGACGGAATCAGAGAAAACTGTTCCGGCGTCGGTTGCCCCGGAAGAAGATAATTCATTGGTTGGCAGAACCCGGAGAATAATCAGCGGATACTGGGAGTTTATAGAGGAAAGGCAGAATAACGCAATAACAGTGAGTAATGAGATATCGCAATTGCCTCAAGAAGAAATTTCGAATCCGGCTCTGATGAATGTGTATAGAGATGGCATGCTCAAATCTCTAAATTATATCGAAGAAATCAAGGTGCAGCTGGCGGGTATAGAAGAGAGTGTAATAAGGGATTCAAAAGAGATTCCTGAAATCAGAGAACACGGGCCCGTCTTTCTAAACGACATAGAACAGTTGAAGATGAAGCTGGCGAGTATAGAAGAAACGGTAAAAACATCGCAGAAAACGTTGGAATCTCGAATCGCCGCCGCTGGTCGGCCGCGGCAATTAAGCGCGGGAATTCCGACATTATC
>JAISMS010000062.1 GCA_031276565.1 Holosporaceae bacterium | reverse complement strand
CGTCTTGTCCTTAGAAGGAGAAAGATTTTTACGGTTTCGGCGAACGGCCACGATACGAGGTGAATCGGATTTTTATCTTAAATAATCTGAATTATCGGCGGTTAATATTTTTTTATTTTAATCTTAAAAATAAAATAAATATACTATATTAACTTATGTGGTGATTTAGAGAAAGCAGATGAAGAAAACTTTATATTTTTTATGCCGGTGTTTGTTGCTTTTATCGGTTTCGTTTCAAACCGAAGCCTGTTCTTCTTCCGTAAGAAAAACAAGATATCAGATCCGATATCTTGATCCCGACGGAAAAGTAACAATTTGGAGGACAGATAAAAGAGGGAATATTTTCAAAATATCTCAATGTCTCGACGATTCGTTGCCGATTACGGTTCCCTTATCGCCTGTAAATCCGCTTACCAAACTTCCTCGAGTTATCCCATATGATCCCCTGGCGGAAATATTGGCGCAGGGAGAATTGTTGGCGAAGGAAGGTTGGGAAATACCGCCGCTGATTCCCCACGAGATAGCGAACGGCGTTCGCGCGGGGCGTTGAATTTATGCTCTCTCTTGTGGGGGAGCATCGTCGTCCGGTTTTTATGCGGGAGCATTTCGCCGCGTTAAACAAATGCGGCGGTTTTTGTTTTTATCCGGAAAAGATTTCGCCGTGTTTATTGATAAACATCGCAAATTTTCTCCAAACTGAAAGCAGACGAGAAACTTCAGGTACTGTCCGTCATAGTAAAAGCCGATGTTCAAGGATCCTCCGAAGCCGTCTGCACAAGCCTTAAAAAGCTTGCCACAAGGACGAAGTCGCGCTCAGGATAATCCGCGCGGGAATCGGAGAAATCACCGAGAGCGACGTCGCCCGCGCGCCTCAAACGCTCTTATACTCGGATTCAATGTTCGCGCCAATATGCAGGCCAGCGACCGGATATCTCCGGATAATATTCAGATAAAATACTGCTCCGTCATCTGCGATTTGACAGAGGAGGTCAAAGCGCTGCTGTCCGGAGTGCTTACGCCGGAAATTCCGGAACATTTCCCGGGAACCGCGTGTTCGTTGAAATCCGAAATTCGGCGCGGGAGTTTTTCGTCGGCAAAGAAATCTGTGATACTTGCGAGACAACAACAAATCGTTCCGCCGGGAAAAAAATAAATGATCGCCCGCTGCAGAGCAGCGGGGTATTTTAGAACAATTCTATTTGTCTGTTCCTATTTCTAAAAATTTCAGCTCGTATCTTTTATCTATTTCTTCGCACACTTCTATTAACACCTTTTCTGCCGTATCATCAAAAATTGCTCTTCTGTATTCGGCCGGAAAAACTAAGTGCTACAATAGCTAAGAATATCTTACGCTGCAGAGCAGCGGGGAATCTGCCCTAAAAGAGATTGAAGCCGGAATTGTTCTGCGGAACAGCGATGCAAAATCTCTCCGGCGAACGGCGCTGATGCGAGATTTCTGAAGCCTCCGGTATTGAACGGATTTTTTATCTCAAATGATGCGAATTATTGCCAATTAATATTTTTTATTTTTAATGTTGAAAAATAAAACAAATGCATTATATGTGATATATGTAAAATTTAGAGGAAAAAATGAAAAAAGCTTTATATTTTTTATGCAGGTGTTTATCGTTTTTGTTGCTTTTATCGGTTTCGTTTCAGACCGAAGCCGGCCGTCATTCCAAAGGAAGAGGAATCTTGAGCAGAATCAGATACTATAATCCTAACGGAGAAATAACATGTTGGCGAGTAGACAAAAAGGGACGTCTTTCGGAAGAATCAAGATTGTATCCCGTTCCGTTGCCGATTACTGCTTCGTCGATTGCGATTCCGCTATCGCTTACGGATCCGCTTACCGGACTTCCGCGAGTTATTTCGAATGACCCCGTAGCGGAAATATTGCTCCAGGGAGAATTGTTGGCGAGGGAAGGTTGGGAAATATCTCCCCTGATTCCTTCGAAACAGTGCCTCGTTTTCGCTGCTTCGAATTTATGATCTTTCATGGGAGAATCGCCGTCTGTTTTTTAAGCGGGCGGCATTCCGCCGCGTTAAACGAATGCGGCGGTTCTTGTTTTATTCGGAACAGATCCCGGGCCGAATAAAATCACTTGTTGATAAGCACCGAAAAGTGTTCGTCGAAATCTAAAATTCGGTGCGGAAGTTTTCCGTCGGCAAAAAAATCCTTATAGTGCTTGCGAGATAACAATAAAAAGATTCGCTTCGGAGAAGTTATCCACAGATTGCGAAATTGTTTCTCCGCTATTAATTTACCGTTTTCGGGCTCTGCGCGAGATCCGAACTCCAGTTCTCCGATGAAATCGACAACTCCGACCGTCGAATTCAGATAAACCGGAAAGTCCTGATAATATCTTTTGTAGCAGTATATCAGATCATCCTCTTTTTTGTTCATGTTAATCACGGATGCGAATCGTTTGGTGCCGGGTTTTTTGGTTTCCTGATAGAAAACCGCCGCTTTGTTGATAACCCACATTATATCCGCGCCGATGAAAATATAGACTATAATTATAGCTCCGCGGATTTTTTTCAGAAATATTAAAGAAATAAGCAGGAACACGGCGACTGCGCCCAGGGCGAAAAAGAGGTTTTGAAGAAAAAGAGCCTCGGGGTTTTTAAAAACATCGGAAATTTGAGATTTTGCGATATGGCAGGCAATCAGCGCGGCGATCCACAGGAGAATATTGAGAAAAACGCCGATTTCGAAATCCCGATGCGAAGGTTTTGCCAGCAGAATTCCGGTAATCAGCGCAATCGGCGGCAAAATCGGGAAAATATACGGGATCAATTTGGAACCGGAAAGGGAAAAGAATCCAAGTATGCCGAAAATCCAACACAAAAGAAATATGCTTTCGGAATCTCCGGCTGACGCCTTTTTAAACGAATCTTTCAAAGCCGCCAAAAAGAAACCCGTCCAAGGAAGCAATCCTCCCGCCAGCACCGCGATAAAAAACCACGGCGGCTGATATCTGTGGTGCATCTCGGTGGTATATCTCAGAAAATGCTCCACGACAAAGTAAAAATGTAAAAAATCTTCATTACGCAGAGAAACCGCCGCGTGCCAAGGTATCACCAGAATCAGAAATATCAATATTCCCGGGATATGAAGCATTTCTTTGATTTTCGACCGGCTGCCGGTAAAAATAATCCACAGGAGAGCCGTAAGTCCCGGCAGAACTATTCCTATTAATCCTTTGGCGAGACAGGCAAAGGCCGCAAAAACATACATGGCCGTAATCGTTGATTTTTTTTGATTTCCCGCCGCAAAAGCGTCGAAAAAACACCAGAGCGTTCCGCTCATTATCACCGACAACATCAAGTCCGGGGTAATCAGCCGGCTTGCGGCGTAGTAGAGGATATTGGTTGCCAATACGGCTGCGGACAAAAGTCCGACGGAGGAGGAGCGACGTTTTGATCCGATGAGAAAAACTCCCAAACACCCGAGTACGGCGAAAATAATCGGCCACAGTCTCATGGAGGTTTCGTTAATTCCGAGAATTTTTATAATTCCCGCCTGCATCCAATAAAAAAGCGGAGGTTTTTCGAAATATTTCAGGCCGTTAAGGCGCGGAGTGATGAAATCTCCGGTTACGACCATTTCCCGCGGAATTTCGACGTAACGCCCCTCGTCCGGATCTGCGAAGGGACGATTCCCGACTTCCGAAGCAAAAAAAATCGATAATATCAAAACCAGGAGGAATATGCCCCCCAAGCCTTTCAGCCGTATATCGCCGCTGTGCAAGGATTTTTTCGGATCATACAAAGACTTCGACAGGATTTTGCCATCATTTTTATAATGCCGCATAGGTACTCCGCAAAGAGACGGAGCGGACGAAAACAATCGGTCGAAAGAGAACCCGCATCCCGTGTCGTCGAATCGCCCCGCGCTTATAACGGATACTATACGGGGGAGATAAATATTGCAATCGATTGCGGGCGAAACCCGGCTGGGGCGGTAGGAATCGAACCTACGGAATGGCGGGACCAAAACCCGCTGCCTTACCGCTTGGCTACGCCCCAGAATGACGGCAAATATTACAGCATGATTTTCGCAAATTCCAGAGGCAGCTTCACATAATAATTTATAAGCCTTCGGATCGGCAAAAACGAGAAAGCCGTGTCAGTCGGCGATGTTTTTCAACTCTTTCTCGTCGCAACAATTTTCCTTTTCAGTCTGCGCTTCCGTTTCCTCCCGGAGAGTATCCGGATAATACGGAAGATCCGGGACGGAGAGATGAGGAGAAGCGGATCAGGCAAATAAAGCGGGGGTATTTTGCGGCAGGAGCAGTAACGGCAAGCGGCGCATTTCCGTGATATCCCGGTAACTCGGCAAATTCACCCCGTCGGCGGTGATGCTCATGTTTGCCTGCCGCATTCGGCCTTTTCGGATTTATATGCCGCTGCGCAACGAGCGAGATTCGGAACCGTAAACGGCGGCGGCGCACATGAAGCGAAACAGCGTATGGCCATAAAGTCTTCGCGCCGCTCTGCAAAGGCGACCGGGAGCTTTCGCATCTGTTCCGGTTTTTGCGGATGCCGACTCGACCGCAAGGGACAGAAATTTTTACCTCATCCGCCGAAACAATGAAATTCGAATGCTCGGCCGTTCGATCCGGACAAATCTTCGCAGTTGCGGCGGAGTCAGGCGAGCGATTCCGTTTCAATTTTTTGCATTTTTTTCGAAAAATATTTCCGTGATATCCCGGTAACTCAGCAAATTCACCCCGTCGACGGTGATGCTCATGTTTACCTGCCACATTCGTACTCCGGCGTCTACGGATTTATATACCGCTTCCGCAACGCGCAAGGTTTGACCGTTATCCCGGGGTTTCGGAACCGTAAACGGCGGAGCGTCGTACATGAAGCAAAGCAACATGGCGGCATTCTCGCGGTTTTTCAGAATGTTTCCCATGTCGGTGACGTGCCGCGTGAAACGCTCGAAGTAGGTATCGTTTCTTTTGGGAAGCGGAGCGTCGGTGACGGCGCAGGGGAGATACATGAGGGGCATTTTTACTTCGATGTACATGTTGCCGACTTTGAAATCCAGTTTCGAATTCCCCACTTTTTGTTCCCGCAAAATATTCGGGCCGTCCGTCGTTATCCGATCGAACCGTCCGTTTTTGAAGAAGTATTCCACATATCGATTTACGGCGTTTTGGTTTATGCCCACCCAGTACTCTTCGCCGTCCGGGGCGAGAGCCTCTACGGTGTAGGCGGTTTTTCTCTTCGGGTCGGAGGATTTCGAAAGGAGACAGGGCAGGTTGTCCGGGGAAATGTTTCCGATCTTTCCGGTGCTGGGACAGTGGCATATGAATTCGTCCCGACCTTTTCGTACGCGCATGATGAATCGATTCGGACGGGAAATGATTCGTCCGACTTCCAGCGACCGTTCAAATTTGTACATCTCTTATCCTTTCTCTTGCATAGGAAAGCATGATTTTCGGCATGTCGGCGGCGTGTTTTCGAAGAAATTTTATCAGAATTTCCGGTGATTTTTTGCCGATCTCCCGAAGCATCCACCCGCAGGCCTTGTGAATAAGATGATGCTTGTGTTTCAGGAACTTTTCGCATAATTTCAGGGTCAGTTCGAAATCGCCGTTTTTTATGAAACTGAGAGTTGCAACCACGGCTATTCTGTTTTCCCACAGATTTTCTGATTCGGACAGCCGCTTGAAAACAGGATCTTCGGATTTAAAATATAAACCCGCCGTACGGGGCGCCGATATGTCGACCAAATCCCAGTTGTTCACGAATTTCAGATTGTTCAGATATATTTGCATGATGTTTTTCCGCCGGGTTTCATCTCCGCTTTGAAATTGCAACGTCATGATGATAAGCGCCAGGGCTCGGGCTTCGTGATAATTCGACTGCAGCAATTTTTCCGTATCTTTGAGGGAAATTTCGGCGCAATATTTTTTTGCGATTTTTCGCAGATTCGGGACGGGGCATCCGATGACCGTATCGCCCTTACCGTAGCCGTTTTCGGATTGAATCATTTTTCTGTGAAATTCCGCGTATTTTTCGGAGGATTCGGCTTTTATTTCCCGGATTATTTGTCCGACCGAGTCGAAGGCGGTCTCGGAGTTTTCGGATACAGAAGATCCGTTGCGATTTACGGGCATGTTTTCTCCCATGCGGATTCACATTCTACAACCGATTGTGCCGCTTAGAAAGGGGCGCGTATCAGATATCTTTTTGCGATTGCTTCGGGTATATTATCGTTGTCGTAAGAAGCCGAACGAGACTGCTATGGAAGATGATGCTTTGTTTTACAGTACGATAAAAGATGCAACGCCGGTCATGTCCCAGTATCTGACCGTAAAGTCGCAGTATCCGGGATGTTTATTGTTATTCCGCATGGGAGATTTCTACGAGCTGTTTTTCGAGGACGCCAAAATTGCCTCCTCCGTGTTGAACATAGCGCTTACCCGTCGCGGAAAGCACCTGGACGAGGACGTGCCCATGTGCGGAGTACCGGTTTCTAACGCGGACGGCTACATAGGGCGCCTGGTGCAACACGGTCATAAGGTCGCCATATGCGATCAGACGGAAGATCCTCAGGACGCAAAAAAGCGCGGCTGTAAGGCCTTGGTGAAACGGGAAGTTACGCGAATCCTGACCGCCGGAACGATAACCGAGGAAAGTCTGCTGAATGCCGGGAAAAATAATTTTCTGATGTCCGTCGTTCCGGACATTTGTCGCAAGACGGAGAAGATCAAAACCGTCAGTTTCGCCGTCATTGATATATCCACCGGAGATTTTTTCGTAAATACCTGTCCGGCGGATGAGTTTTCCTCCGTTCTGGGTACCTATGTTCCCGGAGAGATATTGATTCCTTCCTCTCTGGAAAACTCCGAGTTCAAGAAACTCGTATCCTCGGTTTGCGAAGCGACGATAACTTCATTGCCGGATTCAAAATTCAACCCCGTCGTCGAAAAGGAAAGACTGGAAAGGTATTTCCGGGTCAGTACTCTGGACAGTTTCGGCATACGCCTGAACGACGAATTATCCTCCTGCGGCGCGATTTTGGAGTACCTGCTCATAACGCAGCGCGGAAATATGTCGAATTTACCGCCTCCGAAGAGAATATCACTGTGCAATCACCTGATAATAGACCCATTGACCTCTAAGAGTCTTGAGATAACAACTTCTTGCCGCGGAGAATACGAATACGGTTTGCTGGGGGTAATCGACGGAACTCGAACGTCGTTCGGATCCAGGGTTCTTGCCTCCAGGATATCAATGCCGCTTCTGAATAAGGATTTATTGGAAAAACGGCTGGACTGCGTGGAATTTTTCATTAAAAACGAAAAACTTATGAGACTGGTGCGCGATACCCTCTCCGGATGTCCGGATTTCGAAAGGGCGATAGGGAGAATAAAGTTTAACAGATTTTCTCCGCGCGATTTAGGCGATATCCGGGAGTCTCTGCGAGTGGCGAGGGATATAAAATCCCTCTTCGGAAACGTGAAAATGCCGAGCGAAGGAGAATATTACGTCGAAAAGCTCAGGGACTTTACGGAATTGTTTCGTTTGCTCGAAACCGCCCTGGTCGAAAAAATTTCGGCGGCGAACGGAATAAAAGGCGTGATTGCCGACGGCTATTCAAAGGAATTGGATGAATTAAGACGTCTGAAAAATAACGGGGAAGATCGGATTGCCGATTTGCAGTACAAGTATATGAAGAAAACCGGCATCAATACGTTGAGAATTAAAAACAACGCCATTTTGGGATGGTATATAGAAATTCCCGGCTCCCGGAAGGAGAAAATGACGGACGGATTCATACATCGGCAGACTTTGGTGAACGGCGTAAGATATACGACCGAAGAACTGATTTCATTGCAGAATGAATTGACCGACGTTGCGGAAGAGTGGAACGAGCTCGAAGAGAAATTGTATGCCGAAATTACGGCCGAGATTCTCAGGTTCGGAGAGGAAATATCCTACGCCGTGAAAGTATTGGCGCTGTTGGACGTCTATACGAACTTCGCCTGTACGGCGATCGAAAGGAACTATGTGCGACCGGAAATATCCCTCGATCCCGTTTTGGAAATAGAAGACGGTCGGCATCCCGTACTGGAAGTCCGCATGAAGGATTTTACATGTAACAGCTGTGAATTAAGTCTCGATTCGAAGGTGTGTCTGCTGACCGGTCCGAATATGGCCGGCAAGAGCACTTATTTGCGGCAGAATGCTCTTCTTGTCGTTCTTGCACAAACCGGCAGCTATATTCCGGCTTCCCGAGCCGTTGTGGGAATAGTGGACAGACTGTTTTCGCGCATCGGAGCGTCGGACGACATAGCGCGAGGTCGTTCGACCTTTATGGTTGAGATGATAGAAACGGCGACGATTTTAAACCAGGCGACCGAAAGGTCGTTTGTCATACTCGACGAAGTCGGGCGCGGAACCTCCACCTATGACGGTCTGTCCATAGCTTGGGCTGTGGTGGAGAATCTCTACAGGATCAACAAATGTCGTGTTTTATTCGCCACCCATTATCGAGAGCTGACGGCTCTGCAGAATTCTCTGAAAAACATAAAGTGTAAAACTCTGAAAGTACAGGAATGGAACGGGGAAGTGATCTTTTACCATAAAATCATCGACGGAATCGCGGATAAATCTTACGGAATTCACGTCGCCGCGCTGGCCGGAGTCCCTAAAGCCGTGATAAAAAGGGCGACGGAACTGCTTCGGCGATTCGAATCCCGCAGCGGGAAGAAAATCGACGACATTTTTGCCGGCGTTTCGGATCAGATGGATCTGTTATAGCAACCGCTGCCCTTGGAAATCAATAGAAACGAACATAATTGAAAACGTCGTTTTCGTCTTCGACTATGATCGGCGACAAGGCCCATCTGTTGTATTGACAGACTCGGGAATCGGCATTTTCGGACCAACGGCACTCGTCAACATGGAATATCGAATATAAAATCCAAGGTTTGTCGCTTTCATTTAAGTTGCCCTCGAGGTCCAGATCCAATGCCGTCAAAAACAAAGTCTTCAGCACCTCTTCGGTGTCGCAGACGACTTTACTCAGGAAGTCGTCCGCAAAAGCCGGAGGAACAACAGAGTACAGAGTCTCCCGGAGCTTCGGCGATTTGCACAGATCGACCAGTATTTGCCGCAGATTTTCCGAGTCCTGCTTTTTTTCTTCCAAATCAAGAAGGCACGCTTTGCGTTCCGCCTCGGAGAGTTCGTTGTTTGCCAAGATCTCGTTAAGATGCTTTATCCGCTCTCTGATGTTCAACAGGCACTCATACCATAACGGTACGGACGATTCGTCGTCTTTTGAACGGCTTATCTTATACAATATATTTACTGCATCTCCGCAGGCGATCAGTTCCAAATACTTTCGCATTTCGGGCAGCATCAGGCGGAAATCCTCTTCGTCCTGTTTGGGGCATCCTTTCGAAGATTTTGTGCGGATGATCACTTCGTCGTAAAAAAACGGCTTGGGAGACGGATTTATTCCTCCGAATCCGCAGTGATCGATTATCTGCAGGAATCGGCAAACATCCGTCCGAAATAATTTTCGAAATGACGATAAAATTCCGAAATGTTTCTTTCGTTTCAGCTCGGCTTCGTTTTTTGCGATTATTATTTCCCGTTCCGCTATGGGCAAAATTTCCTTCTGATTTTGTTCGAACCAGATTTGCCGCCACTCCGAGGGATTGTCTTCCGCCCTTCTTATTGCCAGAAGCAAAGTTTCGCAGCTCAGGGCGCGCCGAGGCAGGTTATGTATTATTTTATCCGAGTCTTCCCGCGTAAAGAGTGCTTCCGCAGAACGTCTTGCTTCCGACTGCAACATAAATGTGCAACTTTTTGAGCGTCTGACGTCCGGTGTTTCGTTTTCCGGAGACGCGGCGGCTTCCGAAGCGCAAACCTGCGTTTGCCTGTTTTTCGGGGCTCTGATTTCCAAGCACAGAAGCTTCTTGCCGGGGTTCGGACTTTCGGGTTCCGAAGCGAGCGAAGTCGGGCCCGATGGGTTCGCGTCGCCGATTTCGGAATACATGATTTTGAAATCGGCGGTTTGCGAGTACCCTATCTGCCAATCGTTTTCGAGCATGGCTTCCGAATTTGGAAAGACGAGAAAAAAAAGCGTTCCGAAAAGAATCGACGGTTTATTTTGCATGTTTTAATCTCTTTAAATTAATTCGGGTCAATGTTAATAATTATATTAATAACAATATGCGCTGCAACATGTCAATATGATTCGGAGCTTCAATTTTATCGACGTCCGAGTTTTGCGGATTACGCGCCGGTCGGACCGGAGGATTCGCGCGGTAAGGCCCGACGATAGCGGACGGATCCGCTCCGGGTTCAAACGGCAGAACGCACGAAATTGCGGAGAAAAGAATTGATATTCCGTTCGTAACGTTTATGTTCCTTTCCGGATTAATTAAAACACGGTCAAAATATAATTATTATTAAAATATATCGATGTTGCTTAATATTACCGCAAAATTGATTTGCGTCGATAAAAATTTTCGAATCGCGGGTCCTAATATTGCCACTTGAATCGATGAACATCTGCCGGTAGTATACCTTCGCTCGAGATCGAGATTTTGCTCGAGACGAGACTTCACCCGAAACCGGGGATCTTACCCGAATCGGGTACATTATTTGTTTTAGATATATTGTGGGAGAAAGGACGATGAAAACAATAGACTTTGTACCTTTAAAAGACAGAGTTCTGATCAAAAGAATCGATCGGGAATCTAAAAGTCCCGGCGGGATAATAATTCCCGACACGGCCAAGGAAAAACCGATAGAAGGCGAAGTATTGGCCGTCGGTTCCGGAGTTCGGGATGATAACGGAACGCTTCATCCGCTCGAGGTTAAGGCGGGAGACCGCGTTCTTTTCGCAAAATGGGGCGGAAACGAAGTGAAAATCGACGGAGAAGAATATACGATACTTAAAGAGTCGGATATTCTCGGTATTTTTAAGAAATAAAGGAGGAAAAAATGTCAGCGAAAGAAGTAAGATTTTCTGTGGACGCTCGCGCTAAAATGCTGCAGGGCGTCGATCTTTTGGCGGGGGCCGTAAAAGTGACCCTCGGGCCGAAGGGGAGGAACGTCGTGATCCAGAAAAGCTTCGGATCTCCCAAGGTTACGAAGGACGGAGTCACGGTGGCTAAGGAAATAGAGCTGTC
>JAISMS010000069.1 GCA_031276565.1 Holosporaceae bacterium | reverse complement strand
AGCCGAGCCCCAGGTAAATCCCGCTCCCATGGATAACAGCACAACATTTTTACAGCTTCCGCCCGTAAAAATCATCCCTTCGGCATCCTTTAGGGCCAAAGGTATGGAAGCAGCAGAAGTGTTAGCATATTTATCTATGTTAATCAAAACTTTTCTTTCTTCGATGCCGAATTTTTCGGCGATTTTTTGTATTATGCGGGCATTGGCCTGATGCGGAACCAGAAGGTCAATGTCTTTAACGGTCATATCATTGTTTTTCAACAGTTCTTCCAGAGATTCGCAAAATTTTTCCACGGAAAATTTGAATACTTCCCGTCCCTGCATTTTTACCGTGCCGGCCTTTCGGGTTGTCGAAACTCCTCCGTCGGTTATCAGATAATCCGCATACTTTCCGTCTGAATATATTTTACAAAATTTCACACCGCGTTCGCCTTTTTCTTCACCTCGGAGCACCATTGCTCCGGCTCCGTCTCCGAACAAAACGCAGCTCGATCTGTCGGACCAGTCAAGAATCTTTGAAAAAGTGTCGGCGCCTATCACCAGAGCGCATTTTGCTTTTCCTGATTTAATATACAGATCCGCCGTGTTCAGGCCAAAGATGAATCCGCTGCAGGCGGCGCCGAGATCGAAAGCGACTCCGCCGGCGCCGATGTTTCTTTGTACGATCGCCGCCGTTGAAGGAAAGGTATAGTCCCCCGTAACGGTTCCGATTATCGTCAAATCGACTTCGTTCGGAGAAATACCGGCGGAATTTAAAGCATTGCGCGCGGCCTCCGTTGCCAGCGAGGCCGTCGTTTCATCTCCGGAAACCAGATAACGCTGACGAATTCCCGTTCTTTGTACTATCCACTCGTCCGAGGTTTCCAATTCTTTAGGAAGATCGGCGTTAAGCAGGCACTTTTTCGGTAATCCTATTCCGATTCCCGCCGGTACGGAATTCATTTTTCCTCGCAGTATTCTGACGCGCAATGTATTTTTGATTTTTCCAGCTGTTCGCGTATGCGATCAAAAATATTGTTCCTCAAAATATCGGCGGTAAATCCGACGGCGTTGGAAAAGCCGATCTCGTCGCTGTTGCCGTGGCTTTTGACGACAACTCCGTTAAGACCGACCAAAATCGCTCCGTTGTAAAGTCGCGGATCGAGCTTCTTTTTGAGGGAATCGAGAGACGATCGAGCCAACAAAGCTCCGATTCCGGCGAGAAAAGAACCGGACAAAGCGTCTTTTAACTCCGAACCAATATATTTGGCGGTGCCTTCAATTGTTTTCAGCGCTACGTTTCCGGTAAATCCGTCCGTAATGATGACGTCGACGTCTCCCTTGCCAAAGTCGTTTCCTTCGACGAATCCGACATAGTTGTCGAACATTTTCTTTAAAATTGCGGAAGTTTTTTTAACCAGGCGGCTGCCCTTGGATTCCTCAGTCCCTATATTCAGCAGAGCCAATTTGACCTCCTTCTTGCCGAAAACGGATCTGGCAAGCGCTTCTCCCGTGATTGCAAAATCCACGAGATTCTTTACGCTGCATTCGGAATTTGCCCCCAAATCAAGACAAATCGTTCTGCCGTTTTTTCCGGGAATAATCGAAGCAATGGCCGGCCGATCTATTCCTTCGACGGTTTTCAGGATTATCTTCGCAAGCGCCATGTAAAGTCCGGTGTTACCCGACGATATGACGGCGTCGGCTTCTCCGGATTTAACGGCTCCGATGGCCATTCCCATGCAAGATTCTTTTTCGCTGCGCAGCGACGACAGCACGTCCATTTCCGACGTAACCACGGCGTCCGTGTGTCGGATTTCGAAAGATACTCCGCGCGGCAGAAGAGAGACGTATTTTTTCAGGATTTTTTCGTCGCCGAAAACTATGAAATGGAGATCTGTTCCGGCAAATTTTGCTAAACCGCCAAAAACAGCCGCCGGGGCGTTATCTCCCCCCATTCCGTCGACGGCTATGACTTCGGATACGGCCATCAGGCGGATCGACGCTTGTTTTTCAAAATCTGCCGCCCGTTATACGTGCCGCAATTATCGCACATATGATGCGGAAGTTTAGATTCTCCGCAATCGGGACAAACGGAAACATTCGTCGGAGTCAGCGCCAAATGAGATCTGCGCATATCTCTGCGCGATTTCGAAGTTTTCTTTTTGGGAACCGCCATACTGCCTCCTAAAAATTACCCGTATCTTTTACACAAATATTCAGTCACATTCAAGACGTCGTCCGTAAAACAAAACCGAATTTCGTCAAAACACGTTTTGCGCGACAGGTTTTTTCGGTTGAACTTTCGACAACCCCGGTCGACAATCCTTATAAAAATCCGACGGCCGGATTTTTACCGAGGATTGCATGTTTTAACTTGTTTCGCAAGTCTTCCGAATTTTTTTTCCACAATAAATGTATATTCGGTCCGGCGTCGAGCGTTACTATCGGGCCGTTTTCTTCGGTTCCGCAAAAATCTTCGATTTGTTTTAAAATACTCGCCGTTAACGGTCCGATATATGAGAAAGGGACGACGGAGGTTTCGAATAACGCATGCATGTCCCGAAATTCCTCCGCGCATATTCGGCGGGCGTCATTCCATCGATTATTGTCCAGAGCGTCCGCGAGATCGGAAAAGCGGTTTTCCGCTCTTTCCGGTCGTCCTGCGAACAGCGGACTGCTTTTTACCGCCTCGTGGGCTTCTCCGGAGGAAATTTTTTTCGGTTTTGCGTCCGTCAGTATCAAATCATGATCCGGATCGCCCGTATTAAAGCTTATGGCTTTGCCTCCTTCGCCGCGCCACACTGCCCAGGGGAAAAAAAAAGATCTGCAGGAAGCTCCGGATCCTTCCCGACTGATTTTACTCATTTCTTCCGGCGAAGGCAGCGGTAACTTTTTTATTTCGCAAATTGCCGCAAGAGCGCATTTGGTCAGGGCGGCGAAGCTGGAAGAGGAACTGGCCGCTCCGGCGGAATGGGGAAAGTTATTGGAGGATTTTACTCGAAAAAACCCTTCGTAACCGAAACGCTTTTTTATGTTTTCCAGATGTTTCAGAAAGCGATTGACGGCGGAGGAATTCAGCCCGAGTTCGTTTGTAAATTCGTCTTTTCCTTCGCAATTTTCAAGCGTAACTTCCGTTACGAATTTATCGAGCGTATAGGACAGAGAAACATTGCAGGGAATATTTCTCTCCGTTTTTCCCATGTATTTTATCAGGGCTATGTTGGAAGAAGCCTTGCTGCTCCACATTGAATTTCTCCATTTTTTCCGACAGATCCTTCCGGAAACGGTATCCGCGAAGAGGGGTTTTTTCAAGTGGCGGCGTCCTTCGGTTTTGCATTTTTGCTAAGACTTCTCTCATAGAAGAACATGTACTGTTGTACGATGCCGGCGTATCCGCGAAAGCTCTCCGTATCAAACGTGCCGCCGTAGCGATTGTCCGCTATTCGCCTGATCCACACGTCGATCGGAAAGGCTTCCGTTTTATGAAGTCCGAACAGTGCGATGCAGTTGGCGACTTTATCCCCTATCCCTTTGAATTTTTTGAGAAAATTAACGGCGTCGCGGCAGCTCATTCGCTTCGGCGTTTCGAAATTCAGCTCTCCGTTCACTACGGCTTCGGATATGTTCCGCAGATATTCCGCCCGATATCCGAGCCCGAACGAAAGAAAATCCTTCACCGTATATTTTGCCAGCAGATCAGGGGACGGAAAACAACCGCCGCAGGGTTCGCATAATCTTTCGATGATGCTTTTAATGCGCGGAATATTGTTTCGCTGGGATATGATGAAGGTTACCGCGGTTTCCCAGGGATTCTGCCTCAATATTCTTATGCCGCCGCCATAATCGACCGCCGCCGCCAGATAAGCGTCTCCGGCGGATTTTATCTCCTTTTTTATCTTGGCGTAATCTCTTTGCATGTCAAAGTAATCGAACCAGATTTCACGGTATTCTTCCGGGGAACATTCGAGTACATACGCTCCGTTTTCTTCCGCATGAATTCGCAGAAAACGATTCCCGGCCGCTGCCAGTCGGGTTTCGGGCGAAATTTTGCGTATGCGAAAACACTGTCCCGAGTCGGCTATTTGATCGATGTTAAAATCCGGCGAATTGATCCGTATCATACCCTAAAAGGGCATTTTCATTCCGGGAGGCAGCAATCCTCCCATTTTATCGTTCATTTCCGATTCCAGTTTCGATCTGGCGTCGTTAAAGGCGGCGACGATCAGATCCGCAACGATGTCGGCTTCGTCCGGGGACATGAGTTTCGGATCGATGTTTATTTTTTTAATGTTTATTTTTCCGTCTATGAGGACGCTGACCATTCCCCCTCCGGAGGATCCGGAAATCTCCATATCGCTTATTTTATTTTGCATTTCCGCCAGCTTTTCCTGCATCTGACGCGCCTGTTTCATTAGATTATCAAAGTTATTCATCTTATCCGTCCTGCTCCGTTTTTGCATTTGAAAACATTTTCAGAGCTTCGTCAACCAAAGAAATTGTTTCGGTTTTTCGATCGTCGCCTTCGTCGCGAAAGATCTTTTTGTTTTCCGGAAGTCCGTTGTCTTGTACGAGATTATTCATTAATTTTCCGAGATCCGGCAAACCGGATGCATAGGCGATGCGGATCAGAATCATCTCCGGAATAATGTCGGCCCTGTCGCAGAATCGCAATTCTTCCGTTCCTTTTATCAGCATTTGCCAAATTACGGACAGAGAAGAGAGCGCAATTTCTTCGGATATTTTTTTTAATCTCGGGATGAGGTTTTCCGATATGATTTGTTCCGGAGGGGTTATGTTTGTCTTGAGGCAGGTCAGGGCATAGACGAAATCCGCTAAGGCGTTTATGATCTTTTCGGCGGATCCGCTGCGGCCGATTATTTCTCTGTATTTCGAGACGGAAGATTTTATGTCCGCGAAAAGGATCAACTCCAGCAGATCGACTGTGTCGTTATCATCCGAAACGTTCAGCATATCTTTTATATGACAGATCGACAGCGTCTCGTTTTCGGAAACGTTAACGGCCTGGTCCAGGATCGACAGACCGTCCCGAATCGAACCGTCGGCCGCTTTGGCGATGAGAGCCAAAGTCTCGGCGTCGGCCGCGATGCCTTCCCGATTGCACACCGAGGACAGATGTTGGGCAATCAGATTGCCGTCGGGTTTTTTAAGATCAAATCTGAGAACGCGGGACGTTACGGTTTTGGGAATTTTGTGAGTCTCCGTAGTCGCAAACAGAAATTTTACATGCGGGGGCGGCTCCTCCAGGGTTTTCAAAAGAGCGTTGAACGCGCTTTTGGAAAGCATGTGCACTTCGTCGACGATGAAAATTTTAAAATCTCCGAAAGTCGGTCTGTAGGCGGAAGATTCTATTATTTCGCGCACGTCGTCCACTCCGGTGTTGCTGGCGGCGTCCATTTCTATTACGTCCGTATAACCGTCCCGGGAAAAGTTCAGGCAGGAATCGCAGCGACAGCAGGGCTCCGGATTATCTGCGTCGCGGTTTTCGCATCGCAGGGCTTTTGCCAAGATTCTTGCGATCGTCGTCTTTCCGACGCCTCTGGCTCCCGAAAACAACAGCGCCGGCCCGAGTCGGTTTTTCCGTATGCCGCCGGTTATTATTCTGACGGTCGTATCCTGACCGACAACTTCGCAAAACCTTTGAGGTCTGTATTTTACCGCCAACGGAACGTAGGCGCTCATGCTTTTCTCCGTGTCAAAGAGAGCGATCGACCCGCCGAAAATCGCTGCGGCTGCTTTCTTCCGAACCTGACCGGGTTTACGATGCCTAAACGTCCGACCGCTCCGACCCGATTCTAGCAGAATAGATATTTCTGCGATAGTGGCGCGTCGGTTAAAAACCGGTAATTCATTCTCTGCCGAGTTTTAAACTTCATTTCGATAAAAAATGCCGGGAAAAATCCGCAATCACGCCGTTGCGCCGACAATACTAAAAAAAACTGATCGGATCGACGTCTATTTGTATTTTGACGTTGCGGGGAATCTTTCGACTCGATATCAGACGTTCGGCTACGCGACCGAGGGATTCTTTCCCGAAAGTTTTTAACAGTAATCTCCATCTGACTCTTCCCCGCAAAAAAAAGATTGCGGCCGGAGCGGGGCCGAACAGTTTGACCGGCGGCGGACAGACAATCTTTCCGAGGTCGCGGGCGACTCGTTCCGTTAATTCCCTATCTGTTCCCGAAACTATGATCGAAGCGAATCGGGAAAAAGGCGGCAATTTATTGCGTCGGCGCGATTCGATTTCCGATTTTATGAAATCCCGGGGATCGGGAGACGTTACGGCCGAATACAACGAATGCTCGGGATTGAATGTCTGAATCAGGATCTTTCCGGGTTTTTCCGCTCTTCCGGCTCTTCCGGCCATCTGATTGATCAGCTGATAGGTTCTTTCGGAGGTTCGCAGATCGGCGCCGTTCAGTCCGAGATCTCCGTCCGCTATTCCCACCAAAGTGATGTTAGGGAAATGATGGCCTTTGGCCAGGATCTGGGTTCCTATCACTATGTCGGTTTCGTTATTATTTATTTTATTCAGCAGTTTTTTTATTTCGGAAGGGCGGATATCCGAAGAGATCATATCGATGCGCGCCGTTGGCAATTTTTCCGTGAGTTCTTCAAAAATTCTTTCGACGCCGGGACCGAAGGGGATGCATGAATTCTCGGTTCCGCAAGCCGAGCATCTTTTCGGTATGTCGACTCTGTAATTACAATGGTGACACAGCAATTTATCGGCGCTTTTATGGTAGACCAGCCAAACGGAGCAGTTCGGACAGGCGATTTTTTCCCCGCAGGATTTGCAGAGAACCGCCGGGGCGTAGCCGCGTCGGTTCAGATAAATTAAACACTGCTCCCGGCGGGTCAGCGCGGATTTGATTTCGTTTAAAAGTACGGGAGAAATAAATCCCCGAAACCTGTTCTGCCTCATGTCGATTAATTCTATCGACGGCATTCGGGACGGGCCGAATCTGTTTTGCAGGAAAGCGTATCCGTATTTGCCGTTTTCGGCGTTTACGCAACTTTCCGCAGAGGGGGTGGCCGAGGAAAGAATTACGGGAATTTTATTGAGGTATCCGCGTACGACGGCCATATCCCGGGCGTTGTAAAATCCGCCTTCCTCCTGTTTGTAGGAGGAGTCGTGCTCTTCGTCTGCAACGATGATTCCGAGATTGGTGAAGGGAATGAAAAGGGCAGATCTGGCTCCGACGACAAAACAGGGCTCGCCGGAAACGGCCCGGATCCAGACGGCTCTTTTGTTTTTCGGAGTTATGTGCGAATTCCATACGTCCGGATAAATGCCGAAATATTTTTCTATGCGTTGCGCTGTTTGACCCGTCAGGGCGATCTCCGGAAGAAGAATCAGCGCCTGTTTTTTTTGCCGCAAAATATTTTTTACCGCCGAGAGGTAAATTTCGGTCTTTCCTGATCCGGTTACGCCGTTCAGCAAAAACGGTTTGGCTCCGTTTTGCATGATTTTGTTAAAAGCTTCGGTTTGATCCGCGTTTAATTTTATTTCAGAAAATGAAAAGTCGACCGGCGTCTCCGGCATTATATTTTTTTTTACGGTAAAGGCGGACGGTTCCGCCAACATCATTTTCAGGACGTTGCCTTTGGGAATTAAAGTATAATCGGACACCCATTTCAAAAAAGCGCAGTTGATTTCTCCGATGTTGAAGTTAAAAACCTTGGCCACGGTTTTTAAATTCATGTCCGAAGAAATTTGATCGTCGGTTACGACGCCGATGACGCATCGCCGTCCGAACGGAACTTCAACCGTCGTACCGATCGGCAATTCCCGGTCGCAGAAATAGGAATAGGCGGCATTAAAAGGGCCGACGGGGATAACAGAAATAACGCTCATGTTTTTCGTCGTAAAAATATGACAGAGTATAGCATGAAATCATCCTCATCCGACGCAATAAAATACAAATTCGGTGACCTGTTCGATTTTTTTTTCGGTTATGCATTTAAGCTTAAATGAAATTTAACTTTTTTTCGGTAAGGTGGGCGGAATTCGGATTTTGCGGCAGGTGTTTTTGGTTTGTCGCCTGGAAATGAAGGTTGCTTCCGATGTAATTGTGGGTGTGGTATGGCCAGTAGCAGTATATTAGACAACAAGGAATTTTTCAGTCCTCCGAAATCAGATATAAACTCACCTATCGAAAGCGGCAAAACACCTCAATATATCATAGTGTGTAAAGAATTTTTTTCCAGTTCGATGGATACGGGCGAAGATACCGCCATAGGAGAAAACGGTACTCCGTGTTTTGAAATAACAATGGGATCGGCGAGGCCGGTGACCTATGATTCTTCCGGCGAACTGAGCGGAGACGGAAGGATTCTGTTCAGAAATACGATAATTCGCATGAGATACGGAGAGTGGGCTCCTAAAATTCAGGAATATATGTTTAACGGTAAAAAAGCGGACAGCATCGTTGTCCATAGAATGAGTAATATAAACGGCACTAACATAACGGTACAGAAGCTGGAATTTGAGACGTGCCTGATAAAAACCTATACCCAGGTCGAGGATAGCATCATATTCTCGTTCTGTTTCCTCCTGTTTCGCGATATTAAAATAGTATTCGGTACCGACGACGGAACGAAGAGCGGCCAGATAGCCGTACAGTTTGACGTCATGGCGGCTAAAGGCGAGTTGAAAGAAGCTTAAAAGCGAGCTTGAGTCATTGCATCACAATTTTGGCTGCAAACGGAAAGATTTTCCGGTTCCTGTA
>JAISMS010000061.1 GCA_031276565.1 Holosporaceae bacterium | reverse complement strand
TTCCTGATTTGATATTTTTTGAACCGAAACATTTGGGGCAATTCATCAAAACTCTCCTGCATAACCGAAAGCTCACTATAAACTAATCTATATCAAATTAGCAATCCCTATTTTTAAGGCCAAGGATGTACTATAAAAGCTTTGTAAAAATTATTTATTTAACAATAAACATATTTTTTCTCATAATAATTGCAGCAATAGTAATCTTCGATCCGCTTCAGGCATTTCATAAAAGTTGGTTTTATCCGGGAAAATACTATACTAAAAATATTAAAGAGGCCTCATACGGGATAATAAAATATGCGGATTTCGATTCCTTAATTATCGGTTCTAGTATGGCGAATAATTTTTCCGCAAATGAGGCTTCGCGGCAACTGGGGGGAAATTTTATAAACCTTTCCGCATATGGTTTATCGCTAGTTGAAAGGAAAATTTTGTTAAAACATCTTTTTAACGTCAAACGCCCTAAAACGATCATATATTCGTTAGACAGATTTAAAGATGAAGATTTTTTAAACAATTATGACAAATTATACGGTTCAATTTTTGATAAAGTGTCTTTTTATTGCAACAATCGGTTCGTTGGTTTAGTAATGGAAACTATTTTTTACAGAAATAATCTTACGGATAATTTAGATTGTCCTAACGCCTGGTGGCATGCATGTAAGCGCTATTTCGGAAGGGTCAGCGGATGGATTAAATTTGCCGTAGCCGGAGATCGGCATACAAGACACCTGTTGAAGTCTGTTATTAGAGTAATGGAAGCGAAAGACAAGATCAATGACGGTGATTTACAATCGGATTATTATACCCCAATAAACGATTGTCTGATTGATTTTTGCAAAAAACATACACAAACTATGTTTATAATATTTTTACCGCCGTATCACAAAATTTATTGGAAGACGGAATCTGCGTTAGGCTCGCGATTCGAATTGCATTATACCGGAGTAAAATACCTGCTGCAAAATACAAAAAATTATAAAAACATTATTGTATTTGGCTTTGATAACGATTCTTTTACGACAGATATATCAAGATACAGAGACGGAAAACACTATGATGAAAAAATTAACAGTTATATCCTTAATGCTATTCGAGAAAAAACTCATATTCTAACCGTAGAAAACGTTGACGAGTATTTCGAAAAAATGAAAAAAGATATTCAACATTTTGATTTAAAACATTTTTATTATCAAATAAAAGGCTTTAAAAAATATATAGACCGGTTTTAGGCTATTATATTAAAGAAATCCGGATTAATGGAGCTGCCGCCGTACGGGGGAAATTTACGGCGCGGTCTGAAAGTGTGCCGATAACAAGATTTATTAGTTTTGTAATTCCATGCGAATTTACAATCCTGTATTTTCCGAATCGCCGCGATTCGCGGCAGACGTCAGTGACGATCTTTTATTACCTTCCCGAACTCGGGCGCGGTGCTTATATCTGTAATATGATTAAAATACAAACAATGTGAATTTATAATCCTGTATTTTCCGAATTGCCGCGATTCGCGATTGTAAATTTATATTGATTGTATTTTAATCATATTACAGATATGAGGATGCGGTCATGAAAAAAGCGGTTTTTGTGGTTTTCGGAATGTTTTTCGGCTGTCACGCCATGGACGTTGATTTCCTGTCCGAAAAATCAAGGGAAATGATTCACTTGCTGTTCCGCAAGATCAACCCGCGGAACATGTGGCGCCTCCCGGAAGAATACCGGGAAAAATTCGATCATTTTTTGTCCCTCTCGATGGATTGCCAACACTTGTACAAACAAATCGAAGCACTCGAAAATAAAAAATTAGACGGAAAAACTCCGGAATACCTCCGGACCGTACTCGTCGACGTCGTGAAACCCTATCTGGAAAAAATCCGCGCCGCCGAAACCGAAGGATTTTGTTTAATAAATTCGTGGATGAAAAATCAGGAGGAAATCGAAATCCGCGCCGGCACGATTCCGGCGGACGTCGGGATCCTCAATTGGGTTACCGGAGACGATTACTTGAGAGATAGGGAAATACTGGAACTCAGAGGAAAAATCACAGTCGGAATTCGGAAAAACAAGACAATATTCCTCCCCTTTCACATGACGGAAAAACTGCTGCACGGCGGAGTATACTACCATAAAAACGGAGACTTCGGCGTCTATGGTGATGGCGGCACCTTTCTGCGGGCCGATTACATCGTTGATCATGTGTGCACCGACGCAGTTTCGGCAATCTTAAAAAGACCGACGGATTTTCGAAAATTCGGCGAGGAGGATGACATAACCTATTATCTTCGCATCATCGAAGAGGCGCTGAGCTGCGACGAACAGCCGTTGTAAATTCACACAGCGAAGATCGCGCGTCTGTTCAGGCAAAAACGAATCTCGGATCTTTTTAAACCTAATGCTTGTGAAGCAACATATATGCGGCCTTGATATTTTTCGACGGACATAACGGGAACACGACCTTAGTGAACGGATGCGCGGCGGTATCGGGGATACGTCGCCGGCGTTCATGCGCTTCACCGCGCTATGTTTTATTGCAGATAAGGATCCGAAGCCCCGGATACTTTTGACAGACGTAAGATCTTTTCAACGGGCTTCAGCTCCGCCGCATTTCTCTCGTCGCGTATTCCCAATTCATCGAACTTGCGGGCCGTCACCATAACGCGGCTTTCCAGGCTTCCCACCATCTGATTGTAGTTGGAAACGGCGGAGCCCATACTTTTGCCCAGATCGCAGATATGTTTGTTCATGTCCCCCAAACGTTTATATAATTCCTGTCCGATTTTTGCTATTTCTCTGGCGTTTTCGTCGAGGCTCAGAAAGCGCCATCCCAGGGCGATCGTATGCAGCAGCGCCAGAAGTATCATTGGGGTAGAAATCACCACCCGTTGCTGCATGGCGAATTCCATTAAACCCGGATCCTGTTCGAGGGCGGCCGAAAGGAATGTTTCTCCCGGCAGAAACATAATCGTAAATTCCGGGCTCTTTTCGAATTGCGACCAATATTTTTTTCCCGCCAGCTCCGAAATGCGGGATCGAATTTGCTGCGCATGTTTTTCCAGAAATTTTTGCTGCGCTTGGCGATCCTGCGTTTCCAGCGCATCCAGGTAAGCGGACAGAGAAGTCTTTACGTCCACCGTCACTTTTTGCTCTCCCGGAAGATAAATGACCATGTCAGGACGAATCCGCCCCTCTTCTTCGGTCTCAAAAGAGGCCTGTTCTTCAAAATCGCAGTGTTTCGTCATGCCGGCCAGCTCCACCACGCGCTTCAACTGCATCTCTCCCCATCGGGCACGCACGTTCGGAGCTCTGAGGGCCGACACCAGACGACCGGTTTCCGTCCTGAGGGAGTTTTGGCCGACGATCATGTCCGACACCTGTTGTTTTAAGGCTTCATAGGCTCCGATTCGGGATTTTTCAAGTTCTTCCAGTTTATTTTCGACTTCCGTCAACGCTTCTTTAACGGGATTCACCAATCCTTCGAAGGATTTCGTGCCCAGGGCCATGTCGGATTTATTCTTTTCCCGAAGCTCTTCGAATGTTTTTCCGGCCAGTTCCAAAAACAGGCGATTGTTTTGGGAAAGAGCGTCCAGACCTGCGGATTTAAAGGTTTCCGCCAGTCTTTGTTCTGCCTTTCCCAGAAATTCTATTTTTTCCGTCAGATTTTTACATCGTTCCTCGAGCGCCGAATTTTCCGTTGCCGCTTTCATGTACATTCGTTCGAAATCCTGCAATCGGTTGTTTTCGGAAATCAGACGGGCAATGCGAGATCTCTGTACGAAAGCCGCAAACGCAAGCCCAAAAGTTGCCGCCGCCAATAAAAGAGTGATAACCGCGCTCATGATTAAGACCTCGCCATGATCTGCGAGAGCGCATCCGCTATTTCCCGCAACTCCGACGGATTTTCTCCCTCAACCGATATGCGCACCGCCGATTCCGTTCCCGACGGTCGCACGATCAGTTTGCCGCGTCCTTCCAATCGTTTGGTAAATTTTTGAACGGCTTCCGCCGCGTCCGGACGAAAAACTACGGATTTGTCCGCAACCGGCACATTCGCCGACACCGCGGGAAGCGGTTCGAAAAGCCGCAATTCGCTGCATTTGCCGCCGGACTTTAACAGATATTCCAATACCTTTAATCCGGCGAACAGGCCGTCTCCCGTCAGGCAATGGGATCTTAGGATAATATGCCCCGATTGCTCTCCGCCGAGTTTCGCTCCGGATTTTTGCATCCGTTCGGAGATTCGGCGATCGCCCACATCGGTCCTGACGTGACGGATACCTTTTGATAACAAATATCTCTCCAGACCGAAATTCGACATGATCGTGGAAACGACCTCGTCGGCATGCTCCGCGCCTGCCAGTATTGCCAGAATTTGGTCTCCGTCCAGGATATTTCCGTTTTCGTCCGCCAGAATGACGCGATCTCCGTCTCCGTCGAAGGCCATGCCGACGTCAACGCCGCGGCGCTTTACGTTTTCGCCCAAAACGTCGGGACAGACGGCTCCGCAGTTGTCGTTTATGTTTACGCCGTTTGGGGAATCGTTGACGGACACAACCTCAAAACCGAATTCCCTCAGCAAATTCGGAGCCGTGAACGAGAAAGATCCGTTGGAGGAGTCCAGTAAAATTTTTATTCTCGGGTTTTCAAAGACAAACGAATTGCGAATTTTTTCCCGGTAAAAATTTAATCCCGAAAGATCGTATTCGACTCGTCCGATATTCGATCCCGTTTCCGCCGGAAGAGAGTCGGACCCGGCAATTATTTCCTCCAGCTCCTCCTCTTCTTTATCGTCAAGTTTCAGTCCGAATCGGTTAAACAGTTTGAGCCCGTTGTCCCGAAAAGGATTGTGGGAGGCGGATATCATAACGCCGACGGACGCTTCAAATTTTTCGGTTAAAATCGCTACGGCCGGCGTAGGAACGATTCCCAACAGCTTTACGTTGACTCCGAATGAACAAAAAGCGGCCGCCATAACATGCTCCAGCATGTCTCCGGATATGCGGGTATCTTTTCCGATGATCACCAGTCGGCTTTTGTCTTTGCAAAATTTCAGAACAACGGCTTCGGCTAATTTACGGCAAAACGACAGAGTAATCGGATATTCGCCGGCAACTCCCCGAATTCCGTCTGTCCCGAATAATTTGCGCAATAGAAAACTCCTTTCAGAGGTTCAAGATATGGGATATTATAACTGACGCGCACCATAACGGCAAATGGAAGACATACTTGTATTTTTGAAAGGTCAAACGCAATCCCACGGAATAGAGCCGATAAAACAGGCGTTGCGTCTGCTGAAGGCGGATACGAGTCCCGGAACCCGAACGGCGGTCATCGCCGGCACCAACGGCAAGGGCAGTACCGGCGCGACGTTGCAGACTCTGCTGGCGGAGACCGGGAAAAACGTCGGATTCTTTTCGTCGCCGCATCTGATGAAAATAAACGAACGCATAAAGCTCAACGGGAATGATATTTCTGATGAAGAATTTTGTGAAATTTTTCATCTGGTGCACGAAAAAGTGAGGCGATTTGATTTCAGCTGTTTCGAATACCTTACCCTGATGGCGGCCGTTTGCTTTTTTCGCATCCGTCGCGTTGATTTCGCGGTTTTCGAAATCGGATTGGGCGGTACCCTCGATTCCGTCAACGCCGTTTCCCATGAAGTCAGCATCATTACCCGGCTGGGCATGGACCACGAGGCAATTTTAGGCGACTCCGCGAAGGAAATCGCCGCCAATAAGCTGGGGATAGTTTCCGAGGGCAATCGCGTGTTTCATTTGGAATTTCAGGACGAAGAAATCCGGAGATTATCCCGGGAAATCGCGCAAAAATTCCGGGCGGAATTCACGGAAGTACGTCCGTACGATTACGTCGTTGACGCGACGGGCAAATATCCGGTTTTTCTGTTGAAAACTCCTTTTGGAGATTTTCCGCTGAATTTACAGGGGAAAAGAGCGGCCGAAAATACGTCCCTCGCTCTAGCGGTTTTTAGTCATTTGGTCGGCGACATACGTCCGTTTCTTCCGGCGTTGAAAAGAGTCAATTGGCCGGGACGCATGGAAAAAATCGTTTTCGGGAATCGCGACGTTTTTCTGTCCGGAGATCATAATCCGCAGGGAATTGATAGTCTGCTGGAAATTTTGCGCCATTATAAATTTGAAAAAGTACACTTTGTGATCGGTATTTGCAGCGACAAGAAACACTCGGAGATGCTGGAAAAGTTGACGGGGTTTCCGAACTCATTGCTGTATCTTACCGAAACTCCGGAAAGAACTCTGCCGGTGCAGGATTATGACGAACGCTTTCGACGGGCGGCGACTTTCGTTTCTCCGAATCCGACGGAGGCGCTGAACGCGGCTCTGGCGAACGCCTCGGAACATGATCTGACAGTGGTGACCGGATCTTTGTACTTGGCGGGAAAAATAAAGGCCGCCGTCGGCGCGCCGTCGCCCGGGTAATCGATTCTCCGACGGCTGTTTTGATCTGCGCATCGTCGAAACGCGCTATCCCCTTGCGGAAAACGCTGCCGCCAATGTGCCGTCGTCCAAATAATCCAATTCTCCTCCTATGGGGATCCCATGGGCGGGAGAGGTGATTTTCAAGTTTTTATCCCTGAAAAAGTTCCTTATATAGTGCCCGGTAGTTTGGCCCTCGACCGTTGCGCTCAGGGCGATGATGACTTCCGCAACGGCGTTTTCCCCGCAGCGTTTTTGGAGTTTGTCCAGCATCAGGAGTTCGGGACCGCGTCCGTCCAGAGACGACAGCAGTCCTTTCAGCACGTGATACTGCCCCGTGAAACAGGAGGTTCTTTCGACGGCCCAAAGATCTGCAACGCTTTCGACGATGCAAATGACGTCTTTGCGGCGTTTTTTATCGGAGCAGATCGAGCATATATCCGGAAAAGTATCAACGTTTCCGCAGATCGGACAAGTTTTTACGTTTCTTCGGACGTTTTCCATACTCTGCAGCAGCGGCTCCAGGCTTTGTTCGCGATATTTCATCATATGAATGACCAATCTGCGGGCCGATCTCGGTCCCAGTCCCGGCAGGCGGGAGATTTTTTGTATCAGCGTCTCTAAATCAGGTCCCATCTTCTTTCTCTATTGAAAAAATTTTTCGAAAACGGCGGAGACAACGGCGTTTTTGTCGAGGGAGGCCGGTTCGCAGCGGCAGAGCAGAGAAACGATATCCTGAACTCTTGCGATTTCTTTGTCCGGCCGATTGCGACGCGCCCGAACCGTCGGCTCGAGAACTTCGGTTTCTTCCGGGAGATTTTCGTCGGCGATTCCGCCTATCATGCGGGCATATATTTTCAAAATCCTCAGCAGGCTTGTTTTCACTATCCGAAAATTATCGCACATGCCGTCGTCGACGACTTTTTTCAAGACTTCCGCACCCCGGCTTCCGTCGTTGAAAAATCCCCGAAGGAGGGTATCGTAAATCTCAACGCCGCCGTTTTCGTGCAGATGAAATGCGTAGCCTACGGATCCTTCCGAGAGTTTTGCCGATTTTTCCGAGTTCTCTGTGCCGGCGGCGTCGAGAATTTTTTTAACGACGGCTTCTGGCAACGGGTTGAAATATAGTTTTGCGGCCCTGGAAAGCAAGGTTTTCGGAATCAGTCCGGGATTGTCGCAGATCATGATGATGACGGCGTTTTTCGGCGGCTCTTCCAGAATTTTCAGCAGGGAATTGCAGATGTTTTTATTAAACGCCGAGGAATTTTCCAGTATTACCACTCTTCTTCCGCCGTCGGCGGGGGTTTTCCGAACTTTCAGCATGAGTTTTCTCGTGTCGTCTATGGAGACCGATTCGTCGTTTTGCCGCAGAACGAATAAGTCCGGATGCACGCCGCCGTCGACGACTTTGTGTATCGGATTTTCCGGAGCGATATCCAGCGCGTCCCCCTTCGGGGTAATACCGGCCAGAAGACATTTCGCGAATTTAAAAGCGACTCCGGTCTTGCCGATTCCGGACGGTCCCCGGAAGATCCAGGTTGGGAATACTCTGTCGTTTATCAGCGCGCGAGCCAGTACGGCCTCCGCCTTTTCATGTCCCGAAATCTCCTGTATTGCTCTTGAAATCATAATTTTCTTGTAACAAATCGGTTAGATGATAATATTACTCGTCGTTGACGACAACAGTTTTCGAAGAGGCATGCTTATGAAGAAAACAGCTCTTGTAACCGGCGGAACCAGAGGTATCGGCGGCGGGATTTCCCGGGCGTTGCACGAGGCCGGATATCTGACGGCCGCCAATTATCATCTGGGGGCCGCCAATGCCGAAAAATTTTCCGACGAAACGGGCATTCCGGTATTTTCCTGGGATGTTTCGGATTACGAATCCTGCAAAAGAGGCATGGCGGAAGTTTGCGAGAAATTGGGCGGCTCTGCGGACATTCTGGTTAACAATGCCGGCATTACCCGGGACGCAATGCTGCACCGCATGGAGCCGGCAGACTGGCGCGCAGTAATATCGACCAATTTGGACTCCGTATTCAACATGTGTCGACTGGCGATTCCCGCCATGAGGGAGAAGAAATTCGGCCGCATTATAAACATCAGCTCGGTTAACGGATTGAAGGGACAAGTCGGACAATCCAATTATTCTGCGGCTAAATCCGGGATTTTGGGTTTTACAAAGTCTTTGGCGCTGGAGTCGGCTTCCAAAGGCATTACCGTAAACGCCGTCGCTCCGGGATATGTGTCGACCGACATGACGGGCGCAATTCGGGAAGACGTGATGGAAAGCATCAAAAACTCCATTCCGGCCGGAAGGTTGGGACGAGTCGAAGAAATCGCCGATCTTGTGCTGTTTTTGGCGGGTGATAAATCTTCGTTCATAACCGGATCGGTTTTTAGCATAAACGGCGGGCAATATTTGTAGAGGTTGTTATGGAAAAAGATCGTGCATTTGAAACCGTGGTCGGTTTTTTGGTTTTGGTCGTAATGGTTTTCTTCTTCAACTATGTATATACGCGATCCGGATGGAAAAGCGGGGAAGGATACGTGCTGACCGCAAAGTTCGATCGGGCGGACGGACTGTCCGAAGGCGGAGACGTGAAAATCAGCGGCATAACAATCGGGAAAATCGTCGATATGCAGGTGGATCCCGAGTCCTTTTTTGCGGTCATAAAATTTCGCGTCCCGAAGAAATTGCGTTTACCGAAGGATACCAGCGCTTCCGTCAGCAGCGAAGGTTTGCTCGGCGGCAAATATCTTTCGCTGATCCCCGGCTGCGAGGAGACGGCGTTGAAGGAGGGAGACGAGATCGGAAACACCAACGGAGCCATGAATCTCGAGACTCTTATCAGTAAATTTATGTTTTCCCGGAGCAAGTAGAGCCGGTACGAAAACGTAATGCAAATATGCTTTCGCGCAGGAAGAGGCGCGGGTTTTTTCGGACAGACGTCGTGCTACTTCGTCGGACTCGATTCTGCAACTTCTTCGGAGCGAAAGGCTAAAGATCCGGCGGTCTGCAGAGTTCTTTGATTTTCGCCAAAGCGTCGACCGTCGACAGCTTTTCCCGACTGCCGTCCGCATATCTGAGGCTCAGACAACGCTGCTGCGCTTCTTCGGCTCCGGCCACGGCGATGATCGGAGTTTTTTTCAGGATATGGCTTCTGATTTTATACGAAATTTTTTCGGATCTCAGATCCGTTTCGGTCCGGATGCCGGCCGCGTCGAATTCTTCGCAGACTTCGGAGACGTAGTTGTCGAAATCGTTGGTGACGGCCAGAAAGACCGTTTGCACCGGACTCAGCCACAGCGGAACCCGGCCGGCATAGTGTTCCAACATAATACCGATGAATCTTTCCAGCGATCCCAGAACTGCCCGGTGCAGCATGATGGGATGATGTTTGTTGCCGTCTTCTCCGACGTAGAAGGCCCCCAGTCTCCCGGGCAATTGGAAATCCACCTGCAGCGTTCCGCACTGCCATTCCCGATTGAGTTTGTCCTTCAGGACGAACTCCAGTTTCGGCCCGTAGAAAGCGCCTTCGCCCTTGTTCACGGAAAACGTCAGTCCGGCTTCGGCGGTCGCCTTCTGCAGCAGATCTTCGGCCAGATCCCATATCTCGTCGGATCCGGTTCTTTTCTCCGGCCGATCGGAAAATTTTACACTAAAGGAATCGAATCCCAGATCGCGGTAAATTTTCGTCAGAAGATTGCAGAAACGCTTCGTTTCCGAATTAATTTGCTCCGGGGTGCAGAATATGTGCGCATCGTCCTGGACGAATCCGCGTACTCTCATGGCTCCGTAGAGGGATCCGGAAGGTTCGTTGCGGTGGCAGCAGCCGAATTCCGCCATCCGCAGGGGCAAGTCCCGGTAGCTTTTTATCCCCCGATTGAAAATCTGAACGGCGCCGGGACAGTTCATCGGCTTGATTGCCAGCATCACGCCTTCGGATTCGGCGATGAACATGTGTTCCCGATATTGTTCCCAGTGGCCCGATGCCTCCCAGAGGGAGCGGTTGACCATCTGGGGAGTGCAAACCTCCGCGTAGCCGTCTTTGCGAATACGCCTTCTGATGTAGTCCCGCAGAGCGTTGTACATGGTCCATCCGGCGGGATGCCAGAATATGCATCCGGGGGCTTCCTCCTGCATATGGAATAAGTCCATATCCTTGGCGATCTTCCGGTGATCTCTTTTTTCAGCTTCCTCAAGGTTGCGGAGACAGGTTTCCAACTCCTCTCCGGAGAACAGCGATACGGCGTAAATCCGCTGCAGCATTTCGCGGCGAGAATCGCCCCGCCAGTAGGCGCCGGCTACTTTTATCAGTTTAAAATGAACGGAGGCGGCGCCGGTTCCCGGCAGATGGGGGCCGCGGCACAGGTCGACGAATTTGTCTCCGTGCCGATAGAGGGTAACTTCCGGAACGTTCAAATCCCGGATCAGTTCCGCCTTCATCAGCTCTCCCGCGCGGGTAAACATTTCGATCGCGTCCGAAGAAGCCATGCTTTCCCGGGTGATTTTGTAATTCGCCCTGATGATTTCCCGCATTTTTTTCTCGATTTTCTCGAAATCTTCCGGAGTTATCCGATGATCGCAGGAAAAATCATAATAGAAGCCGTTTTCTATTACCGGGCCGATGGCTATGCGGGCGTCCGGCCATAATTCCTTCACCGCCTGAGCCATAATATGCGACGTTGTGTGCCTCATTATTCCGAGAGCTTCCGGATGGTCGCGGGTGATAAATTCAACGGTCGCGGTTTCGGGAATATCGGTCGAAAGATCGCAAATTGCTCCGTCTGCAATGACTGCAAGCGCATTTTTAACGCCGCCGCGCTTTGCCGCTTCAAACCCGGAAATATACATCGGCTCCTCCTCAAATTCGAAAACCGTATCGGGGAGTATAATCGTTTGCGCGGCCCAAAGAAAGCGACTCCGTTTAGGGTGCAATTTCTCCGCGTTTAACGATTTTTTTACGAAAGGCGAAGTAGATTCGTTCCGTACGGCGGTCCGTTGTGCGCGGACAGCGGCATACGACGGAGATGTGTTATGGCGAATGATGTGTTGAAGTGCGGAAAGT
>JAISMS010000051.1 GCA_031276565.1 Holosporaceae bacterium | reverse complement strand
TTGTATTTTTTTCTTTTTTGCGGGAAGCTTCGTCGGCGTCCGTCTTTTTTTCGGTTGAAAGCAAACGACTGTGTATTTATTGAAATTTTTTCTCCGATTTGTTCCGAAGAGGACAATCTTAAGGATTGTCGCCCGTCGTTAAGGCCGGTCGAAAATTATCCTGAGCATTTCTTCAACAACTGATTTAAAGCCGTTTCGAAACCCGGAAAGGAATCGACAACGGAATTCGGCGGGACAAACTCGCAAATCTCCGATGTTTGCGCAAAAAGTTGTTAATTTATTCACGTTATTGGTATATCATAATGCGGTCTGAACCGTCGGCATATTGCCGTTCATTGAGAGGAAAAATGTTGGAGAAGAATTTTAACCCCGGGTCTTTTGAAAAGAATTTTTCGTTTGAAATGGAAGCGTCACTCCGCAAACCGAACGCCGAACCTTTTATGGTTTTGCTTCCGCCTCCGAACGTTACCGGCTCTCTGCACATGGGGCATTCTTTGTGTTACACCATTCAGGACATCATTGTCCGATACAAAAGATTGAAGGGTTACGACGTGTTGTTTCAGCCGGGGTTGGATCACGCCGGAATAGTTACGCAGCTGTTGGTGGAAAAGCATCTTTATGCTTCCGGGGTGAAAAAGGGAAGTCTGACAAGAGAATCGCTTCTGAAAGAAATATGGCTCTATAAAGACAATTCCGGCAACACGATACTGGAACAAATGAAAACTCTCGGCATATCATGCGATTTCTCGCGTCTCAGATTTACCATGGACGAAGAAGGCAAAAAAGCCGTTACCCGTATGTTCGTCAAACTCTTCGAGAGTAATCTTTTGTACAGAGGCAGAAGAATGATTAATTGGGATCCTCTTATCGGATCCGCCATATCCGATCTGGAGGTGATCGAGAAAGAAGTTGACGGTACGCTGTGGTATATCAAATACATGTTTGCAGATTCTCCGGGACATATAACCGTTGCCACCGCGAGACCGGAAACCGTTTTCGGCGACGCGGCCGTGGCCGTCAATCCCGGAGACGAAAGATACGCTCATCTTATCGGCAAAGAAGTTACGGTGCCGCTTACAAATCGCAAAGTTCGCATTATACCGGACGCCTATGCGGATCCCCAAAAAGGAACCGGTGCGGTGAAGATTACTCCGGCTCATGATTTTAACGACTGCGAAGTCGGACTTCGTCACAAACTTCCGTTTATAGAGATTCTGAATTCCAAAGGCGAATTAAACGAAAATGTTCCGGAATTGTTTCGGAAGACGGATCGCTTTGAAGCCAGAGAAAAGGTTGTGCAGTTATTGGAAAAAAAAGGATTGCTGGACGGATCGGAGAAGATTAAACAAAAAATTCCGTTCGGAGACAGATCCGGCGTTCCTCTCGAGCCGAGAATAACTTACCAGTGGTTCGTCGACACCGAGAAATTGGCCGGACCTGCAATTAAGGCCGTTCGCGAGGGCAAAATAAAATTCATTCCGAAACACTGGGAAAATCTGTATTTCGAATGGCTGAAAAATATCAGACCCTGGTGCATTTCCCGCCAGATCTGGTGGGGACACAGAATTCCGGCGTGGTACGGTCCGGACGGCCAGCTGTTTGTGGCGGAAAATCAAAAAGAAGCGGCGACGAAAGCCGCCGGGTTTTACGGCAGAAATAATGTGGAACTGATTCAGGACGAAGATGTTCTGGACACTTGGTTTTCGTCGGGAATATGGCCGTACGGCGTGTTGGGATGGCCGGAAAACACTCCGGAATTGGAAAGATTCTATTCGAAAATGCTGATAGTTACCGGATTCGACATCATTTTTTTCTGGGTCGCCAGAATGGTGATGATGAGCCTTTATTGCATGAAGGAGGTTCCGTTTCCGGAGGTTTACATTCACGGGTTGGTTCGGGACGAAAAAGGACAAAAAATGTCGAAATCCAAGGGGAACGTAATGAATCCCATGGACTTGTGCGAAAAATACGGAGCGGACGCCGTGAGATATACTCTGGCTTCTCTTTCTTCTCCCGGCAGGGATATAAAAATGACGGATCAATCCGTGGAAGTCGGGAGAAACTTCCTGACAAAATTCTGGAATATCGTCAGATTTTCCCAGATGCACGGGTGCGCCTATAATAAAGAATTCAATCCGGACAGGATAACGGATCCGTTTTCGAAATGGATCATTTGTCGGGTAAAAGAAATGGTTATCGAGATCGAAAAATCTATGGCCGATTACCGCATCGACGAAATGACGAACCATCTCTACCATTGTGTTTGGGATTCGTTCTGCGATTGGTATGCGGAATTCGTGAAACCGATTTTGCGGCAACCCTCCGGCTTTTCCCCTGAAGAACAACGGTCGGCTTCGTCCGAACATATTCTGTTGAAAAAAGATATCAGGGATACGACGGCCTGGGCCATCGTGCAGTTTATAAAAGTTCTTTATCCGATTTCTCCTTTTATTGCCAAAAAACTCGGCGGAGAGATGAAGGTGCTGGAAATGTCATGGCCTGAAGTTTCAAATATAAATGCGGATTTCGGCGAGGCCGTTAAAGAAACGGAATTTCTGAAGAATCTGATTTCTTCCGTGAGATCCGTAAAACAATATCTTCGCGTTTCTCCCGGAGAAAAGATCAGCGTTATTCCGGAGATTATCGATTCTTACGCGGGAAATCTTATTTCCAAACACGAGGAAATCTTAAGCGAGATGGCCGGAATTCTTATCGAAAAAGACGCGACGCGAATCGCAATCGGTTCTTCGATTCCGGTGGTCGTTAAGGGAGTCATAATCCACATGAATTTTGGCGATAAGATAGAGGCGGATAAAGAAAAAATCAGGTTAAAAAACGAAATTTTGAAGCTCGAAAAAAACAGAGATCAGGTGAACGCAAGACTTATGAATGAGGATTTCCTGCGAAATGCCGACGAAAAAGTGATTCTTGAACACAAAAACAGGATTGAGGAAATCAAAGAAAAAATCGAGAGGATTAACTATGTGTTACAGGGGTTGGACATCGTCTGATTTGCGGCGGAAGTTTCCGTTCGATGAATCGCTATAAAATTACCGTAGAATATGACGGTACGCCGTTTTACGGATGGCAGCGTCAGCATAATCGCGATACGGTGCAGCAGCGTCTTGAGGAGGCTGTATTGCCCCTGACCGGAAAACGCGTCGTCATGTGCGGATCCGGTCGCACGGACGCCGGCGTCCATGCTTTAGCTCAGGTGGCGCACTTCGACGCCGAAAAAGATCTTGATTGTTTTCGCATTCGGGCCTGCATGAACGGCCGTTTGGGGACGGCTCCGATCTGCGTATTGTCCGTCGAGAAGGTTCCCGAGGATTTTGACGCGCGTTTCAGCGCCGCGGAGAGATCTTACGTTTATAAAATATTGAACCGCAGGAGCAAAGCCTGCCTGGACGCCGACAGAGTCTGGCACGTTATTCCGAAAATGGACGAGGAAAAAATGGATCTTGCCGCCCGCTGTCTGATCGGGAAACACGATTTTTCGTCTTTCCGCGCCGCCGGATGCCAATCATCTTCACCGATAAAGACTCTTAACAGAATATCCGTAAGCCGACGCGGGGATTTTATCTTTATAGAAGTCTCCGCCAGGTCGTTTTTATACCGTCAGGTGAGAAATACGGCGGGTTCTCTGTTTTTGGTCGGATGCGGAAAATGGAGTCCGGAAGATTTTGCGGAAGTTTTTCGGGCAAAGGACAGAAAAAAAGCCGGCCCTGCGGCTCCCGCTTGCGGATTATATTTTTCCGGCGTCGTCTACTGAATTCGCGGCAACTCAAACGGTATGCGGTCTGAAAAATCCGGATTGCCAGATAAAAATAGAAAAAAATCAGCTTAGTCCATTGATTTTCAGGTGTCCTACAGAAATGCCGGAGAGCACCGTCAAAACTTGGATAACAACTGAAAAATCAGCAAATTCATGCTGTAAATTCTATTTTTATCAGGCAGTTCCGAAAAATCCGGCGACTTGAAAAAAAACGAACGTCGGTTTATTATATTCGAACGCTGAGACAAAAAAGGAATGTCGACAAAAAACATTATTTATATGGATTACCAAGCAACAACTCCGTGCGACAAAAGAGTTCTGGAGAGTATGTTGCCTTATTTTTGCGATGATTTCGGTAATCCTCATTCGAATCACGTCATGGGATCGCGGGCGCATGAAGCTGTCGAAAAGGCAAGGGATCAGATCGCAAAGTTGATAAAAGCGAATAACGCCCGGGAAATAATATTTACCTCCGGAGCGACCGAATCAAATAATCTGGCCATTTGCGGAGTTGCCCGCTTCTACGGAGAAAAGAGAAAAAAGATTATTACCGATCCGATCGAACACAAATGCGTGCTGGAAGCGTGCCGCGCCATGGAACGTGAGGGGTTTGAAATCGTTATGCTTCCCGTTTCCGAAAAAGGATTAATAGATCTCAATGCCCTTGAAAAGGCAGTCGACGAGCAAACCGTTTTGGTTTCCGTAATGACCGCGAATAATGAAATAGGCGTTGTTCAGCCGATCGATGAAATCAGCGGAATTTGCAGAAGAAAAAATGTGCCGTTTCATACGGATGCGGCCCAGGCCGTCGGAAAAACGGAAGTGGATGCTTCAAAAGTCGATCTGATGAGCATTTCCGCCCATAAGATCTACGGTCCCAAAGGCATAGGGGCGCTGTACGTAGGGTTAAATCCGAGAATCAAATTAACTCCGCTGTTTTTCGGCGGCGGTCAGGAGCGCGGAATGAGATCCGGAACTTTGGCGCCGGCGCTGTGCGCGGGATTTGGAAAAGCTTGCGAAATTGCCGCTTCGGAGATGGAATCCGAACGCGCAAGATTGACGATGTTGAAGGATCGTTTTCTTAAGAAAATTTTCGCCGGTCTCGATCGGGTTTATTTGAACGGAGACGAAAAGCAAGGAATACCCGGTTGCATCAATTTGAGTTTTTTCGGAGTGGAAGGGGAGGGGATAATGCTGGGCATACCGGACATATGCATTTCCTCCGGGTCCGCCTGTACGTCGGAATCTCTGGAACCTTCCTATGTTTTGAAGGCAATCGGAGCTCGAGACGAAGTCATTCATTCTTCTCTGCGGATAGGACTGGGGAGGTTTACGACGGCGGAAGAAGTTGACCGTGCGGCTTCGAAAATAATTACCGCGGTAAAAAGACTGAGAGCCATGAGCCCTGTTTGGAAGGAGGAAGACTGTGAAATATTCGGAAAAAGTAATGAATCTCTATCTGGATCCGAAAAATATCGGAGAACTGGATGAGAATGATAAAAATGTCGGCACTTCGGTGGTGGGAGCTCCGGCCTGCGGCGACGTGATAAAGCTTCAGATCAAAGTGGATGAAAACGGAAAAATATCCGACGCGAAGTTTAAAACCTTCGGATGCGGAGCCGCCATAGCCTCCAGCGCTCTGATGACCGATTGGACGTTGGGAAAAACTCTGGAGGAGGTAAAGACCATAAAAAACAAAGACATCGCCGATCATCTCTCTCTTCCGCCGGTTAAGTTGCACTGCTCGGTACTTGCCGAAGAGGCTTTGGAGAAGGCCGTAGAAAATTACCTGTCCAAAAATAAGGAGTAGCATTATGGAAAGACCTGTAAACATTACCGAAAAAGCGGCGGCTTTTATAAGAAAAGCAGTTGCCGAAGAAGAGGGATGTTCCGGGATGCGCATTAATGTCGTTTCCGGAGGATGCGGAGGAGCGACCTATGAATTGACCTTCGTTAAAGAAATAAATCCGAGCGATTTAGTTTCGGAAGAAGACGGATTTGATTTATACATAGCTTCCGAAGCTTTAATTTTTATCATGGGCATGACCCTCGATTACGTTTCGGGCCCCATGGGGGGCGGCATTGTTTTCGAAAATCCCAATGCGAAATCGACCTGTAAATGCGGGAAATCTTTCTGCTCCGAAAATTCGGATGCTCCGTGCGGCGACACCTGCGCTCTTTAGGTTTTTTTCATGAATTATTTTGAATTGTTTGCCCTTCCGGTCAGCTTCAGAATTGACGAAAGTGCTCTGCTTCGATCGTATTTGCAAAAGCAATCCTCCGTCCATCCCGACGTTGCCGGAGCCGAATCCGGGGAATCTTCTCTGTTAAATTCGGCCTATAAAACCTTGGCGGATCCGGCAGAACGGGCGAAGCATTTTTTGGAGGTTCGCGGAAAAAAAGTCGACCTTCCGGCTTCGGAATTCGCCGCAGAGATGTTTGATCTGCGAGAAAAATACGAATCTTTGGTTTCTCCCCGGGAAAGGGAGGAGTTTCGCCTCAAATTATCCGAACGCTTTTCGGATTTGACGCGTATTTTATATGATCTGGAAGATAACGCGGATGAATTCGCGAAATACTACGGATTGCTGCGTTTTATACGTTCTTTTTTGGATAAATTTAATGTTTATTGCGGGAATTGATTTGGGAACTACGGCGTCGGTGATTTCCTGCGTCAAGGACGGAGTGCCGACGGCAATATCCGTCGGCGGGCATACCGTAACGCCTTCCGCGGTGAATTACTCGGAAGAACGGCCGCTTGTCGGACGAAAGGCTCTCTATAAATTCGATTCGGACCGTACCGTACTTTCCGTCAAGCGATTCACGGGTGCCAATGTCAAATTTTGCGGAAGAAGTCCCGTTGAAGTTTCGGCCGACATCCTCTTTTATTTGAAAAAAAATGCCGAAGAAAGCTTGGGAATGCCGATGAAATCGGCGGTGATAACGGTGCCGGCTCATTTTTCCGATTCCCAGAGGACGGCCGTCAAGCAGGCGGCTTCCGTGGCCGGCATAAAGGTTTTGCGTCTGATAAACGAACCGACGGCGGCGGCCGTCGCCTTCGGATTGGATAAGAGAAAGGAAGGTATTTTCGGCGTTTATGACTTCGGCGGAGGCACTTTCGATTTTTCGGTTTTACGGCTGACCGGCAACGGGATCTTTCAGGTTTTGGCAACCGGGGGGGATAACCGTTTGGGCGGAGACGATTTGGATGACGCCATTCTGGAATACAATCTGCGGCTCTGCGGTCTCGACGCCGATTGCATCGGCGAAAACGAGAAAAAAAACGGTCGAATGACGGCTAAATTTCTAAAGGAAATATCCGGAAGCTCCCCGGAGGTTCAGGCGGACTATTTTCGCAGAGGGAAGAAATACGAATTTAAGTTGTCCCGGGCGATCATCGAAGAACTTTCCCGAAATCTTCTGCAAAGAACCATGAATATAGCGGAACAGGTTATATCAGATTCCGGAGTCGAAAAATTGAACGGTGTCGTGGCGATCGGCGGCATGACGAGGTTAAAAGTCGTCAAGGACGCAATGCGCCGCCGTTTTAACTGCCGGATATTCGACGAAATCAATCCGGAAGAAGCTGTTTCTCTGGGGGCCGCCGCATACGCCGATTCATTGATCAAAAAGAGCGGGAATTTGCTGTTGATAGACGTGGTTCCGTTGACGTTGGGTATTGAAACCTTCGGAGGCGGAATCGATAAGATCATATACAGAAACACTCCGATTCCGATTGTCGAAAAAAGAGAATACACCACGGGGAAAGACAACCAAACCGGCATGACATTTCATGTTGTTCAGGGGGAAAGACCTCTGGCGGAGGAATGTCGCTCTTTGGCTAAATTCGAACTGAGCGGAATTCCCCCCATGCCGGCCGGTCGCGCCCGGGTGGTCGTCGAATTTTCCGCAGACGTAAACGGGCTGTTAAACGTAAGGGCTTTCGAAAAAAGAACCGGCGTCGAACAGACTATTACGGTTGATCCTTCTTCCGGATTGTCGCGCGAGGAAATGACTTCGATTTTGCAAAAAGCTTCCGAAAAATTATCCGAAGATTCGCTTGTGAAAAGGAATATTAATCTGAAAATCGAATCGGAAAGAATGATCGGATTTTGGGAGGCCGTGCTTGATAAATTGCCTCCGGTCGAGAGAAAAAACGCCGAAACGGAAACGGCAAATTTAAAGGAGGCCCTAAAAAAGGAAAATTATGAGGACGCGATTAATTATAAAAAAAATCTGGAAGCGATATTCTCTCCGTTTTGGGATGATATAATAAGTTCTCGTCTGAGCGGAAGATCAATAGGGGAGATAGGGCAATGAAGATGACGTTCATTTTGAAAAACGGAAACGAAAAAGAAGCGAGTTTTTCGGAAAAACAGACGATATTCGAAGTGGCGGCGGAAAACGGAATTCATCTCGGCAATTGCGAAGGATTCGGCGTCTGCGGCGCCTGTCATCTGGTGGTGGAGAACTTGCACGATAAGCTTCCGCCGGCGACGGAGGCGGAGGAGGATACTCTGGACAGATCTTCCGGATTAACCGTCAGATCGCGTCTGGCTTGCCAAATTATCCTGGACGCTTCCCTGGACGGTCTCAGAGTGAAAATCCCGTGATGTACACTCTGCCGGAATCCGTCAAATCCGATTTGCGAAAAATCGCCGAAGAGATTGATTCGGCGTCTCTGCGTAAAGGCTATGCAAGTATTTCAAAAGCCTACGGATCTTCTGCCTTCGGGAAAAAAATGAGCCGATGCGAGGCCGTCGCCTATGCCGTCGCCCGCATGCCGGCCACTTTCGGTGCAATCTCCTATGTTATTAATCGTTTTCGGAAAAAAGTTCCGGGATTCCGATTCGATAAAGTGCTGGATGCGGGATCCGGTACCGGAGCTTTGGCGGCTTTTTTTATTTCCGAAGGAATCAACGTCGCATACACGGCCGTCGAGAAAGACGGAAACATGGCGAAAGTTTTTACGCAACTCACGAAAGGATGCGGATTTTTTGTCGAGCTGTTTGAGGAAGATTCGGGCGACTTTTTCGATAAATTCAAAGACAGAAAATTCGGCTGCAGTTTTCTGGTTTATTCTCTCAATGAAATGAAAGATAAAATCGGAATTTTAAAAAAAATTTTTGCCGCGACGGAGGATTTTGTTTTTGTAATCGAGCCGGGCACTCCCGAGGGATTTAAAAACATTCTGTCAGCCAAAAAACTTGCGAACTCCGAAGGTTGCTCGGTTGTCGCTCCCTGCGTTTCCGAAAATTGCGGATTGCGGGAGGACGACTGGTGTCATTTCTGCGTGCGCATTTCCAGATCCGAAGATCATGTCAGGATAAAAAACGCAAGTCTGTTTCGGGAAGACGAGAAATTCAGCTATATCATCACAGCCCGGAATTCTTTTAAACCGGTTTGCGGAGACAGAATAATAAAGCGTCCGATGAAAAGATCCGGACATATAATTTTTGACGTTTGTTCGGAAAACGGTATAAAACGTAAAGTTCTTGCGAACGGAACCGTAAAAGGTAAATATCTTTGGGGAGATGAGTTGGAGAGGAAACAATGAAGTGTATCGTGGGCATGTCCGGAGGAGTCGACAGTTCAACATCGGCCGCTCTTATGAAAGAAAGGGGATTCGAGGTTATCGGCTGCACTTTTAAGATGTTCGATTCTCCCAAATCGGCCGCAGCGATTGCCGGCGCGAAAAGAACCGCGGATTTTTTAAAAGCGGATCACGAAGTTATTGACTGCGTTGATGATTTTAAAAAATCGGTTAAGGATTATTTTTCGGAATCCTATAAAAACGGGATAACTCCGAATCCCTGTGTTATTTGCAACCGATTCATAAAGTTTAAATATCTGAATGAATTTCGTCTTCGGCGCGACGCCGAAATTTTGGTTACCGGTCATTATGTGCAAATAAAAAAGAGCGGCGACAGAGTCGAACTCTTTCGGGCGGAGGATTTGCAAAAGGATCAGAGTTATTTTCTCTACGGAGTGGATCGGGAAATTTTAAAATTCGCGGAGTTTCCTTTGGGGGGCCATCCTTCGAAGAGTTATACCCGCGATCTGGCCCGCAAATTCGGTCTTCCGTCGGCGGAAGAATCCGAAAGCCAGGATGTATGTTTTCTGCCGAATAACGACTATATGTCTTTTTTAAGACAAAATTCCTCCGAAATTTCGGCTGAGGGAGATATAGTAGACGAATCCGGTAGGATTTTGGGCAAGCATTCGGGAACGAGCCGTTATACCATAGGGCAGCGCAAAGGGCTCGGTCTTTCCGGCGGGCCTTTTTTCGTGCGCGAAACGGATGCGCTGCGGAACATCGTGATCGTGTCGGATAAAAACGGCTTGAAAGTCGATAAAATTTTTCTGAAAAACGTAAAATTTTTGAACGAAGAATATCTCGGAGAATGCGAAGTAAAAATTCGATCGGCGGGGCCGAAAAAATCGGCGAAAATCATGAAAACTTCCGCGGGATATCATGCGGAATTGCTTCAGCCGGAGTACGGAGTCGCGCCCGGACAGCATTGCGTTTTCTACGACGGTCACAGGGTGTTGGGCGGCGGAGAAATAGATCGTGCCGCCGCATAAACGGATAAAAAATTGAGGAATAACAATGCAACATCAGAATCTTTACCTTCCATTTTTATAAAAAATTATCTAGTATAATATCGGTTTCTGCGTGCGGAGTGTCGAAATGTATAATTTGTCGCTTTATGAGATCAGAAAAGGTCTGTTGCGCGGAGATTTTTCATCCGTCGAACTCACCGAATGCTTTCTGGAAAGAATGGAACGATTCTCGGATTTAAACGCATTTATTACCGTGTGCGGAGATCATGCATTGAAATCCGCTGCCGAATCCGACGAGAAGATTGCCGAGGGAACCGCCGGAGAGCTGGAGGGAATACCCGTCGCCCTGAAGGATTTGTTTCTCACCAAAGGCATAAGAACGACGGCCGCATCAAGAATGCTGGAGAATTTCATTCCTCCCTACGAATCGACGGTTTCTCGAAAAATGCTGGAAGCCGGCGCGGTTTTTCTCGGAAAAACTAATATGGACGAGTTCGCAATGGGATCTGCGAACATAACCGGCTACTACGGAAATGCGGTTAATCCTTGGAGCAGAGATAAAAAACTGGTGCCGGGAGGATCTTCCGGCGGATCTGCCGCCGCGGTTGCGGGGCACCTCTGCGCCGCTGCGCTCGGATCCGATACCGGAGGATCCGTTCGTCAGCCGGCGGCTTTTTGCGGTATCGTGGGACTGAAGCCCACCTACGGCAGATGCTCCCGATACGGCATGGTGGCTTTTGCGTCTTCTTTGGATCAGGCCGGCCCCATGACTAAAACGGTCCGCGATGCGGCGATACTTTTAAAGATAATATCCGGCCGTGATGAGAACGATTCCACTTCCTCATCCGAACCCGTTCCCGACTTCGAATCGTTTGTCGGGAAATCTCCGAAAGGACTTCGAATCGGAATACCGAAGGAATACAGGGCGGAAGGCATATCGGAAGAGATCCTGCGCTTCTGGCAAAAAGGCGCGGAAATGTTAAAAGACGCGGGAGCGGAGATTGTCGAAGTATCTCTCCCTCATACCAAATACGCGCTGCCCGCCTATTACATAATCGCCCCTGCCGAGGCTTCTTCGAATTTGGCCAGATACGACGGCGTACGATACGGATTCAGAGCAAAAGGCTTTTCTCTGAACGAACTCTACGAGAATACAAGGGCCGACGGATTCGGCGACGAAGTGAAGCGTCGTATTCTGATCGGAACCTACGTATTGTCGGCCGGATACTACGACGCCTACTACATGCGTGCTCTGAAGGTACGACAATTGATACGGAAAGATTTTGAATCGGCATTCAAAACGGCGGACGTTCTTTTAACTCCTACGACTCCGAACAGCGCTTTTCCCATAGGGGAGGAGCCGAAAGATCCGGTTACCATGTATCTGAACGATGTGTTTACGGTGACCGCCAACATGGCCGGATTACCGGGAATATCCGTCCCCGTGGGATTGGACGAATCGGGACGTCCTTTGGGATTGCAGTTGATCGCTCCGCATTTTAAAGAAGATTTGCTGATACGGGTCGGAAGCGCGCTGGAAGAGGCGGCAAAATTTCCGTCCCTGAAGGAGGTGGCCCGTGAATTGTGCTGAAGAGTCTTCCGGCGAATGGGAAGTTGTCATCGGGCTTGAGGTTCATGCTCAAATTATATCCGATTCCAAATTATTTTCCTTCGCTTCGACGAAATTCGGAGTTTCTCCGAACGAAAATGTGTCCTTTGTCGATGCGGCTCTTCCGGGAACTTTGCCGGTTATCAATTCGTTCTGCATAGATCAGGCCGTAAAAACCGGACTCGGATTGAACGGAACCGTTAATCCGGTATCGTCTTTTGATCGGAAAAATTATTTTTATGCGGATTTACCGCAGGGATATCAGATATCTCAGTTCTATCATCCGATTATCAGCGGCGGATATGTCGATATCGAAGACGCAAACGGCGGGAAAAAAAGAATAAACATCGATCATATTCATCTGGAACAGGATGCCGGCAAGAGTATCCATGATCAAAGTCCCGCAAAATCGTTTATAGATTTGAATCGTTCCGGCATCGCTCTGATGGAAATTGTCACCAAACCGGATATGAGAAGCGCCGAAGAGGTCGCAGCTTTTTTGCGTAAGTTAAGATCGATTCTGAGATATCTGAAAACCTGCGACGGCAATATGGATGAAGGAAGCATGAGGGCGGATCTGAATATTTCCCTCCACCGTCCCGGAACCGAATTCGGAACCAGAACGGAGGTGAAAAACGTCAATTCGATAAAATTTTTAACAACCGCCGTCAATTTTGAAATCGAAAGACAGAGGGAAATTTTAGAATCCGGAAGAGAGATCGACCAGGAGACCCGATTGTTTGACAGCGCTACCGGAAAAACCCGCTGCATGAGATCGAAGGAGGATGCTCACGATTATCGGTATTTTCCGGAACCGGATTTGCCTCCGCTGATATTGGAACAATCCAGGGTGGACGCCATTCGCAAAACAATTCCGGAATTGCCGGACGCCAAAAGCGAAAGGCTGCAGCGCGAATACGGTTTGCCCCGTTACGACGCATGCCTGATCGCCTCCCAAAAGGAGGTGGCGGATTTTTACGAAAAAGCGCTGGACAGCGCAGGAAAAGGCGCGGATTTCGCAAAATTACTTTCCAATTGGATAACGGTGGAATTATTTTCTCTGTTTAACAGATACGGAAAAACCGTTGAAGAATCCCGCATATCTCCCGAAGACATGGGGGAATTGGCTGTCCTCATAAAAACCGACGTAATTTCCGGAAAAACGGCCAAAGAAGTCTTGGAGTTCATGTGGAAAACTCAAAAATCCCCGTCTCGCATAGTTGCGGAAAAAGGTTGGGAGCAAATTACCTCTTCGGCTTCCATAGAAGCTGCTTTAAAGGAAGTGCTGGATGAGCATTCGGACAAGGTCGCGGAGTATAAAAACGGCAAAACCAAACTTTTCGGGTTTTTTATCGGCCAAGCCATGAAAAAAACCGAAGGAAAGGCAAACGCGCAAATATTAAATGATCTTTTGAGAAAAATAATAGATGCGTGATTGATTTTATTTTTGATATCCTGAAATCTGTTCCGATAACCGGTTTCGGTTGTCGCCGGTTTTTCGACGGCGATCGGGTCGGGGATTCTCCGAGTCCCGAAGTCTTCCTTTGCTTTTCGAATTTCAAAATTGACGATAACCGTCGATACATAATATGCGCTGTCGTTACGGGCGTCGTCGATGTCGCAGTTCCGTTGCTTTTGGCCGGGCAAAATATATGATAAAATAAATATTAAGAAATTTCCGCAAGGCCGAAAAGAATTCGAATGGCTGTGATTTGCGGGGGAATCTCCCGGAGGTTTGTTCGGTGAAGCGAGTTATCGAAGGTTAATTGCGGCGTCAAAAATCGGAGGGCGGTTTTGAATAAAAAAATAAACGAAAGCGGGAAGAAGACTAAGTTTTTCGGCGGCTTTCGTATATGGGGAATCGCCGCGGTATCGGGAATTGCCGCGACGTTTTTCGTTTTTCGGGAGTTTCGTCATTGCAATTGCGAACCGTGGAGTTTGTTCGGAAAAGACCCGGCCGTCGTGATCTGTTCGAAAACGGAGACGGAAGGGGAAACGGAAACGAGAAGAGAAATAAATCTTTTAAAACAAGAGATTATCCGCCTGGATAAGGAAATAGGGTTGCTTCGGGAAACTCCTTCCGGCGAATCCGCCCGTCGTCCGACCGAAGATCGCAATAAACTGAGGCAAAAGTGGAAAACCTGGATGCTTCTTCGATCAAAAATAGAGGCAGACGATTCCTTTGAGGAAGAAATGCACAAATTCAAAGAGTTGTTTGCCCGCGATAAAGAGCTTATTAAACTGGTTGACGAACTGACCGACGGAATCAATGTTATTTCCAACGGAAAGCCCATGGAAATTTGCGGCAATGTCTTGAGAAAGATCGTAAGATTCAAAAAGGTTAACAGAAGAAAAATGGCAGAAATTTCAGGCTACGTGCTGTCGTCGATTTGCGATTGTTCCGAAAAGGAGAAAAAATCGGACGAAAGCTCCGATCTTCAAAATATAAAGCCGGGTATTCATTAATCATGTTATCACTTTTAAGAATTATGCTGTTTTTATTTCTGGTCGGCGGCGCAATTTATTACGGCGGCGTTGCTTCCTTTGAGATCAAAGGTAATTCGATCAGTATTCATCTTGCGGCGGTAATATTTATCCTGGGAATATTGTCATACCTTTGCCGAAGTATCGGAAACTTTATTCGTCGCTTATTCGCCCGTAAACCCGGATACGAAAAAGGACTGGAAGGCTTGCAGGCTGCTTTTTCCGCGATATTGTTAAAAGACAAGGTTGCCGCGGATAAATTTTTGAAGAAATCGGAAAAATACCTCGGTAACATCCCTTTGATTTTATGGCTTAAGGGGCAGCGAAGTCTGATCGACGGCGACGAGTCTTCCGCGAAGGCGATTTTTTACGCCCTCGGCGAGCTGGAAAAGGATACCGCGCTCGGAGCTTGCGGTTTATGTCGGCTGGCGATTAAGGAAAACTCCGACCGGGACGCTTTGGCGGCCTTGAATTCCGCTCTGAAAATATCCCCGAATGCTCAGGGGTTGATTTTGCAAGCCATAGCGATTTCCGTAAGAAACAAAAATTTCGTCGAAGCAAAAAAACATCTCGGCTCTTTGAAAAAATCGAACAAATCCCGTCTTACGGAAGCAATCGTTTATGCCGAAGAGGGGATCGGAGAAAAAAACATCGATCTTCTGAAAAAGGCCTTCAAATTGGCTCCCGAACTGTCCGAAAACGCCGTGGCATACGCGGAACTTTTGCTGAAAAATGAAGAATATAAAAGTGCCCGCAAAGTTTTGAGCGAATCATTCAAAGCTTTTCCGGATCAGAAGGTGTTTCGAAGTTACGCAGAGGCGACCAAAGATTTATCGCTGTCCGAGCAGGCGAGGCTCGTCGTAAAACTGGCGAACGCCGTTCCCGAATCATGGACGGGATATTTTGAGTCGGCTAAGTTTTTTATGCGGGAAGGAATGTGGAGTCAGGCATTTCAAAATTTATTGACGGCCTATGAAAAAGAACCGTTTGATTTCATCGTTAAGGAATTGAGGAAGGTCGCCGAAAAATCGGAAGGGACGGAATTGCAACGGGCCGCCGCGGAAGTTTTATCGACTCCTTTGAAGTCTGAACATGTAATTTTTATTTGGAAATGCGGACATTGCGGAGCGGAAGAGAATGTCCGCCAATCCGTTTGCAGTTGCTGCAACAGGATCGGCGAGTATTGCCGCATTCAAAAGAAAATTCCGTTGCTCGTCGAGCAAATATCCGATTTCCGCGCGGAAAGAGAGAGTTTATAGGGCGCTCATAGTTACGCTTGAAATCTTCCGGCTGTTTTAAATTCGCAAAATCCCGTTTACAGGGCCTTTCTTGCACTGGAAAACGGGAAGAGCGTCGGTTATAATCTCCGCGTCGCGGATTGAGGAGAAGTTTTGTGTTCAAATCACGTTTTGTTTTGATAATTTTCGCATTGCTGTTACCGGCTTTATCCGGCGGAGATCTTTCTGCGGCGCCGTCCGATGCGCAGATTCTCTGCAAGGAATTCGTACAAAAATTGGGAAATCGGGCAATCGCCGTCATAAATACGCCGGGTATTTCGGACGAAGAGGTTACGAAAAAATTTACGGAAATAGTGAAGGAAAATTTTAAGACGGATAAGATGACGCAATTTGCCCTCGGTCGCTACGGCAACAAAATAAAGCCGGATCAAAAGGAAGAATTCGTCCGTTGCTTTATAAATATGCTGGTGAAATTATATGCCTCCAATTTTAAAGAATATAAAGATGCTAAATTTTCCGTTGTCGGCCTGAAGCAAACGACGGATCGCCATTATCTCGTTACGAGTAAAGTATTTGTTCCCGGAAAGAGAGAAATAAAGATAATTTGGGGAGTCTACGAGGACGTCGGACAGTATAAAATTTACGACGCCGTTACGGAGGGAGTAAG
>JAISMS010000046.1 GCA_031276565.1 Holosporaceae bacterium | reverse complement strand
TTTCCGGATATCGCTTCGCTGAAAAACGCCGGGACGGTTTTGCTCCGGTGTGCCGTCGTGATGACGATATTTACCGGAGTCAGATATTTGAGATTCGGCATAGTGAAGATCTCCGACGAAAAAACCGTAACGCCGCCAATAAACTTCGGCGCGAAGGCTGAATAAATTTTTTTCCGATAATTGTAAATTTTTTTGTAAATTAACTTTGTTTTAATAAAATAGCTTTATAGTCAAATCCGATTGAATTAACTTATGGAGGATTACCGTGAAAAAGATAGGATTTTTATTGATTTTTTCGCTCGCCGTTGCGGATGATGCCACTGCTGCGCTTTACAATACTTCGAGTCCATTCGGCAGAAATGATAAAGCCGCCCAATCTCAATTGGGAGGATGGGTGGCCAGAGTGGAGGGCGCCATCGGAATGGGGGTCATGGATTTATTTGATCAAATTATGAGAGGGGAGAAAAAATTGCAAGGAAAGGCTTTTCTCGGATGGAGCTCCGGCGCCAATGCAACTCATGATGCGATAAAAAAGATGGCGGATGTCTACTCCGCATTGCTCAATATGAATAAAATGTCGGATCTCAAAAGATATCTGAGCGCAGTTGAATCAGCGGGAACGGCGTTATTCGACCATGCCAAAGAAATTTTGGCGCCCGTTTCGGGTAGTCCGTCTCCCGATATGCTGATCGTTCGAGACGCCATCGTAAGGGCTGTCGACGCTTTGTCAAGTCGCGGCAACAGCGTTCGCTTCGCTAACAAGGATCCTGATCTGGCAAGATTTTTCCAAAGGGTAGAAATGAGGTTGTTGACGCATGATTTGCAGAAAATGGTGCAAGACAGACAAAGACAAAGACGCTCCAATTTGAAGCGAGAAATTCAGAAAAAAGCTCAATCAAGGGCGCCGATAGTGACACGGAGGCGCACATAACCGTCTGGTACGGCAAAGGGGAAAAATAATTTCTTCTGAGAATTAGAGTTATAGGGCGAAAATTTATTTTCGGAGATTGCGGCGTATTCGTTTCGAATGGCAAGTCGACGGTTTTTGATAAAATTATTTTGCAATCTGTCAGGGAAGGGCGGGGGGGACTAAATAAAAAGGTCCTCGCCGGTCTCCGGTTGCTTGCCGAATAACTCTTCGGGAATGCTGTTCGGGAGGACGAAGAATTAAGAAAAACCCCGTCGCCGACGCGGAATTCCGCCAGTCTCCGGTTGCTTCCTCGGAAAGGCCCCCGGGAGGATGAAGAATATCGTTTATGTCCGCAGTTTCTTTTATTATAAATTCTTCCATTTTTCGAATATTCCGTTTAGGTTGCAACCGCACCGTTTATGTCCGCAGTTTCTTTTATTGTAAATTCTTCCATTTTTCGAACATCCGGTTCAGGTCGCAGTTGTCCGTCGGCACTTCGGAGAACCACTGGAGATCTTCCGACTCTTCCGAAATCTGTATGGTTTCGTTTTCGTCCTCCGCCCTCATTAAAAATCTGACGTCGTAGTGGTAATGCGCCGGAGTTCCTTTATATTCGGGAATCGGATGAACTCCGACGTCGAATATTTCCTCCGACAGCAGTCCTATGTTTTTCAGTCCCGATTCCTCGCGAGCCTCCTTCAGCGCGACCCGGATAAGATCCGGATCTCCGTCGGCATGCCCTCCGAGCTGCAACCACATTTTCACTTTCCTGTGCAGAGTCAGGAGGAATTTTGTGCCGTCGCGGTTTTCCAGCCAACAGGAGGCGGTGAAGTGTCCAACGGATAAAGATCGCTCGAAACAATTCTCATGGTCTCTCAAAAAACGCAGTATTTTTATCCGGTCGGATTTTTCCCGGTTATCTTTCGGATAATAGCGGTCTAATTTTTCCGTTAGATTTTGCCTGTGCATTGGCGCTACTTGTTCGAGTCGACGAGCATAAGCAAATTGGCCATTCCGCACCGTCCCGTAATGCCGGCAAAAAGCAATCCCGCTCCCGTAAGCGCGGGAATTGCCAGAAAATACGGATTGATGAAAAAAGCGGCGGCGGAACCGAACAAAATCAGCGATCCGGCAATAATCTGCACCCGGCTCATTATCGGCAGAGTCGAATTTATGGACCTCAGGGGAAGATCAGACTTTTTCCATTCTAAAATACCGCCGGCCAGATTGGAGACCCTGAGGGACGGATCCTGTTTTTTAAGAAGCTCCCGGGCTTTTTCTCCCCGTTTTCCGGACTTACAGTGCACGACGATTCGTTTTTTATTTCCGGAAATTTGTTTTACGTCCAGTATGGGCAGAGGGATGTTTTTAGCTCCCTCGATGTGTTCTTCCATATATTCGTCGGTGTTTCTCACGTCTATCAGCTCCGCTTCGCTATTCGAAAGCAGCGATTTTAATTCCTCGACGGTCGTCGCGTCGACGGCCCGGAATGAAAACATCGCAAAAAACATAAAAACTCGACGCATCTTTCCTCCGTAACCGCGGACGGCCGTTTTTAAAAATTTTCTACGGCGAACCGCCGAAAGAAAATCGAGTCCTCTGATGGACGCGGCGCGGTTTTTCGATTATAACACAAATCTCGGCAAATTGTTGCCGTTAATTTTTATGAAGGCGAACAATTATGAGGGGCTTTCGCGCGCGTCGGCATTACGGTTTTTTTCTGCTGCCGTTCTTGATTCTCTCCGTTGAAAGTCTTGACGCCATGAGATGGGGCATTAAAAACGAATCCTGCGAAAAATTTAACGTCTCGTTCCCCGGCAACGACGACGTCGTCATATCCTGCGACGAAAAATCTTGGGCGTCGCTAGAGGAGAAATCCAAAGAATTTTTCAAAAGAAACGGGGATATGCTTTATTATTCGAAATCGGATCGCGATTTACGAGAATTCGACGGCCGCGGCGAAGAGTCTTATTTCCCGGAGGATCAAAAATTGGTTTGCAACGGAACTCCGAAGGATATGTCGGTTGCAGAATTGGCGGAGATAATAAAAACGCAAAAAGTTATTTTCTATACGGGGGCGGGAATTTCCGCCGGAGCCGTTCCGACCATGAACGAATTAATGAACGATTTGGGAATGTTTAAAAATTTAAAAAAGGGACGCGGATTGCAGAATTATATAGCGGCAATTGTTTCAAATCCCGATTCTTATAGATTTTTTTGAGGATAAAAACACTAAAGGATTTTGATAAAATTAATGATATTTTGTTAAACGGCGGAGACATAAGTACAATAAACAAGGAATCTCAAAGAGAGTGGTTTAAAGATCAGGTGAAGGCCCGAACGGCGGAACTTGCAGGTCAAACGTCCGTCACCGGAGAAAAGAAAAGATTGACTTCAACGGACAAAGCATTGATTGCCATGAAGTTGACGGTACATGTTCCGGAATTGCTCACCGAATTGAAAAGCAAAATGTCGCAGGGAACGTATCAAGAGGCGTACGACGCGTGTGTTGCGATGAAAATGCTGACGAGCGAAAATGAAAACGTATTGGGAGAAAAAATAAATATCGGGGCCGGTTATCAATTGCGCCGTAAAACCCCGTCATTTATGGCGGGGATATAAGGCGCTTTACGCTCAAAGTGGCGAGTTTTGGGATTCGATATATTGTTTAATGATTGAGATTGGTGCGCCGCCA
>JAISMS010000024.1 GCA_031276565.1 Holosporaceae bacterium | reverse complement strand
TTTACGGACTTCAAAGAAGTTAGAAAAGTTCAATGGATTCTCAGCGAAACAGCCTGTGTGAGATAGGAAAAAGTGTATCAAAAACTCAAATGCAACGTCTGTGTTTCTAAGTTTGAAGACGATAAGAAGGATTTGTCCTCACTCGGCGTATCTTCAGATACTAAACACACTTCCGGCTTTAGCCGGTAGTAATTGATTGTTTATATGTTGTTTTTTGATAGAATTAAAGAGTTTCAGAAAATTAAAGGAGCCGCTAATATTCGGATCATCAGATAAGGCCGTTGCTGAAAAACAAGCGGCAATTGCGGGCGATAAGGTCTCCTTAAAGTTTTTAAAAAAATAATGAAGTCGATACACTGACGGAGAAAGGCAAAAAACGCCGAATAAAATGCTTTGGTTTTCCAAAGGAGAGGGGAGGGCGTTGCAAAATCAAGATAAAATCAAGCGCTCGGGATAATACAAAGCGGCAAATTCGGTAATGATGTCATGTACTTCGGAAAAAAAGCCCGGCAACGGCAGGGATTGCCGCCGCTTGGTTTTGTTTCCCGAGAGCAAGAGAATTGACTTGATTTTGATACTGTCGCATTTTTGTTAACATCTCAGACTGTGAAAACCTCGGAAGAATTTTTCGAGCCGGGGAAGAGTAGCGAAAATATTTGCGAATAAGAGATTACCATATGCCCGACGTCAGAAAATATGAATTGGGAGAACATACGGAAATATACAAAGCAACGAAAAATTTTATATCCGTTTTCCGAGTCGTAATCCGTAAGTTCTTTCCGTTTTTAAGCCGACAGCGTTGCCGACTGTCATTCCTTCTTAATAAATTATTAGGCTTTTTTTAGTTTTATGATATCGAAAAAAGATTCGGTTTAACCCCGGTACCGTAAGGTCTGCAAAAATGAATAACGGAGAAACCGTAAAAAAAATAACCCTCAAGTGCGCCGTTTTCGTCGCATGTTTTATTGTTTTTTTTACCGCGATGATATTTTTTAAGCTCGTTTGCATGGCGGGCGTAACGGATTTTTTTTCACGGGAAAGGATAACGGTACTGAAAAACAGACCGACAAGCTTTACCCGTGACGTTATCGTCGATTTAACATTCATAAAATTCGTAGGAGGGATACAAATACTTACCAAAAACATTCTGCAGGGGATCATAAAAAAAAGACCCGATTGGCGCTTGATTTTTTTAGTTTCGGAATGTACCAACAAATCCTTTTTGAATTTTGCTTCTTCTTCGGAAAACGTTAAAACGATTTTTGTGCATCCGAAAAAGGGATTTTTTATTCTCGATCTTGTCTTCCGCTGGTTGAATTTTGTGACTTTAGGGTTTATGGAAAGTAAACTGCAACAGCTGATATTTTTCGACGCACTCTTTGCGGATAACAGTTGCGATCTGATATGGGATCCGGCGGCGGGACAAAATACGGCGGCATTCGTGACGCCTATGGTGTGCACCGTCCACGATCTGGCATACAAGGATATTGGTGCACTGTACCCTCCCTTCGGCGTTAAATTGGCACACATCAATATGTCCGCTTCGGTAAAGTATGCCGAAAAAATAATTACGGTTTCCGATTTTACCAAAAGACGCCTTAGGGAGGAATTTCGTCTGCCGGAAAGCAAAATCGAGAAAATATACATTAAAGTCGCAAATCGTTTAAAGAGAGACGCTTCCGCGGAGGAAGCAAAAAACGTTCTCGAAAAATACGGTCTTAAGGATAAAGAATATTTGATATACACCTCATGCGCCTGGCCGCAGAAGAATTACTCCAGGCTTATGAAAGCCTTTTCCGATTTTATCCGAGACCCCGCCAATAAAAAGGCAAAAAATATAAAATTGCTTATAACGGGAAACGGAACCAAAAAGATTGCTGCGGCCGGCGCCGAAAAGTCGCATCTCGGAGACAGAATAATCGGCCTTGATTTCGTACCTGAAAAAGATCTGAATATATTAATGTCACACGCTCTTGCATTCATACATCCGTCCGTTTATGAAGGATTCGGAATTCCGGTGATCGAAGCGATGATTGCCGGCGTTCCGGTGGCGAGCAGTACGGCGGGAAGCCTTCCGGAAATTGCGGGAGACGCCGCTCTGTATTTTGATCCATACTCGGTCGAGGAAATCAAAAAAGCCGTCGAGAAGATTGTTTTCGACGGAAATTTGAGGAAATCGCTGATAAAACTCGGATATCGGCGAGCCGAGATCTTTACGGACAACGATGCCATGATCGACGATTATATCCGCGTCTTCGAGGAAGCAATGAATAACGGCAGAAAAAATAAAAATCGGCTCCGGAAGTCGAATTGACCTCTTTCGAAAAGATTGTAATTTCCCGCAGTTTTAATTTGAGTTACGGAAAGAGATTATGATATAATTCGCCCCGTTTTGCCGTTTCAGTTATGGAGAATATTATGGCGGATGATAAGAATGAATTTTTTTTATCGACTGCAAAAAAGGTCGAATCGAAGGAATTTACCGGATTAAGATCGATATTGTGGCCGATACACAATTGGGAGCTGAAAAAATTTCTTCCGATGGCCTTTATGATGATGTGCATACTGCTTAATTACAGCATGTTAAGAGCGACAAAGGACGCTTTGGTGGTCACCAACATGGGGGCGGAGACCATACCCACATTAAAACTGTGGTTTGTTCTGCCGGCGGCGGTGTTGTTTATGGTGATCTACTCCAAACTGTCCAACGCTTTCTCCAAAAACTCGGTATTCTATATAATCGTATCCGCGTTCATGATTTATTTTGCGCTGTTTGCGGCGCTGCTCTATCCCTTTCATAATTCGCTGAGCGGAGATTTTTCCGGCGTATCGAATGAATTTGCGAAAAAACTGTTGATTCCCGTGGGGGGATGGACTTTTTCTTCCTTCTATGTGATGGCGGAGCTCTGGGGAAGCGCGATGGTCAGTCTCATGTTCTGGCGTTTTGCCAACGACGTTACCTCCCTGAAGGAATCGAAAAGGTTCTACGCCATGTTCGGTTTTATAGCCAATCTCGCCCTCATAGTTTCCGGTGAAACTTTGAAGGTGGTTAAGGGGGCCAATCTTATCGCCTGGATAAGCGTCGCCTCCTGTTTCGTCATCATCTTTATCTACTATTGGCTGAACAGCCGCGTATTGACGGATCCTCGGTTTTTCAATCCGGACGACGTCGGCAAGCCGAAAAAGAAGAAGGAAAAGCTGAGTCTCGGCGAGAGTTTTAAGTACATTCTGAGCTCCAAATATCTCGGCTTTATCGTGCTTCTCATCGTCTGCTACGGGGTAAGCATCAATCTTGTCGAAGTTATGTGGAAAGGGCAGGCCAAGCTCCTCTATCCTTCCGAAGAAACTTTCAGCGCCTTTATGGGCGGACTGCAGACCTGGACCGGCGTCGCCTCCATAGTTTTCATGCTGATCGGCGCGAATATACTGCGCAGATGCACCTGGTTTACGGCCGCAATGGCGACTCCGCTGATGATATTTTTAACGGGTTTAATTTTCTTCGCCTGCATAATATTTAAGAAAGAACTTATGCCGTTTGCGGAGCATTGGGGAATTCAAATATTAAGCGTGGTTACTTGGGTGGGATTGTTGCAAAACGTACTCAGCAAAGGGGTAAAATATTCGCTGTTCGATCCGACTAAGGAAATGAGTTATATTCCGTTGGACGAGGAGTTGAAGTCGAAGGGTAAAGCGGCCGTCGACGTCATAGGCGGAAGAGCCGGAAAATCCGGAGGCGCCGCCATTCAATTCCTGCTGCTGAACGTGATATTTACCGGATCCTCTTTGGTGCAGCTGGCGCCCCTGATTGCGATAATTTTTGCGATAATTCTGCTGGTTTGGTTTTTTGCGGTCTGCGGACTGAATCGCGAATTCCTGAAGCTTTCTTCGGAGCGCGAACAGACCTGATCTTTTCCGGCGAATCGGGACGAATTTTGTAACCCCCCGGCTTTTGTCGGGGGGTTATTTTTTTATCATCATCGATTTGAACCTGTTAAGGTTTTTAGCATCTTTTTAAGATTTCAGTAACTTTTTGTTAATAATTTTGATGGTAATTTAGATTTTGTTAATACATTCGAGAAGGAATATGCAAACGAATCTGTTTAAAAAATCGGCCGTTCTGATTGAAAAAAATGCGCTGCACCGTAAACTTTACGAGGATGTTTTGACGGCAAACGGTTTCGACGTTTATGTTGCAAAGTCCGCCATGGACGGTTTGATAAAGGTCAAGGAAACCAAACTGGATTTGACCGTGATAAACACGGAAATAGCCTCGGAATCTTTTACCGAAAAGCTAATTACAAAAATGAAATCCGAACAGGCGTCAAATCTTATGCCGATCGTCGGATTATCGGCCTACGGTTCCGAATGCAAAAAAAATATATCAGAAATGCTGGATGTATTCTTAACAAAACCCGTTTCTGTTGATAAATTTGTGGAGTCCGTATTTAAATGTATCGAGGACAAAATTAATGGTTGCCCGGATTCTGATAATAAATGAGGATGGGTTAAATGTTTCTCGAATTTCTTCGAGTTTGCAGGAGTCCTATTGTTCTTTGTTGTTTGCCAGATCTCTTGAAGACTCGCTGAGAATAATCAGAACTCAATCCGTAGACGCGGTTTTTTTATCTCTTCCGAAAAATATATCCGGGAAATCCTCCGGATTATTTTTCGATTTTTTCTCCGTTCTCAGGCAATTGTGCGGAGTAATTCCCATAATCGGACTGACGGAATCGGAGCAGAATATTCCGCCTTTGAGATTAGAAGATATTTTGAGTTCTGACACGGATAGGGAAGATCTTCTGAGAAGGATAAATGTTCCGATAAAAATGAAAAATATGTTCGACGAAAATCTCATAGGTAATATGTATCTCGACGAAGGGGAGACAAGAAAAATAGTCACATTTTTCCATGATAACGTCGACTTTTTGCACGAAAGCATTCTCGAAAATATTGAAATAGTCATGCTGAGGACATGGCCGGTGGCTGATAACATCAGCGACTCGGATCTGTTCATCATAAACGTCAATCATACCCAGGCAAACGAATGTTGCGCCAGTCTGCGTCTGAGAAAAACAAACAGATACAAACCGATTGTTTTAACATTTGACGCCGGCGGCAGAGATAAGGCGAAGCTGGCCGTAAAAGCGGACATAGGCTATACCGATATCATGGGTACCGAAGATAATCCCCTCATAACAAAAAACAGGCTCTATTCCCTTATAAGATATAAAAAATTATACGATGTATTTGCGAAAAAATTGAAGAGAAGCCTGTATATATCGACCATAGATTCCATAACAGAAGTATATAATCGCTCCTACTTCGAAGATTATCTGAAAAACAAAGAGCGATGTCCGTCAAGCTCTGCGGTCATCATGTTGGACATAGATAAATTTAAATTAATAAACGATAAATTCGGACATTCCTTTGCCGATTCCGTATTGAGGCATGTATCCGGGATGATAAAAAAATATATACGCTCGTCCGACGTCGTCGCCAGATACGGAGGAGATGAATTTGTCATACTCATGAACGACGTCACGAAATCCGTCGCCGAAGAAGTTTCCCACCGTATTCAGAAAAAAATAGAAGATTCCTCCTTCTATAATGCCCATTGCACCGTAAGCATAGGGGTATGCTGCATCGAACCGGGGGGAAACATTTCTTTACACGACGCCATTTCGATCGCCGATAAATTTATGTATCTGGCAAAACACGGAGGCGGTAATTCCGTTAAAATATGCGCATAGTCTCCTTCGTCCGAATCATTCGCCGAGGCTGCTTCGCAGTAATAAAAAACAGCGAAATCGTGTCCGCAGAGAAATACGCGTGTAAATTCAACTTATACTGTGACGAATTTGCATCATTTTATGCGGAAAACGACATCTTTCCGTGAAGTTCCGAAAGGGGAGGGCGATTTTGCGTCCGAGAAAGACTCGGGAAACAGGCGCCGTTCGGGGAAACGATCACGGGCGTGTGTTAATAAAAGCGGCAATTTATCTTGTTTTCTCAAAGAGGACGCAAGTACCGCCGCTTATGCACCGTTCGGGAATTCCAGAGCTCGAAAAAAAGCCTGATTCGGTTTTTAAATTTCAGATGGTGCCGGACGTCGGATTCGAACCGACTGCCTGCTGATTACAAATCAGCTGCTCTACCGACTGAGCTAGTCCGGCATCAAACAAGATCAAAAATACCGGAAAAAGGCGCAAGGGAAAAGTCGAAACGCATCAACCGTTCGGCTAATCATGTGTCCGTCCTGCGGAAGGCGATGCTGGTTTTAGAAAGCGACCTCCTGCGGAGATACGAACGCTAATATGCCGGCAACAGGCATATTATTTGTACGCGGTATTTTTTATAGGGGACAGTTGATTTTATTCGCATATTAAAAAAAATATCGTTTTTTTATAAAATTAACTTTTTTTTAATTAGACAAAACTATAATTCGATTGTTAGCTAAATCAGGAGGATATAATGAGAAAAATAATCGGTTGCGGGCTCATGGCCCTTGCCGTCAGTACGGGCCCCGGATTCACGGTGATGGGACAGGGTTCGGGCGTCGCTTCACCTGCAGGTAATTTTAGTGATACGTCGATTGCGGCGTTGTTGGGAAGTTTGCCGACGCCGACGAGCAGCAGCGAGCATCATACCGCTCCATCAAGCGGTTCGTTGACCCGCGAAGGGTCTCATTCGTCGCTCGCGGCGGATCCTTTGGCAAATGAAGCTCAGGTTTCCGATAAGGCAGCGACAGCTCCTATGGAAGTTTGGAATATCGGCTCCTATTCGTTGACCGAAGCAGAAGAGCAGCAACAGGCCAGACGGATGGTAGGCTGTGACGCCGCATTGGCACTGGAAATTGTAAAAGACCTTATTTGGAACCTGGAATTCTATAAATACCTGATAATGGAGAAGGTAAAGGCAACTCCGGATTCGGAAATGGTCCAGATGTTCATTCATATAGAGGATGTTATACAAGAACTGGCTATTCTGGTCAAATTAGAACACACTCTTAAGGCTTTGAAAAGATACGGCTGTTTTAGTAAACACCAGCCTGAAATGCCTGAACTGACGCTGCCGGATGATAAATTGTTTAAATATATCCATCCGGAAGGAGCTCACTTTATTATTCTTGCGATCGAACGTCTTGAAAAGATGAATCTTTCCAGCAACTACGTAGAAGGAGATCCGTTGGGGCTTCACAATTTCTATAAGAAATTAGAACAGGGGTTGCTTTCGGATCACTGGTATGAGCATTATAAGAAATCATCGCAGCAGGCGAGCAGCGGCGCTTCTTTTAACAGAGAGCCGAATCGTCGTGTGAACAACACCGGCGACGTTTCTTTTAACAGAGAACCGAATCGCGTGAGCGGCACCACAGGCAGCGTTTCTTTTAACAGAGAACCGAATCGCGTGAGCAGCAGCAGCAGCTTCTCTTTTAACAGAGAGCCGAATCGCGTGAGCAGCACCACAGGCAACGTTTCTTTTAACAGAGAACCGAATCGCGTGAGCAGCAGCAGCTTCTCTTTTAACAGAGAGCCGAACACTCGGCTGTAAACGGGATTTTCGGCAAATCGGCGCCGCCGTTTCCCGCTGAGGGGCGCGCGCGCGCGGCGGCCGCTGCCGAAAGACGAAGCGAGACTTCTCTCTACAGAACCGCCGCCGTTGATTTTTCTCAAATAAGTTGACGGCGGCGGTTTCTTTTAATTTCTTTACTTTTTTGCTGCGGGGTAATTGGTGCGGTCGAATCGGAGGAAATGCTTAAGATCCTCTGACTCTTCTTCAGCCGTATATTTTTCGAACCGTTTCGGCGGACAGTGACTCGACATGCCTTTATTAAAAAATTAAAAAGAAGTTCTCGGATTGAAATTCTAAGCTTTGCCCGGCCGGGGCGTTATGGCTTGAAATACAAGAACTGATAAATTTTCAATTTATATTCTCGGTTTCGCCGATAAAAATTAAAGAGCACATTATCTCCTTTATTATGTCTCTCAGCCGCACGGCGATATCGCCAAACAGCACTTTGTAGGAATATTTTTCCTTTTCCACACAAACTGATACTGCAAGTCCGGCGTAATATGTGTGCGCCGGCGCAAGGTTTGTTATCGACTAACGGAAAAAATGAACAGTTATTATAATTCAAAGCGCGAATGCGTCGACGACAATCGATCATGCGGTACAAATTTCAGGGAAGGAGGGAACACGACGGCAGGAAGAAGCGTTCATTCGTAGTCATAAGAGCAGCCGTTGACTTAGTTGCTGGAAAGATTCATCTTTTCAAGACGTTCGATCGCCAGAATAATAAAGTAAGCTCCTTCCGGATGGATATTTTAAACAATTTATCATCCGGCAGCGTCAGTTGCGGATTTCGCCGAATATCAAGACTTTTGAAGAAGATTCTCGATGTTGATGTTTATTATCAACTTGTTATTCATCGGATAAAATCAGCTGCCTAAAAAACAGATCTGATGACGGAACTCGACATTACTCCGCAAGATTGCAACGAAAAACCAAATGCTATCTAAATCAGAAAAAAGCTGACGTTATCTGTAAAACTGTTAGTATTTGAAAAATTTAATCTATATTAATCAGGCAATACCTTATTTTCCGTCACTAAGCCTCTCCGGCCGATTCCAAAAACAAGGTGTTAATCGGGAAATCAAAGGGTTCTTTGCATTCGATTATCATGGCGAAGTAGGGATAAAACCGGTTGCATTCGTCGGTGACCAACTGAATCAGAGATTCCATAACTTCTTCATCCGCCGAAAAAGACGATACAAAAGGTATCGTCAGACTGTATACGATGCGATTGGCGGCGGACGATATCAAATCAAAGTGTCCGACCCAGATTTTTTCGTTGGCCTTTACGATTGCCTCCGTAACCGAAGCGTATCTTTCTTTCGCCACGTAAAGATTCATGTCGCAGGAAAAATAAATGATATCGCAATCGGATCTGAGTATGACCGAGAGAATATAGCGGGGAGCTTCGTTTTTCAGCTGAACGGAAATTTCGTTGTCGTCCACTCTGCTGAAGTTAAGATTCATCTTGGCTGCGAGCGTTTCAGTTATGTCGATCGGATTAATGTCCAAATTCCTTCTCCCGATATGCGGCCAAGATTATCATAAAACGCTTTATTAAAAAATCCGTTTGTTTTAAAACTGCAGATAAGGTTGCCGCGAAGAATCGGTTTTTGCGCCGCAATGAAATTCGACGCAAAATCGAAGGCGGAAAAGCGGTGACGGCTGTTTCCGAAAACGGGAGAAAAAATAGTGGTTTGTAATTTTTCCAAGGTCGCTTTTTCGGTTTTCGGCCTGCCGATCCACTGGTATTCTTTGGCTTACATTTCGGGAATAATCGTTGCTTTAAAGTTGGCGATTTTTTTTTCGAAGCGCTATAAGATCCGATTGGAGAAAAGTTTTTTCGACGATTTTACGGGCGTTGCCGTTGCCGGAATAATAATCGGAGGGCGACTCGGGCATGTTTTTTTTTACGATTGGGATTATTATTCGACTTTTCCGATTGAAATTTTTAAAATTTGGAAAGGAGGCATGTCCTTCTACGGCGGATTTGCGGGAGTGGCGGCGGCCGCCGTTCTTTTCTGCGGAAAGAGAGGGATTTCTCCTCTGAAATTCACGGATTTATGGTCCGTCGGCGTTCCGGTCGGGCTGTTTTTCGGAAGAATTGCGAATTTCATAAACGGAGAGCTTTGCGGAAAGAAATCCGACGTTCCCTGGAGCGTCGTGTTCGCCGACGGAGTTTCCAGACATCCGAGCCAGCTGTACGAAGCTTTTTTCGAGGGAGGCGTTTTATTTATCCTGATGTTGCTGTCTCTTCGGCAGGGATATATCCGATATAAAGGCAGACTTTCGGGAATTTTCTGCGCCGGATATGCCGTTGCAAGATTTGTGACGGAGTTTTTTCGGGAACCCGATTCGGCGTTCGCCTGCAGAGTATTACGTTTGACCGGCTTGAATCCGAACCAATACGCGAGCGTCGCCATGTTCCTGCTGGGAGTTGCATTTATCATCGGAAGTCGGAAGTCATGAAAGATTTTTTGTTACAGCCTTTCGATAAATTCCTGAAGCTTTCGGATTTTACCTTGAAATGCTTAAAAAAATGTTGTCTCGGAAATCGCGTCATCGATTTACTGTTTCATTTTCCGACGGCGGTGCGAATCAGATCCGGAGATATTAATAATTTTAAGGACAAGCTCTCCGTCGTTCTGAAAATCGCCGCCCATGTGCCGCCGCGACGACGGGGGGCTCCCTATAAAGTCTTCGGCCATACTCAGGAAGGAGATAAGGTCGTCATTGTTTATTTTAATTGTCGAGCGCCTTTCATAAGAAAAATTCTTCCGACGGACGGAGTTTTTACGGTCAGCGGCAGCGCCTCCTTCACTGCGGAGGGCGTTCAAATAACTCATCCGGACGCGATCGCTCCTCCGACGACGCTTCAATACTGGATCGGTCCCGAAGCGGTCTATCCTTTAACGGCTCGACTTACGAATCGCACCGTGAGGTACGCCGAGAATTGTCTGTTGAAAATTTTGCCGGAGATACCCGATCCGATCCCTCCCCGAATTCGAAACGAATACGGATTGCCGTCGTTTACGGAGGCTCTTCGTAAGATACACGCTCCCCGAACTCCCGAAGACCTGCTGCCTTCGCATCCGGCGCGGTTGAGAATTGCGATTGACGAGCTGCTGACCGGCATGATTCGATTGAAACAGATTCGAGAATCTGCGTCGAAGCACGCTGTGGAGCCTTTTTTCCCCACAAACGAAATCACCGGCAGATTACAACTGCCTTTCGAGCTTACGGAGGATCAAAAATCATGCCTGGAGGACATCAGAAACGATCTTGCTTCCGGAAAACCGATGAATCGACTGATACAGGGGGACGTGGGTTCCGGAAAAACGATAGTGGCGCTGATTGCCATGCTGATCGTTCTGGAAAATCACGCCCAGGCCGCTTTGCTGGTTCCGACGGAGATTTTGGCCATTCAGCATTTCAATAATATCAAAAAAATCTGCGAAAATCTCGGAATCAAAACGGACGTTATGCTGGGGGCTAACCGTCGAACCCGTTTGCGTCAGACGGAAGAGCTGAAAAACGGAACTACGCAAATTCTGACCGGCACTCATGCTCTTCTGGAGGAGGAAATCGAGTTTGAAAATCTGAAGTTGGCAGTCATCGACGAGCAGCACAGATTCGGAGTTTTGCAGCGGCTGTCCCTCATAAAGAAATGCCGATATCCGCATGTTCTGGTCATGTCCGCGACTCCGATTCCACGAACTTTACTGCTGGGATGCTACGGAGATCTTGACGTTTCTACGATCAGAACAAAGCCTCCGGGACGAAAACCGATAAAAACCGTCGTGATCGGAATTTCCAAAATCGACGAGCTGCTCGAAAAGCTTCAAAAGAGGGAGAGACAGATCTACTGGGTATGTCCCGTCATAGAGGAATCGGAAAATTTAACGGATATAAACACGCGTCGCGAATATCTCGAAAAGTTTTTCCCTCCAGAGGAGATTCGGATACTGCACGGAAAAATGAAAGCCGCCGAAAAGGATCACGTGATCGGCGAATTTAAAACCGGAAAGTTTAAAATACTGGTTTCCACCACCGTCATAGAGGTGGGAGTCGACATTCCCGGCGCCGACGTAATGGTCATAGAGCATGCCGAAAGATTCGGTCTGGCGCAGTTGCATCAATTGCGCGGCAGGGTTGGACGCGGTACTGAAGAGTCACACTGCATTCTGCTGTACCACCGTCCGATATCGGAAACCGGTCGGCAAAGACTGCGGCTGATGAAGAACACCGACGACGGATTTCTGTTGAGCGAAGAGGATTTAAAACTGCGCGGAGCCGGAGATGTCCTCGGAAAAGAGCAAAGCGGGTTTACTTCTTTGAGGTTCGGTAATTTTGCCGATAACGAAGATTCGGTGAAAACGGCGGAAAAAATACTTCGATCGGTCGATTTTACTCCGGAAGACGTAAGATTCTTCTGCGATATCTTTAATAAACTGAACGATAATATTATCGCCTGAATAAATAATCCCTTTTGTAAATTTATAGTCCGTTTGCGTCGGAATTTTACGGATATCAGCGCTGTCAGATAAAGGACACGCGCCAATTAAATAATCTCAATTATGTTAAATTGCTGATGCAGATGACGAACCTTTAAAAATATTCCGAAGCGTCTTTAGAGAAAGTTCCCTCCGCCGGATATGTGCCCCAAAGTTGGCTGCAATTATAAATATTATAAAGAATCGCGCTGATTACGGTTTATCAGGTTCTCCGATATTAAATCTCTGTCCGTGAACGCGTCATAAAATATGAAGTCCGAATAACCTTGGGAGCTTACTCCCGAAACGGATAGCGTCCTAAAGAAAGTATTTTATGAACCGTACAGAACTTTGTTATGACTGCGATATCGAGTCAGTGGAACTCGAACTGCCTGAAAATCACGTATAAGAGCTCTCTGTCTGATATTATGCAAATTATAGAAAGTATTTTTGCGAGAAAATTTTTCAAACGTTATCCGGATATCAGGAAAAAATATTTTTGGGGGAGGAAAATTGCGGACGCAAAGTTATTTTGTTGAAACAGCAGGAAATGTAAATGAGAAAGTTATTAGAGAATATGTAAAAAATCAATCGGCTGAAACAGATAAAAAAGAACATAAAATACAGCAGGCTTTGTTTCAGGCGCAAAAATCAGAAACTCGGTCGCTTGCGGCCGAGCAGTTCATCAGGCGTTCATAGAAATTCCGCCATTCGACTCAGGAGGTTTTTTCCGCCCGAGATCATCTTCGGCAACCGGACTAAAAATCGGGAAAATCATTCCGGTAATCTGTGCGGACGCGTTATTATTTTATTTAGGCTTTTTTGTAAATCCTGCTCTTATGACCAGTCTCAGTCTTTTATTAATGCTGTTTTTCTCCTGTGACCAGTAGCTGTTGATTTCTTCGGATTCATCCTCTCCTCTGATGCTGATTTCTCCCTGTCGCAGATAAACGACCTTGTCGATCTTCTGCCTGTGCGGCGCTATGAAGGCTTCGGCATTTTTTCTCGCATTTTCCGAGGCTTCCCCCATCATTTCCATTTTTATGCCGGAAAAATTCGTCAGCTTATAGGAACAGTCGCTTTCGATGAGCATTCCTTCTGCGGAGAGTTTAATTATATCTTCCCGAATTTTCTGTATCTTACTTAAATCCTTCGTACGTACGCAAAATTTATCTTCAGCCCTAAAAAGAACGGTCTTCGGCGAAGGTAAGATTACGTTAACGGTGGTATTGACGGCCCGGGATTTGGTCATGGAGACGTCTTCCTGACATTCTCTGGTGTGCATATTGCAGCTTACTATCTCCTCGTCTGTTATGCCGCGACTTTTCAGAAAGCCTATGATCTTATCCTTATCGGCGCTGCGTTTTTTGTAGAGATCCTCAACTTTTTCGTCTTTATTGAGTACCGTGATGTGGATTTCGCCTATGTCCGCGCGCACAAGCTTTTCCGCCAGCCCTTTGACCTCCACCAATTCGGAACCGGACTTCATGTTTTTTGACGCATTATACCCGAATCCCACCAGACCGCAGGCAATAACAGCAGACCCTATAATGCAGGAATATTTCATTGGTATCTCCTTAAGCTGAATGAGTCGAATAATAACAAAGAAAGATTAAAAAATAATAAATTTTTTCAAACAAAAATACTTTATCGAAAAATTAATCCTTCCCGACGGCTTCTTCCGGCGTCTTATCTTTTGCCATCAAGGATAATCCAATGCCCGCCAGCAAAAATATAAAGAGAGCCGTCAGACCTATTTTAAAGTCATGCAAACTGTAAAGATCGATGCCGTTTTCAATGGCGCCGTTCCAGGACGTCTTGATAAGACATCCGATGGTCGGCATTAAAACGACTCCGCTGATCATGGAAGCCATATTTACAAAACCGGAAACGGTTCCGCCGATGGATTTCGGGAAAAGAGCCATGGCCAGAGTATAAGACATCATTACCGAAGAAGAGGCTCCGGTCAGGAACAGCAGAAAGAAGGTTATCTTCAGCGGCGGCGTAATATATATCACGGATCCCATGCACAAAGCGGCCATACTGATTCCCAGGATCATCGGCTTTCGACAACTGTTCCAGCGCTTCGCCAGAACAGGAAATATCGGCGCTCCCGAAACGACGCCTATGTAGAGCATGTTGCTCGCAATCGAAGCCATCCTGGAATCAAGATTATAGGCTTTTTTCATAAACGACACGCCCCATAAGTCGCCAAATGCACTCAAAGGAGCGTATATCATCATGGTGAACAGGGCCAATATCCACAACTCTCCGGAAGAAACTATCATTTTCAAAGACTTTGTCAGCGCGATGCTTTCTTTTTGATGCGAAGCATGAGTCTCTTTGTTTCTCACCGAAGCCCAAACCAGGATTGCCAGAAGGAATCCGAGCGCTCCGAATATCTCCATCACCGTAAGCCAACTGGTGCTTTTTACCAGATGAGACACAATGGGGCCTCCCAAAACCGGACCGAGGGTGGCGACGGACATCGTATAGGAAATTTTTGAAGGAGCGTCTTTCGGCGGGAACCAATCCGTTATTATCTTGAGACTCGAAACGAAAACGAAGGATGATCCGAATCCGATCATCATTTCTCCGATTCCGGCCACTATGTAGTTGTGCGTGGCCGTAAACAGCAGAATGCCGGAGGCGCATACGACGACGGCTGCGGTTGCCGTAACTCTGACTCCTATTTTATCCGCGATTATTCCGGCCGGCACCTGCATGAACGTGTAGGTCCAATAATAGCAGCTGGCCAGTATTCCGACTCCGGCCGCGTCGATTCCGAAGTGCTGCATGAACTGCTCCGTAAGAATCGTCGGAAAGGACGACCTCGCTATAAACTGATAAAAGAAAAACAACAGCATTACTCCCCACATTATGAGGGGCGAAACCGTGCATTTACAATTCTGTTCCCGCATAGTTTTCTCTCCTTTCCGTTCTTTTTCGTATAAAAAACCGCTTTTAATTTGTAGTATATGGGCCCCTCTGAATTCTCCGGGGCTATTCCGTTTCGACTTCGTCGTCGGATTCCGCTGAATCTTCGGAATCTATGGCGTCCACTATCGGAATATTTTCGGCTTTAAGAGAGGCGGCTTCTATCCCGACATACGGATTATAAGTATCCTCTTCCGGTAAATCTTCGATGTCTTCTTCCAAATCCTCTTTCGGCGTGAAAACTCTGAAACTCTTCACGGATTCCGCCTTCAAGGCGTCTACGGATATTGAACGGGCTGCGATTTCTCTCAGAGCGATGAT
>JAISMS010000087.1 GCA_031276565.1 Holosporaceae bacterium | reverse complement strand
GATTGAGGGCGCTGCACCGTAAACTCGAAGCCTGCGAGGCGGGCCGGGAATCCGTATGCGCGGCGGAAATCGAAATCCCTCATGCCCGGGCGAATTATCGCCTCCGCTTCCGGGAGATTGAGGGCGCTGCACCGTAAACTCGAAGCCTGCGAGGCGGGCCGGGAATCCGTATGCGCGGCGGAAATCGAAATCCCTCATGCCCGGGCGACGAATTATCGAACCTCTCCATGTGGCCCCGGGGCTTTTTGAGGCGCCGGCTTAGTATAAATATTAAAGTTCAAAAGCGGATCAGACGGCAGATTTTCTTATGTTTTCCTATTCGCGATTGAAATCGCTTTCTTCCAAGCATAAGCGGAATTTGTCCTTTTTATTCCTTTGAATTTCACAATCCTGTTTCCGCAATTCTCCGGAAGTTTTCAGTTCCCTATGTTCTTCCGCTGCAAATTGCAATTTTTCCCCCAAAGGTCGCAAAACCCGGTTTGCGGTATTGCGCCGCGGTTTCCGAATCCGCGCAAAACAATCCGACAATCTTCCTCCCGACCGAAAATTCTCCTGATCCGGATTTTAAATTTTTCCGGAAACAGCATCGAAATTTGTGAGAATACGACCGTCGAACGGGATATTCTCCGTTCGGCGCATCCTCCTCTTATTGAAACGAAGCTCGGAAGAACGTATAATATCGCGTTCGTGGAGTTTTTCGGAGGAAACTTGAAAGTTATATGCGAAAAATGTACCAAATGTTTGGATTGCATGGAAGTTTGCGCAGTCAACGCCATTACTCGGATAAAAGACGAGATCGTTATAAATAATGACGCGTGTCTCGGGTGCGGTTGCTGTGTGTCCATGTGTCCCCACGATGCGATAGAATACGAATAGGAATCAACATGTTGTCTTTTTTATTAGCGGTTCATTTTGTTCTGACGATTGCCATTATCGGGCTGATTTTGCTGCAAAAGCATGATTCCGACGGAGCTTTGGGAACCGGCGGCAGCAGTGCGGGCGGGATGTTTTCCGTCAGGGGACAGGCCAATCTGCTGACCCGGACGACCGCCGTTTTAATGACCGTTTTTATCCTGAACTGTCTTGTGATGGCGAAAATGACTAAACGCGTCAGGGTCGGCGGGTCCGTCATAGATCAAATAGCCGACGAATCTGTTCCGGCAAATGTGCCTCCGACTCCTCGGACGACGGATTCCGACACGAAAAAGCAAACGCCGACCGCTCCCGCTAAAAAACCCGCCGCTCCGATTAAGAAACCCGTTGCTCCGGCCAAAAAGCAGCCGTAAGTCTTCGCGGTTACGATTCGCTTCGCCGAGATACGTCGATTTCCTGCAGGCTCGGAATTGCCGTCCACAGGATCGCCGTGTGAATGTCGGCATGTCCGGTTATCTGCCGCACGGCTTTTTCATAAAATTTCAACTGGAGAAAATAGCTCTCCGGGACAGTCTCCCGAGGAGATCCGGTTTTGAAATCGACAATCCATAATTCCTCGCCGCGGCGGGCGATTTTGTCGATTCTTCCTTCTCGCCCCTCGCAAACAAATGAAATCTCCGACTTCGCATCAACGCTGAACAAAAATGCAAACTCCGAATTTCTTATTACCCGAAGAGCTTCGGCTCGGGCCGCCGTCTTTTGTGTCTCCGACAGGGCGAATTTTTCCGCGATTTCTTTGGAAATTTCATCCGCCTGAGGAGAATCGACATAGGGAGGGAGTTCGCTCAGCAGCGCATGCACGCAATCTCCGTATATCATTTCGGAATTTTGCTCCGGATGAGAGGGCGCTTCTTCCGGAAGGGGAAGTTTTTCATCGAAACCCGAAGGAATCTCCTCAAATTCCGCAACGTCAATCGAAGTTTCGGCGGTCGGAGGCCGAAGCTCGTAATCTCCGATCCTGTATAATCCCTCCGATTCGACCCTTTTTAATTGCTTCAGTCCGTTCCGAATAAGACCATACCAACATTTTTCGCCGGATTCTCCGCGAGGTTTCTTCCCCGTTATGCGCAGAAAATCTTCAGCCCGGGTCAGGGCCACGTAGAGCAGACGTCGAAATTCTTCTTCTTCGTCGGCTCGTCTTTTTTCCAGGAGTCGGAGAATTGTGTTCGGCCTGGATTTTGCGCTGAAATCCCACAGCAGCAATCCGTTTTCCGTTTTTAAAATCCCGTCCTTTTCGGGGGGAGGAATAAAGCAACAGTCTGCCGGAAGTACAAAAGGCGCCTGCAATCCCTTTGACGCATGCACCGTCATCAGTCGGACGGCATTTTCCTTCGCAAAGGATTCCCGTTTGATTTCATGCTCGAAGGATGCGAACCATTCGAGAAAACCCGACAGCGAAGGGCTGTCAGATCTTTCACGGTTCATCAAAAGATCGAGAAATTCCCGCAATGCGTCCGTGCAGCTTTGGCCCAGTCGGCGGATGAAATTTTCCATTGTCTCGTCGTTCAATATTTCGGTGAAAAAAGCGAACGGCGAAATTCGGGAGGCTCTTTCGATGCAGCGTTCCAGATTTTTCGGCCGACGACCGACAGTTTGCAGATAATCCCAGAGTCTGTCCCCTTCTCCCCGTTCCGTGCAGATTTGCATCAATTCCTCTTCCCCCATGCCGACCGCAGGAGATTTTAAAACGCGGGCGCAGGTCAGGTCGTCGAGGGGAAAAAGAGAGAATTCCGCCAGAGCGATCAGATCCTTAATTATCAATTCGTCTTTCAGCAGCATTCGGTCGATTTCCGCAACGGGGATATGGCGCTTTTTCAGTGCCTCGATGATGAATTTCATGAGTCGGATGTCTCGCCGCCGAAACAGAATCAGAAAATCCTCCGGACGGGCGACGCGACCTCTGGACTCTACAAAAACGCCGGTTTCCACGGCGGTTTTTATGAAGTCGGCAATGTTGTCGGACAGTTTCATATCCGCATCGCGGCCCGGATTGCCGTTTTCGTCCGGAGGATCGTCTTCGAACAGATCGATGACTTCCGCCACGCCGCCGTCCGGATTCCGAAACGTGGAGTGGCGGGGAAATTCTCCTTCGAAAACCGCATCCGTAAAGGCAAGAATGTTGCCGCCGGTACGGTAGGATTTTAAAAGGGATTCGGTACGAAACTTTTGGCCGCATTTTTCGGAACGGTCGGCGAAATACCGGCGCATTTGGCGGAACAGTCCGACGTCCGCGCCCTGAAAAGAATATATGGATTGCTTTTCGTCTCCGACGGCGAAAATTGTTCTTTCGGAGCTGCGATCCGAAAAAAATTCGTCGGAAAGCATGCGAATAACCTCCCACTGTTCCGGAGTGGTGTCCTGGGCTTCATCCACCAGTATATGATCCAAAGCGCCGTCGATTTTATACGTTACCCAATCGGGGGATCGCAGCAGTTCCAGAGCGCCCAAAATAACGTCGTCGAAATCCGGACTGTGGTGAATCGCTTTCAATTCGCGGAATTTTTCCAATACCGCTTCCGCAACGCCGAAAAATGCGGCGTTGACGGCGGCGGCGGCGATTGATTTTTTCTTCTCCGCGAAGCGCAGAGCGGCGAACGCGAGGTTTTGTATTTTCGCTTCAAGCTCCGGAGAGGAGATTTTTCGGCTGCAAAGGGAGTTGCGTATCGTTCCTTTGTCCGTGAGGAAGACTTTCAGCGCTTCCGCCGTCGGATTCGATGCATTTTTTCGCAGCGCTTCGGCATTTTTCTGATCGGTTTTCCCTCCCCGGGACAGCGCATCGGCGACTTCGGAAAAGATTTTTTTATAGTCGCTTCCGAAAAACTCCTCCGTCAACAGCTCATCGATTTTTTTTTCTTCAACTCCGACGTATTTTTTATCGACTTCAAAAAAATCGGCGTATAACTTTCGAAAATCCGGCGCTTTGGCAATGAATTTTCTGAGAGACATGCTGTTTTTTTTCACAATATCCGAAAGGTTAAGGGAATATTCCGCAACGATCTCCAGAGCGGCGCGACGCTCCGGATCGGCGATTACCGATGCGACGGCTTCTCTCAACAGCATTTCCGTCTGATATTCGTCGCAGAGTTTGGCACCCGGCGCCAGACCGGTCTCCGGCGGAAATCGCTCCAACAAGGCGAAGCAGAAAGCGTGAATCGTCCGAACGGAAACTCCGGGACCTTCGAGACTTCGCAGACACAACTCCTTCGCCGTTCCCGGGCAGATTTCGCCAAGGCCTCGCCGCCTTAATTCCGTTTGCAACTCATCATCCGCCATTTTACCGAACTTCCGCAGTATATCCGACAAACGCAGGAGCATTTCCGCTGCCGCCGCTCTGGTGTAGGTCAGACATAAGATCCGAGACGGTTCGGCTCCCGAAAGCAGCAGAGCCAAAATTCTGTCTATCAGGCTTTTGGTCTTGCCGGTGCCTGCCGAAGCTGAAATCCATACGGAGGCAAAAACATCTCCCGAAGAGACGGAAATCGCATCATCGGACATCTTTTGTCTCCTGTATTCGAGCAAGATGCATGTAGGGCTCTTCGTGGGGCGGGTAATCCGAATCCTTCACCGCATAGGGCTCTCCGTTGACATTATGGCGAAACATAATATCTTTCAGTATTTCCATGGTGTTTCTGCAGGATTCTTCGACTTTGTCCACGGATACGATTTTCATTCCGCTTTGCGATCCCGTCAATTGCCAGAAGCACAGACTTTCAATTGCCGTCGCTCTGATTCCCGCTGCCGCGAATCCGCCGTTCAGGGCGATGAGCGCCTCCGTCGGCAGCTGCGGATGCCTGCCCTCCTCCACGCTTTTTTTCGTCGGAATGACGGCTCCGGTTTTGTAGTCGATTATGGAGATGCGCCCCTGTCCGTCTTCGTCGATCCGATCCGCTCTGCCGCGAATATTTATCTCGCAATCCTCCGATATCCGAAGGGAAAAATCGCCGCAAACTTCCGGATAATGCCGTCCCGGTCCGATTTTATCGGCCGCAAAGGAGAAAATTCTGTTCAGGCGAAAAAACCACAAACCGAAATCCGCAGGTTTCAGGCGCTGCTTTTCCATTACCCGGCGAGCGACGTTCCAAAGTTCGTCAACGCTGCCGAGATCGCGGCCGTATCTGACGAATTCCTCCAGAACTTTATGTAAAAAATTACCGCGACCGGCTTCGTTTATGCGATTTTCCGGGCGCAAACGCAGAATATTTTTGGCGTAAAAGACATAGGGATTGCGTATCAGCGAATCCAGATCCGTTACCCGCATGCGGCGCGGACGGAGATGCAGCGGGGGATCGGGATTCGTAAACTGCATCGGTTCGAAGCGCGGCGGTTTCCGAAGAGCCCGCGTCAATTTTAACAGCCGATCGGCTTTTATTATTCCGCGATTCTCCGCAATTTTTTCAAGTCGACGGTATCGTCGCCGTTTTTCGCGATCCGCCGTCGTTGTTACGGTGATCAGCACGTTCTTTTTGCTCGTCAGCCTTTCGAAAATTTTTCCGAGGAATTCGTTTTTTGATTCGGAGGAATTTATGCCGAAGTGCTTCAGCATGGACGCGGTCATCCAGAAGTCATTTTTTCCGACGGACTCCGTCCAGGATTCTTCTTCGGCGCCGGCGATGATTATTAAATCGGCGTCGGCCGATTGAGCCTCTATTGCTCCGAGAACGGCCACGTTCGGAGTATATCCGGCGACTTTTCTGACGGAACGGGACATGACGCGGTTTTTCAAAAAAACGCCGAATTCCTTTACGGTTATTTCGACAGACAACCCGTCGGGACGGCAGAAAAGTTCCGGAGCGACGTCGCGCAGTTGCCGAACGCTTTCCGGACTGATCGTCGCCACCAAGTTGCAGCACAAATCCGACCATTCGGCAAGGGATCTCGTTTCGCGGCAGTCCCGATGAAGTTCTTTTATCCGTCCGACTGCGACCGAAAAATCTTCGGAAAAGGAAGGCGGCATCGAAATATCCCCTTCAGGAATCAAATCGAGGGCCTCGAAAAAATTCAAAGGCGTTGATTTCTGTCTCCGAAAATATGCTTCCAGCTTTACGGCGGTTTCCCGAAACCTTGAGTCGGCTTTCAAAAAATTGAGGACGGAAACGCAGTCGCAGCGGCGTTCCGCCATGTCCGTCGCCAACGTGACGACCATGCCGTCTTCCGTTTTGGAAAAGGGCGTACCCCGGGAATCGTCCGCGATTATATTTCGGCGTCGCAGTTCGGATTTTATAATTTCCGAAAGTTTAATGTCCCGACAAACCGCCAGAACGCTTTTTCCTTCCCGAACGGCTTCTTCCATGGCGACGGCGACGGCAAATCCCTCCTCGAAGACGGAATTAAACTCGGCAAACTGCGGCTGCGGAAGTTCGCCGGAAGCTTCGGCTGTTTCTATTATGCCGCCGCTTTCCCGGGCGCGTTTTAAAAACATTTTTGCGTAGCAATTAATTTCTCCGATGTTTACGGCGATAATTTCGCGGGTGCTTTTCAGAAAAATCTCCGATTTTTCACGGATTATTTTCAATTTCGTTTCGATTTGCGAAATTTCACCGGCCGTATCGATGATGGCTGCCGTATGTCCCCAATACTCTTGCAGTTTTTCCGGCACCAAAGACGTCAGTTGCTTCACGTCGACTTTGTTGAGAACCAATTCGTTTATCAGTGTGCAAAGACTTTCACTCAATTCGCAAAGGACGCCGAAGGGAACATCCGGCTTTTTTTTCTTCAGAAATTCGCTGAGGGCAAGGATGCTTTTTTTATCGTCGAAGGAAAAGAAATCCGACGCCGCTTTTAGTTTCGGAAGAAACGTCGTCCCGGCGGCGGCTGTAAGACGCCTCTTCAGATCTCGGACGCTTCTTCGATTCGGCAGAAGCACCGTACAGTTTTGCAAATCCTTTCGGGAGAGGATTATTTCGGCGGCTTCTTTCAAAAAATCGCAGGACGGATGGATGCGGTATACGACGCTCATGGTTGCGCGCGCCTCCGAACGGAGTTAACCCCAATGATTTTCCCCCGATTGTCGGTGACGCTGGGATATGTTTCGTATTGAAAATCAAAAAACCGGCAGGCTTTTTCGATTTCGGCGTTCAGTTTCGCTCCCTTGAGAAACACGCCGCGTTTGGCGACGGAAAATTTATCGACGACGGCCAGCAGTGTCGACAATTCCGCGAATCCGCGGGCGCAAACAATGTCGAAATCATATGTTTGCAATTCTTCAATTCTGCCGGTTACGAGAGTGACTTTAATTTCCGCCGCCCGGGCCGTCTCCTCTAAAAACAGCATTTTTTTTCTGTCGGAATCGATGCAGGTGACGGAAAAATCTCCGAAGGCGGCCAGCACAAGTCCGGGGAATCCTCCGCCGGACCCGACATCCAGAATTTTCTTTCCCGAAAGATGCGGGATAAGCTGCAGGCTGTCGGCGAAATGCCGACGAAAAACGTCCTTTAATGTTTCACGTGAAACCAAATTTACGGCTTTCTGCCACTTTAAAAGAAGATCCCGATGGATTTTTAATTTTCTGCGAGCTTCCGGCGGCACATTGAAGGAGGCAAAAAATTCCTCCTCCTCCGTTTCCGCCTTTGTCGCAATCATTTGCGGGAGTCGCGATGGGACTCTATCCAATCCGTAATGCGAGCTTTGGACGCGGCGCCGACATTGGCGGCGATTTTTTCGCCGTTTTTAAAAATCACCAACGTCGGGATGCTCATGACGTTGTATTCGGTTGCCAGATTCGGGCTCTCGTCCAGATTAACTTTGACTATTTCAATGCCCAGTTCGGATTTTATTTCCTCCAAAAACGGAGTTATCACACGGCAGGGGCCGCACCAGTCGGCGTAAAAATCCACCACCGCAAAATCCTTATCCAACACGTCTTTTTGAAAATTTTTTTCATTGGTCAGCTTCATGAAATATCTCCTCTACTTTACTCTTTCTACCGTGACGCCGCAGGCCGCCAGTTTTTCTTCCAGGCGACAGTAACCGCGATCCAGATGATATACCCGGTCAACCAGGGTGTCGCCCTCCGCTGCCAACGCTGCCAAAACCAGCGATACGGAAGCACGCAAGTCCGTTGCCATTACGGATGCGCCTCGAAGTTGTTTCCCCCCGTTTATGCAGGCTCGGGCGCCGGAAACGGCAATATCGGCTCCCATGCGCATCAGTTCCGCCGCATGCATAAATCGATTTTCCCAAATATTTTCGGTTATGACGGATCTGCCTTTGGCGTAGCAAAGTAAAGCCATGGTTTGAGCCTGCAAATCCGTAGGAAAACCCGGATAGGGGGCGGTATCGACCTTTAACGGAGCGATTTCGCCGCTTCCCTCCACCCTCAAGCCGTCTTTAAACGGCGTAAATTTTAACCCGGCCTCTTCCATTTTTTCCCGGAAAGACGACAGCAGTTCCGGTAGGTTTTCGCCCGCAAGATCAACGCGCCCTCCCGTAATGCCGGCGGCTGCGGCGTAGGTGCCGGCTTCTATGCGATCCGGCAGAACGCGATGTTCGGCTGCCCGCAGGCTCGTGACTCCCTCCGCTACTATGACGTCGGTGCCCTGGCCGGAAATTTTTGCTCCCATCTTATTTAATCCGTTTGCCAAATCTACAATTTCCGGTTCTCGGGCGACATTTCTCAATACGGTAACTCCGTCCGCCAGTGCGGCGGCCATCATGATATTTTCAGTGCCGGTGACGGTCGGCGTCGCAAATCGGAATTCCGTTCCTTTGAGTCCTTTGGGAGCGACGGCACGGATGTAGCCGTCCCGCAGTTCGATCTTGGCGCCTAAAGCTTCCAGTCCTTTAAGATGCAAATCGACGGGCCTCACGCCGATGGCACATCCGCCCGGGAGGGAAACTTCGCATTCTCCGAATCTTGCCAGCAGCGGTCCCAGCACCAAAATCGAAGCGCGCATTTTTTTCACGATTTCATAGGAGGCCTTGGGGTTTTTTACGGAACGTGTCCGCAATTCGACAACGTCGGCATAGGGGGATTCCGACTTTCGATCATACTCGGCCCCTAAACTTTCCAACAGATCCAGCATGGTGTTCACGTCGACCAGCGGAGGAACATTGTTCAGCTTTAAACCTTCGGGGGACAAAATCGAAGCGACCGCCAACGGCAAAACGGAATTCTTCGCTCCCGAAATCGGAATCGTTCCGTTTAATTTTTGACCGCCGTAAACTTTTATCCTGGTCACCGCAAAAATCCAAAAACAGTTGCGGCAGGATACAATAAAATACCGCCTAATTCAACAGGCAAAACAATCGCTTATTTATTGATTTTTGATTTCCGGCGGGCTTTTCCGAAAGAAGAATTGTCGCCGGGCGGCCGCAACGCTTCCGCATTGCGGACGGTTTTTTTCGAAAAAACGTCGAACAAATGATTTTTTTGTTTTTTAGTTAACGTTTTTATGTTAAATAGAGTTGTCTTGTCCATTGCGTCGGGAGCTGAATGGGCGTGATTGGGTTTTTTAGCTCCTTTAACGTTGGTGAACTATGACGAAAAAATTGTATGTCGGTAATCTTGCATACTCGGTGGATGATAATTCTCTGAAAAGTGCTTTTTCCCAATTCGGGACGGTCGAATCTGCGGTTATCATAAAAGATAAAGCTAGCGGCCGAAGCAAAGGAT
>JAISMS010000085.1 GCA_031276565.1 Holosporaceae bacterium | reverse complement strand
ATCCAAAACCGGAGGTTCATCGTCCGTCACCATTTTTTTGATGGATGAAAGCACCTCGTCCAGCGACATTTCCGAATTTTTATCCACGATTACTCCGTTTTAAATTCAAAACCCTTGTCTTATTTATTGTTTTTCTTCTCGAAAATAGAGCTCAAACTGAGATGACCGGTCAGCCCGTAAAGCTTTAGGGCGGCCACCAGTTTATTTTTCCTTGATTCCGCCAGATTAATGCGGGATTCAAGCAGTTTATTTTCCGCAATCAACACATCCGTATTCGATTTTGTGCCGAATGCACTTTCTTCCAGTTTGCTTTCGGAACTTAACTCGGCGCTTTTAACGGCGGAACGCAGATACTTGATCATGGCGCCGGCCGAAATATATGTGTTCCAATGGACAACGCATTGTTTTCGAATTTCCAGTTTTGAATTCTCCGCATTAAATTTCGCCTCGAGAGCCTTTTGATCGGCGATTGCAATGCTCGAATAGATATTTCCGGACGACGGGTTGGCAAAAAGCGGTACGCTCACCTCCAGGCTTGCATTATATTTACAGGTGCGACCTTGAGGGGGTTTATACAGATTCTTTGAAGCTTGCAACTTCAAATCACAGCTGGGAGACAAAGCTCCTTTCTGCATATTCAAATTTGCTTCGGCCGCTTTTTTCATGAATTGATGATATTTTACGGCATGATTGGATGACATCGCCGTTTTTACCAATTCTTCCAGAGTTTCCGGAAGAGTAACGTTCAGATTCGGCAGTTCAGGATTTTCATCCATCTTCAATCCCGTCAATTTTTCAAACTCGGATTCAAACGAAAAGAGATCGGTTTCGGCCTTAATTCTGTCGGAAATCGCATTTTGATAGTTGGCATTGGCTTCGGAAACGTCGGAGGAAGTATTCATGCCGGCTTCCAGAGCGCTTTCGTGAGAATTCAGAACCTTTTTCAGGTTTTCCTCCCTTCTTTTCAGAGCAACGACCTTCTGACGTCCCAGCCATATGCCGGCATAGGCCTCCAATACGTTTATGATCAACTCCTGTTCATGCATTTTAAGCTCGTGATAAGCTGCTTCGGCGGCGTTGTCATGAGATTTTATGCGATTAACGGTGGCGAAACCGTCGAACAAATTTTGAGACAGCGTCAGGGCCATATCGGTTTCGGTACCGCGGAAATGAGCGACAGACCCGAACTCGTATGTTTCCTTTTTAGCTCTCAAAGCCGTTAATCCGCAGCGAATGTCCGGAAGGAAAGCCGTTCGCGCCTGAAGCAGCTGTTCGTCGGCTATCCTTTTTTTGGTTTGCTGGGAGAACCAGCCGGGATAATTGTTATAGGCGGCGATCACCGCCTCTTCAAAACTCGTTTTTTTGGCGGGAGCGACGCACTCCGCGCAACAGCAGACCGAAAACAACGAAATAACCAAACCGTAAAGTTTCACAGCAACACCCGATAACTGCCCGACCTCAGATTAACTCCTAAATCGGAATTTTACAATAATCCGGCGCTAATTCTTCGCATGCCCTCGACTTTTCCGAAGGATTCCAGCATTTCAAATACGCCGGGAGTGATTTTTTTCCCGGTTAAGGCATTCCGCAGAGATCCGGCAATTTTTCCGAACGAAACGCCTTTTTCTTCGGAAAAGGCTTTCACTCGTCGTTCCAAATTTTTTTCGCTCCAGTCGTCGACGGAACTCAACAAAAAGGAAATCTTCCGCAAAATCTCCGCCGTTTCCGCATCCGGAGCGGGTGCCGTAAAGTCGTCGATGTAGACGGCCGCCATATCCCGCAATTCGAGAATTGTTTTTGCTCTCTGTTTTAATCCGTTCATTCCTGTCAGAATGCGTTGTTTTTTCTCCTCCGGCAGATCTCCGATTTTTCGCAACAGTTCGTCGAGGAGACGTTTGTTGTCGGCCGCCCGCATATAATGTCCGTTCAAACTCTTCAATTTCGCAAAATCCATCCTGGAGGGAGACTTTCCGAGATTCTCCGTCGTAAACCATTCCGTCGCCTGTTCCCGCGATATGACCTCGTCGTCTCCGTGGGACCAGCCGAGGCGCAACAGACAGTTGCAGACGGCTTCGGGCAAATATCCCATGTCGCGGTAAGCGCCAACGCTCAAAGCCCCGTGGCGTTTGGAGAGTTTGACGCCGTCCGGACCGTGAATCAAAGGAATATGCCCGTACTCCGGTATGCTCCAGCCGAAAACATTGAATATCTGAATATGGCGAAATGTATTGGTCAGGTGATCGTCTCCGCGAATGACGCAGTTTACCCCCATGTCATGATCGTCGACCACGACCGACAGCATGAAAGTCGGAGTTCCGTCGCTCCGCACCAAAATCATATCGTCCAACTGGCCGTTAGAGACGATGATTTCCCCCTGGACGACATCGTGCAGAACGGTATTTCCCTCCGACGGGGCCTTTAGGCGGATAACCGGCTTTGCTCCCGGAGGCGCTTCTGCCGGATCTCGATCTCTCCATCTGCCGTCATATTTGGGAGACAGACCTTTGGCCTTTGCCTCCCGTCGCATTTCCTCCAATTCTTCCAGCGAACAATAGCAATAATAGGCTTTACCTTCTTTTACCAGATTTTCGGCCAATTCAACATGACGGCGCAGGCGGGAAGACTGGAAAACCGGATCCCCGTCCCAGCATATATCCAGCCATTGCAATCCCTCCAGAATGGCTTCTACGGCTTCTGCGGTGGACCTTTCGCGATCGGTATCTTCGATGCGCAGCAAAAATTTTCCGCCGTAGTGCCTGGCCAGCAACCAGTTAAAAAGCGCGGTTCTCGCTCCGCCTATATGCAAAAATCCCGTCGGCGACGGCGCAAAGCGGGTAACAATGTCGGAATTCATTTTTACTCTTCATAAAACAGTCGGCGTTTATTCTACATATTAAGCATCGGAGAGTAAATGTACGCTGATAAATTCCGAAACTTTGCGGAGGAGTTTTTCGAAAGCGAAAAACACCGGCTGCCGAATTTCATTCCGGTCGGTATCGGTACGGGTATAAGTTTTTATTTTTCACTGAATGAAGAGCCGAATTTTTTTATTAACTCGATGGTTTTTCTCCTGACGGCCGGCGCTTTTATCGCTTTCCGCCGTCGTTTTTTCTGCGCGCTGCTTACCCTGAGTCTCGGATTTTTTGTCGCCCAGGTGCGCACCCGGACCGTCGACACCTTTATGCTTTCCGAAACCGACAATCGACCGACGTCGCTGACGGCAACGGCGGAATCCTGCGAAAAAACCGAAAACGGTCTGACATTCGTCGCAGACGACGTGCACTGCAAAGCATATCCCGAACTGAAAAAACTTCGTCTTACGTGGCGGGGGAAAAAAGCTCTTGAAGAGAAAACCGATTATATTCCCGGTTCGAGAATTTTATTCCGCGCAATATTGTTTCCGGTGCACCCGCAAGCCTTTCCGGGAGCTTACGATTTTAAAAAGCAACAATATTTCAAGGGTACGGGCGCCGGAGGATTTATAATCCGTCCGCCGAAAATTCTCCGGACTTCGACGCAAACCGGATTGCATACGTTTATCGGACGATTGCGTCACTTCATAGATAAAAAAATAGAAACGCACCTGAGGAAGGATACGGCCGCCGTGACCAAAGCTCTCGTTACCGGAAACAAATCCGGGATCTCCAAGAAAGTTCGCAGCGATTTTGCCAATTCCGGCACCGCCCATCTGCTGGCCATTTCGGGGCTTCATATGGGCATAATAGGATTCTTTGTTTTTTGGCTTTTTCGGGTTCTTTTATGCTGCTTCCCGTGTATTTGCATGTTCCGCGACATAAAAAAGATTGCCGCCGTAATTTCTTGGGCGACGGTTTTATTTTATCTCTACGTTTCCGGAAGTTCGGTGCCGTCGGTGCGGGCCTTCATCATGCACGGTATCGTCATACTGGCCGTTCTCATCGGCAGAAACGCCTTGACCATGAGGTCTGCGGCAATTGCGGCTTCGATTATCATGATATTATCTCCGGAAGCCGTTATGTTCCCGAGTTTCCAAATGTCCTTCGGAGCGGTGATCGCCATCATCGCCCTTTATGAAAAACTTCCGGCTTTCACGGGATTTTTCAAAACGCTGATCGGAGTGACGGCCACTACGCTCGCGGCTTCGATTCCGACGGCCCTGTTTTCGATATACACATTTAATCAGTTGACTCTTAACAGTGTTCCGGCCAACATCGTCTCCGTCCCTCTTATGAGTTTCTTCGTAATGCCGCTGATCGTGATCATGTTGTTTTTCATGATATTCGATCGCTGTCGGCCTTTCATCGATCTTGTAGGATACGGAACGGATCTGCTCATGAAAATCTCGGAACTGTGTGCGCGGTTGCCGGGATCATTCTTCGTCATGCCGACTCCGACGGCGATTATTATGGCGATTTTTATTTTTTCCGGTCTTATCCTGATGCTGATTCGACATCGAATAAGATGGCTGGGCCTCGTCGGTGCGGCTGCGGGAATACTCTGTTATCGCCTGACCCCGCTTCCGGACGTTTTTATATCGCCGCAGGCGAAAGCCATAGGAATCAGAACGGAGGACGCCGTTTGCTTCAATCGTCTGAACTACTTCAGATCAGCAACGTCCTCCTGGGCTAAATCCGTCGGATTTGAAAGAAAAAACAGATTTGATTCCGAAGTCTGCAGGAAGTGCATTACGCAAGTCTCGGACAATTCATGGCTTATAACTCTGCGAAATTTCCGCGTTCTCATTTCGGATACTCCGGAATCTTTTCCGTCGGAGACGAATATCATTTTTGCTGATAAAAACTGTAATTTTGCAAAATTATTCTGTGTTCCGTCGGGTGAATACATCTCCAACGAGCACAAAAAGCGTCCCTGGAGCCGATAATCCGAAAAAAATTATATTTTTAATTTACAAAATTTGCATTTTATTGAGCGGCTTCGTTAAAATCATACCGTTTTCCCGAAAAAAACGCTAGAATGTCATTCGGAGCGGAAGTGATCGAGTACGGAAAAGTTTTTTATGCAACGGGAACGGTGCTTTTTATTTTAGCCGGAATTACGGCGATTCCGGCGGCGGTCGACTTGTGTCTCGCTCAGAGCTCGGGATTGTCTTTTATTGTCAGCGCAATTTTCTGCTGCTTTATCGCCGGACTGATGTTTCTTCCTAACAGAACGCACAAAGCGGTGTTTTTAACGCCGAAGGAAAAAATATTGGCGGTCTTGCTTTCCTGGATTGCGGTTCCGATCATGTCGGCTTTGCCGTTCATTTCTTCTTTCGGCGGAAATCTTTCGATTTCCGACTGCATTTTTGAAGTCGTATCCGCCCTCACGACGACCGGAGCCACCTGTATACGAAACACGGAAAAGCTGTCGTCGGGATTGCTGTTGTGGAGAAGCATGCTGCAGCTGTTCGGCGGAATCGGATTTACGGTTTCCTGCTGCTGCGTGTTTTCGGATTTTATTGCCCCCGGTTCCGAAAAAGACGGAAGCGGACTGAAAAACGCATCGCTTTCGCATCAATTGAAAACCCTCGTATCGCTGTATTTGGCGGCGATCGTAATCGGTTCGTTTCTGCTGACGGGATCCGGAGTACCTCCGACGGAAGCTTTATGCTGCGCCCTGGATGCAATATCCAGCGGAGGAATTCTGATATCGGATATTAATTTTTCAGCCCGTTCGGGGATGATTCTGCCGATTCTGTCTTTGCTCATGTTTATGGGAGGCATATCTTTTATTTCGGCGGGAAACTCCGGAATTAAGGGATTTTCCGTTTTCGGAGAACGGCAGTTTGTTTGCTACGCCGTCCTCACCGGAATCGGAATACTCGTTCTTTCCGTCTGCATGCTGCTTTTTTCCGAAACATCATTTTCGGAAAGCCTGAAAACGGCGGCGGCAGCGGTGATTTCTTCCCTGACGACAACCGGGATGGCGGTTCGTCTTCCGGAATCGTTTTCTTCCTTTGCCGACTCCTGCCTGTATGTGTCGAATTTTTGCGGAGGCTGCTACGGTTCCTGCACCGGAGGAATAAAAATTTTCCGCCTGATGATGATGTTTTACCTCGTCAAGAGTTATCTGATTCGCCTCGTAAAAACAAACGCCGTTTTTATTCCGATCTGCGAAGGAAAAAAAATAAATGAAATCGACGTAACGGGGTTGCTCTCTTATTTTACGTGTTATTTGACGTTTGCCCTGGTCATGTCTTTGGGGTTAACTCTTGTTTCCGACTTTGATTTCGGAAAAGCCTTCGGCGCGGTGATGACTTCCGTAAACAACAACGGTCCCTTTTTCGGATTGCATAGGGCAACGGCGGCGGAAATATCGGAACTGTCGGAATTCGCGAAGGCGGCTTTTGTAGTTTCCATGGCAGCCGGAAGAATTGAATTCATTTCGTTTCTCATGATATTGATAAGGCCGTTTTGGAAAAAATAGGAGAAGGTATGCTTATCGTATTTCCGGGTCAGGGATCCCAAAAAATCGGAATGGGAAAGGATTTATACGATGCTTTCTATTCGGCCAAAGAAGTATTCCATGAAGTTGACGACGCTCTTTCCTTCGGATTGTCGAATTTAATCTTCAACGGTACGGAAGAGGAATTAAAAGCCACAAAAAACGCTCAACCGGCTCTTCTGGCGGCCGCCATGGCCTTTGTGAGAGTATTGGAAAAAGAATTCGGCATATGCGCGGCGGAAATCGCCGCTTTTTTGGCAGGGCATTCTCTCGGAGAGTATACGGCCCTGTGCGCCGACGGAGTCATTTCTCTCTCGGACGCCGCAAAAATTCTGCGGACGCGCGGATCGGCGATGGCAAGGGCGTTCCCCGTCGGCGGCGCAATGGCGGCCGTTATCGGACTGGAGCCGAAGATCGTCGAAAGAATTGCCTCGGAATGTTCTTCCGAAAAAGAAAAAGCAAGAGTTGCCAACGACAACTCCGCCGAACAGACGGTGATCAGCGGCCACGAAGGAGCGGTAAAAAAAGCGGCAGATGAGGCGCTCGCCTTTGGCGCGAAGAGAGCGATATTTTTGGAAGTAAGCGGACCGTTTCACTGCGATTTGATGCAAAGCGCCGCCGTCGAAATGGCCGAAGTTCTGCGGGACACGAAATTCCGCCGACCGATAAAACCCGTAATCTCCAACGTTACGGCCAAGGCGGAAGCGGGCGATTTTAAACGGCTGCTGGTCCGACAAATCACCGAAAGGGTCAGGTGGAGAGAAAGCATTCTGTTTGCCGCCGCCTCTTCGGTTTCGGTTTGCGTTGAAATAGGCCCCGGCCGGGTTCTGACGGGGTTGGTAAAACGCATATCTCCGCATTTGCAGACAATTAACGTAAACTCCGTCGAGTCTCTGGAAGAATTTGCGAGGCTTCGGAACAAAGGCTGACCGCCGTCGAAGCGTTTTTTATTTCGGAGGAAACAAAAAAACACCCTGTGCGATGCGCGTGCTCCGACATTCGCATATACCGACGCAAAGGCGATCGGAGAAATATTTAAGCCCGATCTCTCCGTTCTTCCGATAACAAAAATTCGAGCACGGCGTTCATTCTTTTTAATCCGACTCGGGTAAGACGTATTTTTTCCTTCGCCAACAGCCGCTTTTTCCGAAGAAACTCCAGTTTTTGCGGCGAGACGATTCGGTGCACGACCTCCGGAGAAACCTTTGCGCACAGTTCGTCCGCGCTAATTCCTTCGATCAAACGCAGTCCGGTTATGATCGCCTCCTGCAACTTTTCTTCTTCGGTAAGAATATTAAAGAGGGAAAAAGCGTTGCGATTTTCTGCAACCGCGTTCGCCCAAAGGAAAGGATCCGATATTTTTTTCGCTTCAATCTTTTGTCCGTTGACGGTAACGCGGCTGCAGGCGGAGGGCCCTATCCCCAAATAATCTTCATATCTCCAATAGGCGAGATTGTGGCGCGATTCGAATCCCGGTCGCGCGCAGTTGGAAATTTCATAACGAAAAATACCGTATTCTTTCAATACGTTTTCGATAAGATCATAAAATTCCGTTTCGGAAGTTTTTATTTCTCCGGCGAGCATTTTTTTATGGAACGGAGTGTTCTTTTCGAATGTCAATTGATAGCAGGACAGGTGTTTGCATCCGAATTCCGCAGCCTGCTTCAGGTCCGCCTTTAAATCAACCTCGTTTTGGCATTCGTATCCGCACATGAGATCGAAGCTGAAATTTTCGAAAACCTCGGAAACGATTCCGGCGGCTTCCGCCGCCTGTTTTCCGTCGTAAATTCTTCCCAAAAACCTGAGATTTTTATCGAAAAAACTCTGTACTCCGAGCGATAACCTGTTTATACCGGCGCATTTAAAGTCTTTCATTCGCTTTTTATCGAATGTGGCCGGATTGGCCTCCAGCGAGACTTCGACTTTACTTTCCGCGGGATAATTTCCGAACAGAAAATTCAAAATTTTCTCTGCGGCGGACGGATTCATGAGGGATGGCGTGCCGCCTCCGAAAAACACGCTGCCGATGCAAAAATTCTTTCCCTCTTCTCGATAAGACGAAAAAAGATATTCGAGGCTGTTTTTCAAATCCGACAGCATCAGATCTTCAAAGTGCGCATACAACGATTCGTCCGAAGAAGGAAGACTGACAAAATCGCAATAGGGACATTTGGATTTGCAGAAAGGCCAATGAAAATATACGGCCGTATTTCCCATCTAATCGGCAAGCGCCGCTTTTTGAATTTCAAAAATCCGGCCTATGCCTTTGCGCGCCACGGCTAACATTTCAATCAGCCGTTTTTCGTCAAAAAGCCCGTTTTCTCCGGACGCCTGCACCTCTGCCGCCTCTCCCGACTCCGTCATTACGAAATTTGCATCGACCTCCGCCCGGGAATCTTCGTTATAGTCTGGATCAGCCAGTATTTCCCCGTCAACAATGGCGCAGGAAATTGCCCCCACCAGATGTTTCAGCGGATTTTGCCTGAATCTCATTTGTTTCAGCGCCAACCGAAGAGCGACGCAGGCTCCGCAAATCGAAGCCGTTCTCGTGCCGCCGTCGGCCTGGATAACGTCGCAATCCGCTCTTATTTGCCTTTCCCCCAAGGCGGTCAGATCGAAGGAAGCCCTGAGAGATCTGCCTATCAGTCTCTGTATCTCGTGAGTTCTTCCGGATTGCTTGCCCCTTACGGCCTCCCTTTCGGTTCTTGTGTTGGCGGAACACGGCAACAGCGAATATTCGGCCGTTATCCACCCGTGCCCCGAGCCCTTCAGAAAAGGCGGGACCTTTTCCTCCACGGTCGCGGTGCATATGACCTTAGTATCTCCGAACGAGATCAGACAACTGCCGTCCGCATGCATCAAATAGTTCGGAATTATCTCTATTTTTCTTATTTCATCGTTTTTTCTGCCGGATATTCTCACGTTTCCCTCTGCCGATCGAATGCGATTGTACACGTTTTTATGACGATTGACAGCTCTCCGTTCCGAAATTTTCTCGGAACAAGACGGGACGTCGGCGGAAAATTAATGGATTTTTCATATATCCTGTGTTAGAATGCCGCGTTTGGCTTGTTTGCGATAGAGGAGAGACTGTTTTGCGATTATCAGACATGTCGGGAAGCGCGAGAATTTTAAGCGGCGGTTTAATAATGATTTTCGGCTATCTTCCGGTACTGGTCGATATTTTCTCTTTTTCGGAGAAAAAAGAAAAAAATCTTGAAAATTCCCTGTTTGCTCTCCGAACAATTTCGGAAAAAAATGCGTTTTTTAATTTGTATGAAAGCAGGCAGGCAAATGAAAAAAGTCTGATCGCCGAACTGTTGCAAAACACGTCCCCTTCTTCGGTTTTCGCTCCGAAGACGCCTTTCGGCTTTATCGCGCAGACGGATGAAAAAATCTCTTCTCCGAAAGAAAACATCAGTCCGATAAAAATTATCTCCGCCGGAGAGTTCACCGGCCACAGATTCGTCAAAAACACGATCGATTCCAGCTTCTACGCGGACGCCAGAAGATCCGGAGTACCCGCCGCCGTCGTTGACGCCGTGGTCTTCAACCTCTCCTCCAGGATCGATTTTCGTCATTCTCTGAAAAAGGGAGATACATTTGAGATAATCTACAGTCCGAATAACGTGATGCAATACGCCGCAATCCGAACTAAAAATCATCAGACCGCCGTTTACAGATTTGTTCACGGTAAAAATTCCGCCTACTATTTCGAAAACGGGGTTAAAGTGTCCCGCGGAGGAAGAGGCACGTTCGGACCGCCGCTGAAAACCGGATTGCGCGTTTCGTCCGGCTTCGGAAGTCGCATACATCCCTTAAAAGGAGTATATCAGCGACACACCGGGGTGGATTTTATCGCGGCGCACGGCACGCCGGTTTATGCGATCTTTGACGGAGTCGTCACCAGGGCGTCCCGCTACTACGGCTACGGCAATTGCGTGGATATACGCCATGCTTCGGCCTACAGCAGCAGATACGGACACCTGAGCAGATGTGTCGTCCGCAGCGGAACGAGGGTGAAAAAGGGCCAGTTAATAGGTTATTCGGGTTCGACGGGAACGTCGACGGGACCTCATTTACATCTTGAATTGGCTAAAAATAATAAAGTAATAAATCCGTTGAGCGTAAAAATGATACCGAACGAGGCGTTTTCGGTGCCGCATGTCGGGAATTTTAACGCTTTGAAAAGACAAATAAATAAAATCGTCAATGATAAATAACGATCCGGCAACCGTTCGATTCGGAGCAATTTAATGGAAAAACCGAATTGTCCCATGTTTTCGTCGGGACCTTGCGCAAAATATCCCGGCTGGAGACCTCCTTCCGGCAAATGGGCGGGACGTTCGCACAGATCTGAGGACGGATTGCGGCTGATACGGGATGTGGCGGATCTTCAAAAAAAAGTTCTGAAAATTCCTTCGCATTATCGACTGGCAACGGTCGATGCTTCCGCCTGCGGCGCCATGGAAATGTTGCTCTGGTCGCTGCTCGGAGCTCGCGGAATTGACGTTATGGCCTGCTGCGTGTTCAGTAATCACTGGGCAAACGACATAGTCCGCGAATTAAAAATATCCGACGTGCGACTTATACGAGCTGATTTTCCCGAAATACCGGACATATCGCTCGCAGACTTCGACAGAGATATGGTTTTCTGCATGTCTTCCACCACGTCCGGAGCCGTATTTCGACAAACGCATATGATTCCGGATGATCGAAAAGGGCTTGTCATTTGCGACGCGGCGTCGGCGGTATTTACCACGGACATCGAGTGGACCAAGTTGGACGCCGTCGCCTTTTCCTGGCAGAAAGGACTCGGCGGGGAAGCGGGATTCGGAACCGTGGTGCTGAGTCCGCGCGCCCTGGAGAGATTGGAATCCTACAGACCCGACAGACCGATTCCGCGAATCTTTCGAATGACCGAAAATAATCGGGTTAATACCTCTCTGTTTGAGGGATATACGATAAATACCCCTTCCATGATATGCCTGGAGGATTTTCGAAACGGTTTGATTTGGGCCGATAATTACGGAGGTGCGGAGGCATTGATACGGAAAACGGAACAAAACTACGAAACAATACGAAGACTTATTTCCGAGCAGGATTTTTTCCGATTTTTGGTGGAAGAAAAATACAGAGCTCATCACGCAGTTTGTCTGGATGTGGTTTCCGAAGAGTATCAATCGAAATCCGACGAAGACAAGTGGATCTTTTTGAAAAAAGTCGTCAAATTCTGCGAGCGGGAAGAAGTCGGGTTTGATTTTCTCGGACATATTCGCACAAAACCCCATCTGAGAATATGGACCGGACCGACAGTGGATTCCGAGGATTTGGAAAAATTCTTCCCGTGGCTGAGACTTGCCTGCGACAAAACGGCCGCCGAATGCTCTTAATCGATACTCCAAATTCTTTTAAGGCATTTCTGAAAAGCATAAATGCCGAAACGGCGGCCGAGACCGATTCGTTCATTGCGGTTGATACGGAATTTATACGCGAAGATTCGGAAAAGCCTTTGCTCTGTCTGATCCAGATCGCCACGCGGAACAATGTTTATATAATCGATCCGATGGCGACGGATATTGCTCCTCTGGAACAGATCTTCGGAAATTCAGCCGTCAGAAAAGTATTTCATGCGGCCGCTCAGGATTTGGAAATACTTGCCCTGTACGGAATTAATGTCGAAAACGTTCGAGACACGCAAATTTGCGAGGCGGTTTTGAGCACCGATTACGGACTCGGCTATAAGGCTTTGGTTCGCAAATATTTAAACGTAAAACTGGAAAAAAATCTCGTCATGAGCGATTGGAGAAGACGGCCGCTGAGTGAAGAGCAGCTGCAATACTCCGCAGACGACGTTTTTTATCTTCATCGGGTTTATGAAATACAACATCGCAGGCTGATTGAATTGAAACGGGAAGACTGGGCGGAAAAAGAACGGACGTCGAAAAAATACGATCCGTTTTACGAAAGATTGAGCGAAAACAAACGTCTCCTTTATGATCAATTGAGAGATTGGCGAGAAAAAAAAGCTCTCGAAAAAAAACTCCGTCCGGAGGCCGTTGTCAGCGATGAGATTTTGAAATCCGTCTGCCGAAAAGGACCTGATTTTATCCAAAATATTAAAAATTCCAGACACGGCGGAACCGAAACTCTTAAGGAGTTTCTGTTGTTCGCCGAAAAGATTGCGGACGGATCGGAACCCGAAGAAAATCATTTTGAACGCAATATTACGATCAACCTGTTGAAAACTCTGCTTTGGGTCTGTGCGCGCGAACACAGTGTAGCTCCTTCATTGATTGCGACCGGCGGCGATTTGGAGAAGCTTCTGAACGGGGATAAAGACGTCGAATGCCTTTCGGGTTGGAGACAAGAGGTTTTCGGAAAATACGCGAAGCTTCTGCTTAACGGAGAATTATCTTTGAAAATCAACGAGTTGCTAAAAGTCGGGACGGCGACGACAAAATGAAAAACGTAATCGCCGTTTCCGCATGTCTGAAACGCTGCTCCGTTGCCGTTTCATATGAAGGCAGTCTGTATGCAGTTAACGAAAACGTCGACGCCGCGGAAAATTTGGTTTGGCTTGCCGATAATCTGATAAAATCCGAAAACATCGATTTAAAAAAACTTGAAGGAATCATAACAACCTCCGGCCCGGGATCGTTCACTGGAATTCGCGTCGCCCAGAGTTTCGCCAAAGGACTGGCTCTGGCTCTGAGATTGCCGGCGATTTGTATAAATTATTTCGACGTACTCGAAAACATGTATTCCGGAAATTATCGAAACAATATTTTTGCCGTCATTAAAAATGACGAAAACACGATCTGCTGCCGAATTCGAGGGGAATATCGCTTCGTCTCTCCGGAAGTTTTGGCGGAAAGTTTGAAGAATCCGGTCGTATTGATCGGTGACGCGATTGCGGAAGTTTCCCCCTATATGAAGGGTAAAATCATCGAAGCCGTATACCGGACGGATTTCCGAAAAGCCGAGTATTTGCTGAATTTCATGCATCGAATTCGAGAAGGGGGTTCGGTTCGCCCCCTTTACGTAAGCGGTCTTCGATAAATCGTCTCGGGAATTCTTCTGCCCCGCGATTACATCGATCCGTGATTCGTCGGGAGATTTTGAACGGCAACCTCGGAAGGCTCTTCATAGGGCTTCTGCAGCCACGTATCAATATCAGACTGTAATTCCCGCAGCGACTTGTAAATTTTTTTCCCGAGATCGGATTTCTGCAATACTTCTTCCATGGTTTTCGCAGCGGAAGAATCGGAAGCACGGACGGCGGCGTTTTTAAGAGGCGCGGCGACCCGTGTCTCCGGCGTTCTCTTCTCATTCACGGAAATGATTGTTTTCTTTCTTTCGAAAATGGGAAGAGGCATACCGGATACTTCGATCAACTTATGAGGTTTTTGCTGATGTATTGAGGTTCCGTGTTTGGCGGAATCCTCCGCCAACGCCGCTTTGAATACCCGCACTATCAACGGTTCTCTTCGGAATTTCGGCAATAAAATCGTTCCGATATTTTGGGGTTGCTCAACCTTTTCTGCCTCGACTCTTACTACCGAAGCCGGAGCGTAATACGTCGCGGTCGGGTGCGAACTTACGAATTCTCGCGGATCAACCTTTGCCGATTCGACACGCACTTCCGGAGCCGGAGCGTAATGCGTCGCAGTCGGATGTGAGCTTACAAACTCTCGCGGATCAACCCTTGTCACCTCCGTCTGTACTTTCGATGTCGGAGCGTAATGCATCGCAGTCGGGTACGGACTTACGAATTCTTGCGGTTCGACCCTCGCCGCCTCTGTATGGGTCTCCGATGTCGGAGCGTGATGCGTTGCGGTCGGATGTGAGCTTACAAATTCTTGCGGATCAACCTTTGTCATCTCCGTCTGCGCCTCCGATGTCGGAGCCGAAGCGTGATGCGTCGCAATCGGGTGCGAACTTACGAATTCTTGTGGATCAACCTTTGTCACCTCCGTCTGCGCCTCCGGTATCGGGGCCGGAGCGTGATGCGTTGCAATCGGGTACGGACTTACGAATTCTTGCGGTTCAACCCTTGTCACCTCCGTCTGCGTCTCCGATGTCGGAGCAGGTGCAGAATACGTCGCAGTCGTATGTGAGCTTACAAATTGTTGCGGCTCGATCCTCGCCCTCTCCGTCTGCGTCTCCGATGTC
>JAISMS010000084.1 GCA_031276565.1 Holosporaceae bacterium | reverse complement strand
AAACTAAGTGCTATCCTGCAGGGTTCATACGGGCGATTAAGATGCAATTGTTGCTTCAGACTTTTTTTCTTGCAGTTGTTGCTTCAGTTTTTCTAAAGAGAGTTTTTTTAAGACCTTTCTCGCTTTTGGAGTAATATTATATACGGGAGCATACATATTTTTCAGTTCAATGCTTACAACCTCTTTTCTTTTTAGAAAACTTACCACATCTATAAAAAACTTTCCTCCCGGTTCCTCATTTTCATTACCCAATGCTTCCAGAAACTTTTCCGCGGATTTCTCAAAATCGCCTTTTAAATAAAAATCCTCGCTTTCTTTCAAAATTAATTCTGTTTGGTTTAATTCTTTGACAGAATCGGGAACATGAAAAATATCCTTTGGAAGAACAATATGTTTTGCATTATTCATTGAACAGACCTCCGCACAGCACGCCAAGCCGTAAAAAATCAACATATTCCTCATGTTTAAAGTTCTCCTTACCCTTTGCCTAAACGTCTTCATAACTATAACTCAAAACCTAAAAAATGAAAAGACAAAAATCAACTAGTATCCGTAATTGTTACCTCCGTTCGAAGTTGTAACATCTAAAAAATTTATATTATTTTGAACGTTCAGGACAATTATATCTGCATGATTCGCCGGCAACGTTGTTATCGTATTTCCGTTTAGGTATGTCAGATTTCTCCAGAAATTCTGACAATTAAGACACATTGAACGTATTGTTTTTATTTCTACGGTGATATGGGCAGGGGGATGCCCCGCATTCTGCCCATTATGTTCGTTTATTATTGTTTGTAAATTGTTCAGTAAAAACAATCCGACTGCGGTCTCAGAATGCGAGTATGGATACGGATACCCATTTTCTGCTTCTCTTTGTGATTGACGGCCATAGGTTCCTATGTAAATCGTATTTTCTTTTACTGTGTCGAATTCAGTCGCAAGCCCGGCGGAACAAAATCTATTTTCTGCACTATTCCCATTCAATCCCGATAAAAATAAATATGGCAAGACATATGAATATACTCTATTGGTTGCATCTGTTATAACAACTCTTGCAACGGCAATATGGGGAACGTTAGCGTTTGATTCTGCTAACCGAACGGCGGCCTTACAAAACGTATTGTTATTATTAGAAACCGGTATTAGAGCATTTCTAAAAGATAGGTTGTGCCAATCCCTCAGTGGCAGTGCTCTGGTTGGATTTGGAATTACAAACATTCCATATAGATGAATATTTCCAAAGAGCAATAAAAGAAGAATAGAAATTTTTTTCATATTTTTTACCTTGCCATTATATATAATATAACGCAAAAATCTTAAATTTTTATTAATTTAAAATTGATCAATAAAAAAAGATATAAACATGGTCAAAAAAATCCATGTATAACTTTGTATGACACTGCACATGTTTTTATAATCTGCCTACTGTCACGCATAATTAGCCACCAGCATTTTCACGGCCTTCTTCAGGTGATCCGGAGCCAAGTGAGAGTACCTTTCTGTCATGGATATGGTAGAATGTCCCATCAATTTCTGGACGGTATACAGATCAACTCCGCTCATGACCAGCCAACTGGCGTAGGTGTGTCGTAGAGTGTGAAATACGACTTTTTGCCGAGGATCGTCTATTCCATTATTGAATCCTAGGGCTTCCACTGCTCTGGCGAAGCTTTTAGATACCGCGTTTGTCTTTGTCCCAACTGTAGATATAAAAACAAATCCATTCGAGTTCGGATTTCGTTTGTTTTCTTCCAGCATTTTTTTTGCGTCTGGAGTCATAATAGCATTTCTGTTTTGTCCTGATTTGGTATCTTTGATGGACAAAATCTCATGCTCAAAATCAACGTCGTTCCAGGTGAGACTGAATATTTCTCCGGCTCTAAGTCCGCAGTATAGAGATAAAAAGGCCATATCGTGCAGTTGCCGGGATACTCCTTTCAGATATTCAAGTAATGCGTTTGCTTCTTTTTTGGTTAAGAATCTTATTCTACGATTGTCGCAAGTTGGTTTTTTAATTTTGCTTACAGGATTATCTCCTAAATATAAATTGTAATTTTTCGCATAATTAAATACTTGGCGCACTACGGCTAAAATATAGGTTGCAGTTCGCGGTGTTCTTCCATTCTCGAGAATTGTTTTCTTCAGGGAATTTAAAGTATCCGGCGTTATTTCTGCCATGGTTAGCTCTCCCATAACTGGCTGTAACCAATTTTTAAAGAAACAAACTTCATTTTTGTAGGACGATACGCTTTTATCCTGCTTAGCTTGCATTATGTATTTTTCGAAAATTTCCGAAAAAGTTGCAGTGGTTTCAGCCTCTTTTTCTCTCTGCTTCCGAGCTTGTTCGCGTTTCCCTGCGAGTGTGTGAGGACCTTGGCCAGTTTTTTGGTTTTGTTTCAATTCTTGTAAAATCGCAACGACCTTTTCTGTAGTCCATCCGTCGGATTCCCAACCGAACGCCTCACATTTTGTTTTTCCATCTAATTTATAAAATGCCGCAAAATAGCGATCTTTGTGTTTTTTAAAAATTCTTGTTGCATGCTCTCTATAGCTTATACCTTTCACACCTTCAACTTTTATCCAATTAGTTGCCATAGTATTTCCTCTGTTTTTTCGTACCGATATTAATATAGTGGCTTTGCATATTTTTTCAAGTCGCTGTATAACTCCTGTATAACTTTTTTGTTGGATGCCGTAGAAATGAATAAAAATATACTAAACTTTTATACAAATAATATTATTGATATTTCAGCATATTATCAGCATATTATATGCTATATTAAGTATCGTTGAGGCGTATCAAAAGTTGATATAACCTGACTTTTAATCAGGTGGTCGCAGGTTCGAATCCTGCATTGCCCACCATCTGAAATTTCAAGAGAAAACAGCGATCCAAGCTTCTTAAGAATTCTTTGATTTCGAAATTTTGTGGCGGCGTTGTGGCGTTTTTTCTATTCGCATGGAACGCTGTGTATTTGCTTTTAAATAAATTTAAAACAATTTGAATATGCCTTTTGTTTATCGATCCGATTAGCGAATATGCGGCAGCGCATTCTGCCGCATTGCATTTTTTCTCATTTTACGCGTTTCGTATTATTTTCAAGCCGCCCGATTAAAGCATCGATCGGATATAAGGTTCTCCAGCCTGTAATATGCCTTTCGTCTATGCCGCAAAGATGAAATCTCAAAGTTTGTGGCATACACATGCGGAGTTTGAATCGACTTTTGCAATCCGGTTTCGGCGCGTTATTTTTTTCATATCAACCTTGATTTTCAATGATTCTATCATGGGATGCCGTGTCTGCGGCGGACATGCCTGTTCCGTTGTCAATTTCCGCGGGAAAAGACCCGGATGTATTTTTCGCGGCGAGGGCTCGGATCCTGCGCCGCGGGTGTCTTCCGTCCGTCGTTGTCTTCGGGAAAGCGGCGTTCTCCTTTAACAAAAACGTGAGGCTTCAATTCTAATCGAGAGTTTTTCTGTACAGCTTTATTGTGATGCCCGTCGCGACGCACATAAACAACAGCAACGCCAAGAAATTTTGCGACATTTCCGCGAAATTGCTTCCCTTCAGCATAATTCCTCTTACTATTCGCATGAAATAAGTCATCGGAATGCAATTCCCTATCGTTTGAGCCCAGGACGGCATTCCGCAGAACGGAAACATAAATCCCGAAAGCATCAGGGAAGGTAAAAAAATAAACATTGTCATTTGGATCGACTGCATTTGATTTTTTGCGATCGTCGAAACGGCCAATCCCAACGCAAGATTACATATGATGAATATCAACAGCGCGACCGCCGGCAGAAACCAACCTCCCGACATCGGAATATCGAATAAAAATTCAGCTGCCGCAACGATTATTGCAGCCTGCACATAGCCGATCAAAATATACGGAATAATTTTTCCGAGCATGACTTCAATCGGCTTTACCGGCATGGACAGCATATTCTCCATGGTGCCTCTTTCCCTTTCCCGAGTCAGCGAAAGAGCCGTTACCATAATTCCCGTCAGCATCAGGAGCACGCCTGTCAGTCCGGGAATAATATTGTAATTTGTGAATCCTTCGGGATTATACAGTTTATGTATGATGACATTTGCGGGATTCGGATTGTCGATTCGCAGAAATGCCGGAGCTCCCTTAAGATCCCTCGCCAGCGCGGAGGCCAGTATTTCGCCGGCCGCTCCGACGGCTCCGGCAGCGGTAACCGGATCCGCGGCGTCGGCTTCGATTAAAACGGAAGGGTTGCGTCTCCGCATCAAATTTCTTGAAAAACTGTCGGGAATCGTAACCACGAACTGTACGTTTCCCTGCTGCAGTAATTTTCTTCCTTCCTCATCCGATTTTATTTCTCCGGTAACGCGGAAGTATTCGGAATTTTTCAGGCCGACGATGAAGTTTCTTGCAAAAATACCGTTATCTCTCGACAATACGACCGTGGTCAAATGTTTCGGATCGTTGTTTATCGCGTATCCGAACAGCAACAGCTGCAAAAGAGGAATGAAGATTACCATGGCCGCAGTTGCGCGATCTCTTTTTAACTGGATAAGCTCTTTTTTTAATATCGCGCGAATTTTTGCAAAAGACAGGATCATGATTTATTCCTTAAAGATTCGTTTATGTGATAAACGAAAGAATCTTCCAGAGAAGAAAAGCCGCTTTTAATTTCCGCCACGGTTCCTTCGGCCATAATGCTTCCGTAGGCAATATATATAATTTTGTCGCAGCGTTCCGCTTCGTCCGTATAGTGGGTGCTCACAAGCACCGCGGAGCCGCCGTCCGCAAAGCGGCGAATCGTTTCCCAAAACTCTTTTCTGGCTTTCGGATCGACTCCCGCAGTCGGTTCGTCCAATAACAGAAGTTCGGGTTCATGAATGAGACATGCGGCGAGCGCAAGCCGCTGTTTCCAGCCTCCCGACAGGGTTCCGGCCAACCGGTCCGCATGCGGCGTCAATGCCGCGTTTTCCAACGATTCGCGAACGCGTTTTTCAATATCGTCTTCGTAAAACATTTTTGCGGTGAATTCGAGATTTTCCCTGATCGTAAGGTCTTCCCAAAAACTGACTTTCTGCGTCATGTATCCGACCCGGGATTTAATTTTGTCCGATTCTTTTTTGAAATCAAATCCCAGGCAATGTCCTTCTCCTTCGTCCGAAGATAAAAGACCGCAAAGCATTCGCATGGTTGTCGTTTTGCCGCTGCCGTTGGGGCCCAGGAATCCGTAAATTTTTCCCCGCTGCACCCGGATGTTTATGTGATCGACAATTACGTTGTTTTTGATTTTTTTTGTGAGATTTCTGACGTCTATCGCGTACTTCATTGGTTTTTAACCAAAAGGACGCTGACCGGCAGTCCGGGACGCAGGCGTTCGTCGAACTTTTTCGGCGTTGCCTCCGCCATAAACACCAATTTTTTCCGCGATTCGATGCTGTAGATTACCGGAGGGGTAAACTCCGCCTTCGGCGATATGAACGTAATCTCGGCGTCTGCGGAGGAACCGTCGTCGTCAAAAACTATCTGCACTTTTTGATGAAGGCCGATTTCGGGCAACATTTTTTGCGGAACAAAAAAGCGAATCTTTATGTTATCGAACGGAAGGAAACTTATTACCGGAGATCCCGCTGTGACAAATTCTCCCGGATGATAATAAATATCTTCGATCATTCCGTTTTGCAGGGCCTTCGGAGTCGCCTGGGAGAGATTGTGGTTCGCCTGTATGATTTCCTGATTTGCCGCGCGAATTTCGTCGCTTCTGGCTCCCGTTCGGGCGACGTTCAAAGCGGATGAGAGCTCCTGCACTCTTGCCTCAAGGGATCTGCAAACGGCTGTTTTTTCATCCAAATCAGACCGGCTGACGGCATGCGTTTTTATTAATTCCAAACAGCGCTCATGGGAGCGTTTCGCGTTAGTCAGATTCGCTTCCGCCTGTTCTTTCTGTTTCGCGATTATGTTAATTTCTTCGGGACGCTTGCCTTTTACCAGGTTATCGTACTTGGAGATCGCCATATCCCGCACCGCCTGCAGATTGGTTCTGTCCATCATAAAGAATTTCTCTCCGGACAAAATTTTCTGCCCTTTTTTAACGTATAACTTTTCCAGAATTCCGGACGTCGTCGGAGCGATATACACAAACTCGCCTTCCGCATAACCGTCAAACCGATCTTTCTTTTCGGTATCGCAGGCGATCAGCAGAAAAAACGCCGATATAATGAAACGCTGTTTCAAATCCATGGGCTGCCCCGTTCGCATCCGTAAATTTTCCGAAACAAGTTCGAATCCTTACGCCTTTGGTACGGGAAAATTATAGAGGGAATACGGCGGAACGGCAATGGGGCGCAAATACCTGAAACCCGGCTGCCGGTATTCCGCGACGGCAAGAACATGCGATCGGGTTCGGGGACCGATTTTCCGAAACGATCCGGTGTTTCGGAGTCGAAAGAAATCATCACGGCGCTGAATTTAAAATTTTCGGATTATGAATTTTTCGCGACCCGTATTTTCGGTTTCTCCGATTCGGCGGCGGGCTTTCGGGATATCCCGAAGGGTACGGCGACATTCCTGCATATTTATTTTATGAATTCGAAACGCATATCCGGTATCGTTTCCGCATCCGAGATCTTTTGTGTCGCAAGGGGGGGAGATTTGCCCGCCATCGGCGGCGGAAAAACCTGCGATAAAATCTGTTTTCGAACGGGGCGTCGTCGTTCGGTGAACATCATCGTTGTCCATGGACATCATTGTTATTCTGCGAACACAGTCGTCGTTCGGTGAACATCTCCGCCGTCCGTGAACATCATCGTTGTCCTGCGAACACAGTCGTCGTTCGGCGAACATCTTCGCCGTCCGTGGACATCTCCGTCGTTCGGTTGAACGAGGATTTTGTCTTTTTCTTTATCCGCAAACCTTTTTGATTTTTTCGACGATTTCGTCGGCCTTCGCGAATCCCAACGAATGGGAAACTCCTTTTATTTCTTCGATGATCACGTTTTTCATGCCTTGAAAATTGTCTTTTATAATGGACATGGGCACTGTCGTGTCTTCGTCGCTGCCGATTATCAGAGCCGGAGAACCGCAATAGGGGTAGGATTTTTTCATGGACTCCAGTTCCGCGACGAGGTATGAAGTTTTCGGATTTCGGGGGATCTGATCCGAATACCCGCAGGAATCGCAGAAGGATTTCATCGCTCCGGCGGCGTCGATTTTAAAAGTTGATATGATGCGATCCAGATTGCGGAGGCGAATTTTTCTCCTCCGGGGATCGTTGCCGCAGAAATTTATAAATCCCTGCAATCCCACGAGAAAATCGAATTTTATGCCGGAATTATTCAGCTTTTGAAATCCCAGAGAATGGCCGATTCCGATGAGACATGTATCTTTATC
>JAISMS010000081.1 GCA_031276565.1 Holosporaceae bacterium | reverse complement strand
TTTGGGCATTATTTATATTCCCTTCAGCCGCAAAAAATCGGAGGATTCTAATTAATCATGTGGGGCATAAAAATCATCGAATGGAAATGTAAGCGCTTTTTGAAAAACGCAATATTTTGTTGCATATGCCTTGCGGTGGTTCTGTGCTGTTTGTTTCCCTTTTATTGGGCCGTCGTATCTTCTCTCAGGGGAAGCACGGATTTATTTTCGACGGAGTTGTTCCCGTCCCGCGTGACTTTTGAAAACTATATTCATGTGCTTAACGATGTTTCCTTCGGTTATTCCTTCTTTAATTCCGTGGCGGTGGCCACCCTGACGTCTCTGGTAACCCTGGCCGTATGTCTTTTTGCCGCCTATCCTCTGGCAAGACAAAGATTTACCGGCAGAAAGCTTGTGCTCATGATCGCCCTCAGCGTTACCACTCTGCCGCATGTCGCGGTTTTATCCGGAATGTTTGAAATGATAAGAATTTTCGATATATATAATGAGAAATCAGCTCTGGTTCTTGCTTACATGATCATAACCGTTCCGTTTACTTTATGGGTAATGACCAATTTTATGAACAGCATACCGAAGGATCTTGAGGAGGCCGCCGTTATGGACGGAGCCGGAAATTTTACGATTTTGATAAAAATTTTCTTCCCGATACTCGGACCGGCAGTGGTGACAACAGGATTATTGGCCTTTATCGCCGCCTGGAACGAGTTTTTATTCGCCCTGACGTTCGCTTTGGATAATCAGGCGAGGACGGTTCCGGTTTCGCTGGCTCTGTTCAGCGGAGCAACTCCGCACGAGTCGCCGTACGGTTTGATCATGGCCGCCAGCGTATTGGTTACGCTGCCTTTGATTCTGTTGGTGATTATTTTCCAACGCCGCATAATATCCGGATTGACGGCGGGATCCGTCAAAGGATAATCCCCGGAAGATCGACAGGTGAAAATAAAGAAGGTTTTTGTGTCAAACGCCGGCAAATCGGAAAAAGACCGAATGCTCCGGCAACAGTTTGAAAATGCTGAAACTTTTCCCGACCCTATTGCCGCATTAGCGAAAATCCCCGTATTTTCGGTTATCAATTCCCGGCGAGACCGCATGGACAGAACGAAATCCGGATGCTAGAATTATCCGCTTGTTTCGCATAGGGAGGATGTCCATGGGCGACGCTACGGTTTTGTTTTTGTTCGCGGCGGTGTTTTTTGTTCTCGGCGGTTTTTTTATCGTGCAGCAGCAAAGTTGCGCCGTGGTGGAAAGGTTCGGAAAATTCCATCGCGTGGCCGCGCCCGGATTGCATTGGAGGATCCCTTTTGCGGACAGAATTCTGATAAAGCTCTCCTTCCGCATAAACCAGCTGGACGTTTCCGTAGAAACCAAGACATTGGACAACGTATTCGTCAACGTTGTGGTGGCTGTCCAGTATAAAGCTCTGACGGATAAGGTCTACGAGGCCTGCTACACCCTGGAAGATCCGGAATATCAAATAAAATCCTTTGTTTTTGACCTGGTTAGGGCGCAGGTCCCGAAGTTGACTCTGGACGACGTCTTTTCCAAAAAGGACGACGTCGCCGACGCGGTGAAAACGGAACTCGGAAAGCCGATGTCGGAGTTCGGCTACGGCATAATTAAGGCCCTGATCACCGATATTAATCCGGATAAAAACGTGAAGGCCGCCATGAATGAAATTAACACAGCCCAGAGATTGCGGGTGGCGGCGACCGAAAAAGGAGAAGCCGAAAAGATTTTGAGGGTGAAGCATGCGGAGGCGGAAGCGGAAGCCAGCATTCTGCACGGCAAGGGCATCGCGGGGCAGCGGCAGGCGATCATAGAAGGCTTGGGGCAATCGGTGGAAGGATTTGTGCGGCAGATTCCCGGCGCCCGAGCATCCCATGTCATGGATATGGTGCTGCTGATTCAGTATATCGACACCCTGAAGGAAATCGGCGCCGGATCCAAATCAAACGTGGTGTTTGTGCCACACTCTCCGGGAAATGTGGCAAACCTGAGCGAACAAATCCGGGAAACGGTGTTTTCCGCGCAGAAAATTTCAGAAAACGACGATCAACATTAAAACAGGAGCTGACACCCGATAGTACATTTTAAGAATCGCTTTCAGATCTTTCAAGAGTTTGTCCGGTTCTCCGATATTAAATCTCTCCTCGCATTCTTTAAGAAACAGATTAAAGTATTTTTTGTCGATACCGTTAAACTTTTGAAGACGTCTTTTTGCTTGATTCCAAAAATTTTCTGTTCCGTTTATATGATAATGATTAATTCCATAATGCTTAAATTCAGAAACATCGAGAGCGTTACAGGCTCTGTCGGTACAAACAACGGAGTCCGGCATAATTTTCTCTCTGATTACAGACATTAGCGTATCACTTTCGGCCTCATCGATTATTTGTGCATAAACTTTTCCGCCGCGCTTTAATAAACCGAAAACGGGAACTTTTCCTGCTGCTACTCGGCCTCGTTTTCCTTTTCTGACGCCTCCGAAGTAACTTTCATCCGTCTCTGTTTTTCCACAAAATTTTTTTGTTTTACGGCAATTTTTTCGCGAAGTTTATGAAAGAACCTT
>JAISMS010000030.1 GCA_031276565.1 Holosporaceae bacterium | reverse complement strand
AGAGGGGCTTTGTGTCGCCTTCGGATAAATCATCCGTTTCCCGTGTGAATCTTTGTGATTTACAGAGGCTTTGCGATGCGAAAATTCTTTCCGCCGATCAGGAAGTGAATATTGACACTCTTAAATCGGTCGGAATCGTCAGAAAGACGGCGTCGAAATTTCGTCTTTTGGCGAAGGGAGAGTTAAAAGTTGCATTAAAAATTTCCGCCGGATACGCTTCGGACACGGCGACTCGCGGGATCGAAGGGGTCGGAGGACAGGTTACGATAGTTTAACGGAGTTCCATGGCTGGCAGTTTTTTTGATCAAAATCTCAGTTTAGAGACTTTTTCTAAGGCTTCGGATCTGCAAAAAAGGTTGCTTTTTGCACTGACGGCTCTTTTCGTATACAGAATCGGCACCTATATTCCGCTTCCGGGATTGGACCCGGTTGCCATCTCGGAACTTGCCAATCGACACATAAGCGGGGGCGGCATTTTGGGCATGTTCAACATGTTTTCGGGAGGAGCGCTGAGTCGTATGACGATTTTTGCCCTGAACCTGATGCCTTACATTTCTTCCAGCATTATAATGCAGTTGTTTACGATGGTTTCTCCGACCCTGGAGGCCTTAAAAAAAGAAGGAGAAACCGGGCGCAAAAAGATAAGCCAGTACACTAAGTATCTGACCATTTTCATCGCCGGATTTCAGGCCTACGGCATCAGCATATTCCTGATGAATGCGCACGGAAGTCCGGTGGTCATAGGGGGCTTGTTTCCGGTAATTGCGGTTCCTTCGCTGGTTTGCGGGACTTTGTTTTTGGTTTGGTTGGGGGAGCAGATTACTTCCCGGGGAGTGGGAAACGGGTCTTCGCTGTTGATTTTTTCCGGTATAGTCGCCAACATGCCGGCGAGCATTGCAAATATTCTGGAAATGGGAAGAGCGGGGGCGATTTCGATTTTTGCGACGACAACGATATTTATCGTGGCTTTTTTGGTTATAGTTTTCGTAGTTTTTATGGAAAGGGCCCAGCGGCGCGTCACCGTCAATTATCCGCAAAGACAGGCCATGATGGCTCAGGGAAAAAACCTGGAAGCGAATCATCTGCCCTTGAAAATCAATTCCGCCGGGGTAATTCCTCCGATCTTTGCCTATTCTCTGCTTTCCATGCCGCTGATGCTTGCTAATTTCATCAATGAAACGGATAATGATCTCCTTAAATCTTTTGTGGAGTTTTTCAGCCGCGGGGGCGGATGGTTTTCGATTGTTTTAATACTTATGATAGTGTTTTTTTCGTTTTTCTATACGGCCGTCGTTTTTAATCCGAATGAGACCGCCGATAATTTAAAGAAAGCGGGCGGATTTATTCCGGGAGTCCGACCGGGACAGGCGACCGCCGAGTATTTGGATTATATTTTGACCAGACTGACCGTTGTCGGAGCTCTTTATATGTCATTTGTGTGCATATTGCCGGATATTATGAACGCAAAATTCGGAGTGCATTTTATATTCGGAGGCACCGGGATTTTGATCATAGTCGGCGTTACCATAGACACGATTTCTCAAATTTATACCCATATACTTTCGCATCAATACAGAGGGGTGCTGAGAAAAATGGAAAAGAGGCGTCGATGACCGCGAATCTGATTATACTTTTCGGAGCCCCGGGATCCGGTAAAGGTACTGTGGCCCAGTATTTAAAGGACAAGTATGACCTTCATTATTTTTCCACTGGAAATTTATTGAGAAATGAAGTAAAAGAAAAGACTGACGTCGGTCTTAAAGTGGAGAGTATTTTAGGGGTCGGCGGCTTGGCGGGCGATGATATCGTAAACGAGATAGTTGCGAAAAATATAGACAGGGTTCGCGGAGACGAAAAAATTGTTCTGCTGGACGGGTATCCCCGGACGAAGAATCAGGCGGTCGTTCTGGACGGCATATGGGATACGGATTCGATACGGGTCATGGAACTTGACGTAAATCCGGAGGAGGTTATTTTCCGCATATCTCGTCGGCGGATTTGTGCCCGATGCGGAAGTACCTACGGTCCGACGGATAAAATTGACGTTTGTCCCTGCGGAGGCGAGCTGATAAAAAGAAAAGACGACGAGGAAGCCACCGTCAGGAACAGATTGAAGGAATACGAGAGGGCCACTCTTCCGTTATTGCTGTACTATTCGGACAGATCGGTTAAGATCTGTGGGGAAGGGGCGCCCGAAGAGGTTGTCAAGAGGGTTGACGATTGTTTGTGCAACTGGGGCATAGGAAAGAGGAGATAGTTTGTGGCTCGTATAGCTGGTGTTAACTTACCCGAAAGAAAACGCGTCGAGTTTGCTTTAAGGTACATCTACGGCATAGGGGCTGCCCGTGCGGGAGCCGTTTGTCGCGAATTGGGAATTCGAGATTCTAAAAGGGTTTATGAACTTACGGAGGACGAAGTCTTAAAGATCCGTGAGGCCATAGATCGGGATTATCAAGTGGAAGGAGATCTGAGGCGGATCGTGACCATGAATGTAAAAAGACTGATGGATCTCGGCTGTTACAGAGGATTTCGACACAGAAAAGGACTTCCGGTTCACGGTCAGAGGACTCATTCCAATGCCCGCACCAGAAAGGGAAAGGCCAAATCCATTCCGGGCAAGAAAAAAGTAACTAAATAGAGGGACCTATGGCCTATAAGAAAACTCAAAAACTCAAAAAGAAAGATAAAAAAAACATCGTTTCCGGAGTTGTTCACATTAATGCGACTTTTAATAATACGATGGTTACGATCACGGACGCCCACGGTAATACGATAGTTTGGAGTTCTTCCGGAAGTTCGGGATTTAAAGGATCTCGTAAATCTACGCCGTATGCGGCTCAGGTTGCGGCGGAAAAAGCCGCTTCCAAAGCGGTAGAATACGGGATAAAGGAAGTTAACGTGGAAGTTCTGGGGCCGGGATCCGGTATGGAATCCGCTTTGAGAACTTTCCAATCATTCGGTATAGTTGTGGGGTCCATAAAAGATGTGACGCCGATTCCGCATAACGGCTGCAGGCCGCCTAAGCGTCGCAGAGTATAAACAAACAAAAAGAGGATGGCAGTGATTCAAAAACAGTGGCAGGATCTGATTAAGCCCTATAAGCTTCAGGTCGACGGAAATAATGCCGGTATCGGCAAATGCATGTCGACACTGGTCGCCGAGCCTCTTGAAAGAGGGTTTGGGTTAACTTTGGGCAATGCTTTGCGTCGAGTTCTTCTGTCTTCTCTAAAGGGGGCGGCAATCACTTCCATAAGGATTGACGGCGTTTTACACGAATTTTCGACGGTGGCCGGTGTTTCCGAGGACGTTACCGATATCATTCTGAACATAAAATCCGTACCGTTGAAAATGGACGGCGACGCCCCGCGTAAGATGAGATTAAAAGTTACCGGACCTTGCGAAGTCACGGCCGGTATGTTTGAGTCGGGATCGGGGGTTAAAGTTCTTAATAAAGATCACTATATTTGCACGGTGGGAGACGGAGTTAATTTTTCCATGGAGATGAATGTCTCCGTAGGACGCGGATATGTTACGAGCGCGCAAAACCGGGAAGAATCCGCTCCGGTGGGCACTCTTTTTATCGATTCCATATTTAATCCCGTTAAAAGAGTGTCGTACAGAGTTGAAAATACCCGCGTCGGTCAGGTTACCGATTATGATAAACTGATTCTGGAAGTCGAGACTGACGGCTCGGTCTCTCCGGAAGACGCCGTTGCCATGTCCGCCAAGATTCTTCAGGATCAATTGCAGAAATTTATAAATTTCGAAGAAGAAGAAGTCGAAGAGCAGGAGGAGCAGATCCTGCCGTTTAATCCTAATTTGCTCAGAAAAGTCGAGGATTTGGAACTTTCGGTTCGTTCCATGAATTGTCTGAAAAACGATAACATAGTTTACATTGGGGATCTTGTTAAAAAGACCGAAGGCGAAATGCTGCGCACTCCTAATTTCGGAAGAAAATCTCTCAATGAAATCAAAGAAGTTCTTTCTCAGATGGGACTTTGTTTGGGAATGCAGGTCAGCGGTTGGCCGTTGGAAAATATGGAAGACGCGGCCAAGAGGGCGCATGACGCCAACAAATTTTAGGGAGAATCACGATGCGTCACGGAATTTGCGGCAGAAAATTTAACAGGAGAAGCTCTCAAAGGCGCGCTTTATTCGGCAGTCTTGCGAAGTCTTTACTGCGGTACGAGCAGATAGTCACGACTTTACCGAAGGCAAAGGATTTAAGGCCCGTCGTGGAAAAGATGATTACTCTCGGGAAGGCTCCTTCCGTCGCGAACAGGAGAAATCTGTTTGCAAAACTGAGGGATAATGCGTTGGTTACTAAGGTATTCGGTCCG
>JAISMS010000031.1 GCA_031276565.1 Holosporaceae bacterium | reverse complement strand
TCAAAAAAATCTCGGTTACGACATTACCTCGCAAGATTGGCAAGAAAAACAAAATGTTATTCAAAATCATTGCAAATGCTCGTCGCATCTCTAAATATCTTCATATTCCATGATTTATTGAAAACTATAATAAATTAGCAATTCCCTGATTTCTCCGCGTCTTGCAATCGCGGGTAAAACATGTAAAGATAGAAGCTTCTGGAGGTTGTCCGGACAGAACTGAATTAATCCGAAAGAGATTTCCTTTGGGCCGTAAGATTGTTTCTTTGACCGGTAAGGTTTGGAATATCCGCAGTGAAAATACCGGCGGAGATATCGTTAGAATTCTGGCTGAAAACAGAGGGATAAGCGATCTCGACGGGTTCATAAACTGCTCCCTGAAAAATTCGATGCCGGATCCGTATGTCTTTACGGACATGGAGAAAGCGGTTCGCCGCATAGTCGACGCAATAAAATCCGGACAACGGATAGCAATACTGGGAGACTATGACGTCGACGGCGTTTCCTCGATCGCTCTTTTCATCGGCTTTCTGGAACGCGTCGGAGCCGAATATACCTACGCCGTCCCGAATCGTATGGACGAAGGCTACGGTCTCAGCGTATCAAACATCGAAAAGCATAAAGAGTGTCTTATAATCGCCGTCGATTGCGGATCAAATTCTTTTAAAGAGCTGAAATACGCAAAAAAGCAAAACATCGACGTGATAGTGTTGGACCATCATCAGATGCACTCGGTCTGTGAGGATGCCTTAATCGTAAATCCTCATCGGCCGGATGAAAAAGGAGATTATAAATATCTCTGTTCCGGCGGATTAAGCTTTATGTGCATTGCGGGCGTGAATCGTTTGCTGCGGGAAACGGGATTCTACGAGAACCGACCGGAGCCCGATCTCAAAAATTATCTGGATCTGGCGGCACTGGCTACGGTATGCGACGTGGTCGACCTGAAAGGACTAAACAGAGCTTTGGTCGCCGCCGGTCTTAAAATCATCCGGCAACGCAAAAATCCGGGGTTGGACGCCCTGTTGTCGCTCTATAAAGGCGCCGTCATCGATTCCGATACGATATCATTCTTTTTGGGACCGCGATTGAATGCCGCCGGAAGAATGGCCTCCGCGGATCTGAGCGTTCAATTGCTTATCGAAAAGGATCCGGCGGCGGCGAAAAAAAAGGCCGTCCGGCTGGATGAAATCAATAGGGAACGACAGCTTTTGGAAGCAAAAATGCTTGAAGAAGCTTTATCTTCCGTGAATGAAAACCGGAACTTCATATGTTCCTTCAAGGCCGATTGGCATCCGGGAGTTATCGGTATCCTGGCCAGCAGACTTCGGGAAAAGTATAATCGACCGGCGATAGTGATCGCCCGGGATTCGGACGGATTGGGGAAGGCTTCCTGCAGATCCTGCGAAGGAGTTGACATTTCCGCCGTCATAAAAAAAGGCACGGAATGCGGCGTTATTATTTCCGGCGGAGGTCATTTCATGGCGGGCGGATTTTCCGCGGACCTTTCCAAAATCTCCGAGTTGGAAGAATTTTTGGATTCCGAAATACAGCGTAAACCGGAACCTCCGGAATTATATGCCGACTGTGTAACGCCGCCGGGCGAAATATCGCTCGAATTTGTTAAATCGATGTCGGTTCTGGAGCCTTTCGGTAAAGGAAACCGACATCCGAAGTTCGTTATTCCGAACATAAAAATAATCTCGGCAAGAATAGTCGGAGAAAATCATATCGCCTTTTCCGTCATCGACGAAAGAGGAAATATTATGAGGGCGATTTCGTTCCGCAGTTCGGATACTCCGCTCGGCGATATTCTGCTGAAAAAAACAGCGGACTCCGTCAGTCTGCTCGGAAGCCTCTCGATTTCCGCCTGCAACGGTCGTCCGTATGTCGGATTTCAGGCGGAAGACGCTTCCTCATGTCTTTTTAATTGAAATAAGATAATGATTATGTAAGATATCCGTCGACGGACAATCAACGGAGTAATCATGTCGGGACATTCGCAATTTAAAAACATCATGTACAGGAAAGGAGCTCAGGATGCCAAAAAGGCCAAAATCTTTTCCAAACTTGCTCGGGAAATAACCGTCGCGGTCAAGGAAAGCGGAACGGATCCCGAGAGCAACATGCGCCTCAGATCGGCTCTGCTCAGCGCCCGCTCCGAAAATATGCCGAAGGACAATATTGATCGGGCCGTTAAAAAAGCGCTGGGAAATGACGTGGGCGCAGACTATCAGAACGTGAGATACGAAGGATACGGCCCCGGAGGAGTCGCAATCATCGTGGAGGGATTAACCGACAATAAAAATCGCACGGCTTCGGATATCAGATCCGCTTTCGCGAAATTCGGCGGAAGTCTCGGAGAAACCAACAGCGTAAGCTTTCAATTTAATCATGCCGGACTTGTTTCGTATGATAAAAAGACGGCGTCGGAGGAACAAATGTTCGAAGCAATTGTCGAAGTCGGAGGCGAAGATTTGATCTGCGACGAAAATTTCGAAATTATCTGCTCGCCGGAGCGGCTCTCTTCCGTAAGGGATAATTTGATAAAAAAATTCGGAGATCCGCTGGAGGCAAAAATTACCTGGCTTCCGAAAAATACCGTCGCCGTCGACGGAGACGTCGCCAAATCATTGTTTAAACTGATTGAAGCTCTGGAGGATAACGACGACGTACAGTCCGTAACGGCAAATTACGAAGTTCCCGAAGGATTTACTCTCTAGCGACTGCGGAGAACGCGCGCTTACGGATGTGCACGCGGATTCTTCCGAATTATCGTCCGAATATTTTCCCCGTTTTTTTTAAAGCGATCACCGTCAGCACGATACTCCCGGTGAAAAATTTCAAATCCGACGGAGCGAGTCCGAGAGATAATGCAACTCCCTGCGCCTGTTGATACAAGAGCGCACCCGTCAGCGGCGCCGCCAGCTGCCGATTGAGCGTGGCGTTACCGCTTACGGCTTCGCCCAACATCAGAGCGGCCAGACCGTGAATCAGCATACCGACGCCGATTCCCGCATCCATATAACTTTGCAGCTGCACAATAAGGCTGCCGGCGAGTCCGAACAGAGCGCCGGCAAAGAATAATCCGAAAACGGTGTATTTCTCGACGCCGATTCCCTGCAATTTTGCGAGATTCGGATTCAATCCGACTGCACGAAACCTCAATCCGAAGTCAGTGCGCAAAAATACGGCGAACGGAATTATGCAGCCGACTAAAAGTGCGAAAATTATCAACATATTTGCATAAATATTTGCGGAAAATAATCCCCCGCAATCAAACAGAGGGATGTTCGGTTTTCCCATAATGCGCAGATTTACGCTGTAGGCCATTGCACTGAGAATGACTCCCGCCAGCATCGAATTAATGCGAAATTTCAGATAAATGAGCGCCGTGCAGATTCCCATAATTCCGGAGCATATCATGCTTACGGGAATTGCCGCCGCCGGATGTATTCCGGATGACAGGCAAACTGCGCAAATCGCGCCGCCCAAAGGATATGCTCCGTCGGCGGTCATGTCGGCAAAGTCCAAGAATCGGAACGGAATCATAACGCCGTAGGCTATGATCGCCAGGATAAGGCCCTGTTGCAAGCCGCTCATAATTAAATCAGCGGACATCTGCTCCTCCGTCATAGACCGAATTCTGATCCTCGAATTTACGGAACATTTCCGGCAAAGATTGTATTTTCAATTCTGATTTCTCACGTCCTTTCAGATCTGCGACTATGCGCCCTTTGTGCATCATAATCAAGCGATCGCCGTACTTTACGGCGTCCTCCAGGTTATGGGTGATCATGAGCGTGGTGATCCTCTGTTCCCGAACGGATTTCACCGTATACTCCATCAACAGTTTTTGCATTTTCGGATCCAGAGCTGACGTATGCTCGTCCAGCAGCAAAATTTTGCGACCGGAATTAATAGCCATCAGAATTGCTATGGTTTGCCGCTGGCCGCCGGACAAAACGCTCAGCGGCTGATCTATGAATTTTTCCAGACCGATGTTCAGAGATTTGATTTTATCCGCGATTTCGTTTTTATGGCGCTTATAGAAAGAAAAACGCGGCGTTTTCATGCGGCTGAGAGCGACGTTTTCCAGCATCGTCATGGACGGAATCGTACCCATGTTTACATCTTGCACGACCTGCGAGACTTCTCCGCAACGTCTGATTTCGCCGGAATCCGCCGAGTATTCTCCGCTGATAATTTTCATCAGCGTTGATTTTCCGGATCCGTTTGCTCCGATAACGGTGCAAAATTCTCCCTCTTTCAGCAGTAAATTTATTCCTTTCAGAACGGGTTCGAAAACTCCGCCGAAGGATTTTGTTATGTTATTTAATTGCAACATTTCGTCTCACTCCGCGATAATGGCATTTTTCGGAATTCGGATTTTAAATTTCTCGGCCAATTTTTTATTCACGACGCATATATGGTCTTCGGATTTGGGATAAACGGGAATCAACGTCTTTACGTCCGCTCCGTTGAGTAATTTCGCCGCCAATTTTCCGGCATTTCTTCCGACAGACTCGGTATTTACGCCGTAACTTGCCAACGCCAAACCGTCTCGCACCGCCAGATCTTCAGCGCTCAACACCGGTATCCCCGCCTTCCGCGCTTCGGATGCAATTGCCGGCATGGCCGCGAGAAGTCCTCCGGCTCCCACATATATGCAGTCGACTTTTCTGCTGACGCTTTGAATTCTGACGGGTATATCCCGCATTTGATCCACCGGAATCGGCACGACGGTCAGTCCGAAATTCGGAACGGCCTTCTCCATCATCTTCAGGAGCGCGCCATCGTTGCTTTCGGCCGTCAGGTACGGCAGTCCGATCGTCTTCGTTTTGGGGAAAATTGTCTTGATAAATTTAAGAAGGATGTTCAAATTCTGCATGTCGGCGCTTCCGGTAATGTTATCTCCCGCCTTGTCTCTGGTCTCTATCAGTCCGGCAGCCACCGGATCCGTGACGGCGTCATAGACCAGAGGAATATTGCGGACCTTTTTTTTGGCGAATTGGGCAATCGGCGTCGATACCAATATCATGACTTTCGGATTACAGTTCTTCAATTTCGCTATTATCTGCGGAATGAGAGAAAGATCGCAGGCGATATCGGCAAGCTCGATTTTTACGGTTTCACCGTCCCTAAAGCCGTTATTCGACAATTCGGCTTTTATTCCGCGAATTGAAAGCTCCAGATCCTTAAGCGGGCCGTAGTTTGCGATGACGACGATCGGCAGATCGTCTTTTTTCTTTTCCTTAAACAACAGTGCTGCAGATGCAATTGTTATGACGGCGGCTGCAAAAAAAAATTTCTTCACGGTTAAACCTCGTATTCGCTAAAATTTACAAACAGTTATTCAAAATGCGGCAGCTCAGCCGAGCAGGCCTGCCTTTTGAGATGTAATAAAAAAATTAATTGACCGGAAAAATTATAATTGGCTCGAAAGCCAATGATGGTGATGATGCGGATACGAGAATGCAGCGGCAAAATTTTGAACAAAAACAAGCATCGGGACGTTTTCCGCGTCCTTCTCCGAGTTCCAGTTAAAATCTTCGACCGTACCGAACATCAAGGTTCTCTTATTGAATATCTCTTTCATAATATACATACGGCCGTTATTTGTCAAGTTTTTTTCGAAAATATTTTTTCATTCCGCCGCGTCGGGTTTTTATAATAATGCTGCGGCATTTCGTTTTCGAAAAAACCGCCGGCAGATTCTCTGCGGAAATATCTGCAGAACCGCGATTAATTATCAATCCCGACGTAAAGTCGGCGGCTTTCCGGTCGATTCATGCGTTGTATTTGAAACAATAGGCATTTATGCTATACAAAAATAAGAGGATACCATGCGGATAATATCCTGGAATGTCAATTCCGTTCGAGCCAGAATCGAAAATATCGCGAAAGTCGTCGCCGATTACGCTCCCGATATTCTTTTGCTGCAGGAAACGCGAGTCGAAAATTCGCTTTTCCCGACGGAATACTTTGAGGATCTCGGATATAATGTCGCTCCGAACGGCCAGAAAGGACGCAACGGCGTTGCAATCTGCTCCAAATACTTACTGGAAGAGGTAAAAAGCGATTTCTGCGAAGAAGCCAGATATACGGAGGCTTTTTCCGGAGGTATTTTCGTTGCCTCCGTTTATGTTCCCAACGGCCAAGAGGAAGACGCGCCTCAATATTATTATAAATTAGATTTTTTACAAAAATTAAAAAATAAATTTCTTGATTTTAAAGATGAATTTTTCGTAGTCGGAGGCGATTTCAATGTCGCTCCGTATCCTCGAGACGTATACACAGACGGATATGACGGCATTGCGGCCACTTCCCGGGAGCGCGAACTGATAAAAGCTCTGCGGGAAACCGGATTTCGAGACGTCCTCGAGGACAAAGGATATACCTGGTGGGACTATCGAAGCCGAGGCTTTTCCAATGATCGCGGCTTTCGGTTGGATCACTTCTATCTGTCGGAAAAAGCTTGCGACACATTCGTCGACGGAGATGTAATACGCTCCGCCCGAGGAGCAGAGCGACCGTCGGACCACGCCCCCGTTCTTTGTGAATTAAAAATCTGAATTTACGTCGTTCTTCGGGCTAAAATAAGCTCGACCGTTGCTTATGCGTAAGAATTCGCCCGAAGCCTGTTACGACATACTTGCAGAAAAATTGCCTTTGCTCCCGAGAGCTTAATGTTCTTCCCGTTTTACTCGGCCCGATAATCTTTTGAAAAATCCCGCAACCTCGGAACAAACTTTTCCAAGCGGACTTATCAGATACCTTTTGAAAAAGCTTTCGTGCCGCCGCAGGGATATTTCTTCCGTCGCGGTTGCGTTCGTTTGCGCCAAAAGAGGCTCTTCGATGACGGACGCGCATTTCTCGATAACAAGAGGGCGTGCCTCCGCCAACGGGTCGGACGACTTCAACTGCGGACGCGCATTTCTCGATAACAAGAGGGCGTGCCTCCGCAACGGGTCGGACGACTTCAACTGCGGGCGCACACGCCTCGATAACAAGAGGGCGTGCCTCCGCAACGGGCCGGACGGCTTCAACTGCGGGCGCACACGCCTCGATAACAAGAGAGCGTGCCTCCGCCAACGGGTCGGGCATCTCCCGACCGCGGCGTATGCCGCACCATAATAACGGGCCGACGTGCTTTAACGGCAGTGGCGACGGACGGACGCGTATTCTGCGTTTTTTACGACTGATAATTTTCGACCGCATTGCGCAACATTTGCTTAAAATTATCGATATGCTTATGCAAACGGAAAAATGCAGTATCATTATGCGCCGCGACATAATCCGACGTCCTTACGGACGTTTAGTCAAAGTTACCCCTATTCCGCATGCAATCCGTAACGGCGGAAATCCGTTCATCCCCCCTAGCCGATGCGGTGCAAAGAGAAACGAACGGAATCGCAGACAAAATTATCGGTGCTTTTATGATTCTCATATTATTTTCAGTTTTTTTGCAAAACTATAAAATATTTTTGACGACGGATCCGGACGGCGTATTTCGTTTTTAAAACAATCGACATTTATGATATACAAAAGGCGGGAGAATACCATGAGGCGAATTTTAGCCCTCTTCACCTATAATGCGTTGATATTGTTTTGCGCCGCACTTCCGGCGTATGCGATCGCGGCCTGCGCGTCGTCGGATTCGCCGTTTCAGAAGATCGCGCTCCTGCTGCCGTTTGCGCCGCTGTTTACCCGCGGAAGATTATTTCGAAACTCCTGTAATTCGCCCGTAAACTCCAAAGAATTTTCCGCGGGAAAAATCGCCGCCTATCTGTTGAACATGGACAGAGCGACGGAAAGATCGGAGCGTATCATGCCCCGGATGCGGCAGCTCGGATTTCCGTTCGAGAGAATTGCCGCCGTCGACGGAAATCTTCTATCGAAGGAGAAAATCCGATCCGTAACAGACCTTGAAAGCTACGTAAAATACTTTCGCATGCCCCCGGAAGTCGGAACCGTCGGCTGCTCCCTGAGCCATGAAAAAGCCTGGCGCAAATTTCTGGAGTCCGACAACGAATTCGCCATGATTTTTGAAGACGACGCCTGCTTTGACGGAGCGGAACTGGCTTCTCTGACAGCCTCGCTGATTGACAAGAAAGAACTCTGGGATATTGTGGGAATGGAGCTGAATCATCGGGGACATCCGATGAAAATCGCGGAATTGCCGAACGGCCGATTCCTGGCGGCTTATTTAACCGACGTAAAACATGCGGGTTGCTATCTGATCAATCGCCGGGCGGCCCGTAAACTGCTCGAAAAATTTTATCCGTTGAAAATGCCCCTCGACCATTACTATACGAGTTCCTGGGAATTTAACCTGAAATTCGCCGGAGCGGAGCCGCGCCCGGTGAAACAAAAATTTACCCGTTCCCAAATAAAGATATCGCCGAACGCGCGGGTAAATTCCGTCGCCGTCCGAACGGCAAACGCGATTTACCTCTTTAAACGCCACACCATGCACGCGATATATAACTTTTATTATTTTCTGTCGCCCGGAAAGTAGCGAAAACCCGCCGTTCCGTTTTCAGTACTTGATTTTTTTGACCCGACTACTTCAGACAAACGTCGAATTCGACGTTTACCTCCGGCGGAACGCTAAGCTCCGCGGCGTTTTCCATAATGTTTTTCACTTCGGCGATCAACGGACGAACGAACTCGTTTTCCGTCTCGAAAATCAATTCGTCATGTATTTGAAGCAATATTTTGGAATGTAAGTCCTCCAGTCGCGGAAAAATCTTGATCATGGCGATTTTTATTATGTCGGCGGCGCTGCCCTGAATCACAGCGTTCACCGCCTGCCGTTCTCCGAACTGCCGAAGAAAATAATTGGAGGAGCGTATATCTTTTATGTAACACGGCCTCCCGATAAGGGTTTTTACGAATCCGAATTTTCTTGCATATTCCAGCGTATTTTCCTTGAACGCCTCAAACTCCGGAAACAGCGAGAAATAGCGGCGAATGTACTCGCGAGCCTGTTCGACCGAAACGGAAAGAATTCCGGACAGTCGAAAAGGAGACATGCCGTAGATTATGCCGAAATTTATGGCTTTCGCTCCGAATCTCATTTCCTTTGTCACTTCTTCCGGCCGAACTCCGAATACGTTCGCGGCGGTTATGGAGTGGATGTCCTGTCCGTCGGCAAAAGCCCGCCGCAGCGATTCGATTTCGGCCATATGGGCTAAAATCCGCAGCTCTATCTGGGAGTAATCGAAGGAAATAAGAGAGCACCCTCGGGCACTCACAAACGCTTCTCTTATGCGACGTCCGTATTCGGTCCTGTGAGGAATGGTTTGTAAATTCGGATTGGAAGAAGACAATCTCCCGGTTACGGCGGAGGTCATGCCGAAGACGGAGTGTAATCTGCCGGTTTTCGGGTTAATCAGTTTACACAAGGAGCGGGTATATCCGGACAACAGCTTGGACAGCTTCCGCCATTCCATGACCAGCATCGGAACCGGACTGTAAACGGACAACTCTTCCAAGCTTTCCACGTCCAAAGATTTTTTTTTCGGCTTCGGAATATTGAGTTTGGAAAAAAGCACGTCCGCCAGTTGATTAACGGATCCTATATTGAATTCGCAGCCGGCAAGCATGAAAATCCGCTTTTCGATTTCTTTGATTTTTTCCGAAAACTCGTCGGCCAGATCCGTAAGCTTACGGGAAGAAACGCATATGCCGTTTTCCTCCATGCTTTTTAATACATCGATAAGCGGACGATCCGTTTCCATGTAAATTTTCAAAAGACCTTTAATTTCCAACTCGTTCCGCATTTCGTCAAAGCTGTCGTAAATTAACTCCGACATCCGACGAACCCGGTCGATTTCGCAAATGTTTTTGAAGGGCAATTTACAGATCGGATCGACGCAATTTACGAATATATCTCCGACCTGATCTCCGACGACGCCGCGCAGCAGGTGCGTCATAACCGAAAGATCGTCGTAGGATTCGCATTTTATGTTTCTGAAAAACCGAATATCGTTTCTTATGCCGATTTTATGTATGTCGGGATTTTCCAGATACGGCTTCAGCGCATCGCATACGTCCCGGCGGTTCATGCCTCCGCCGAACAGATCGGAATCATCATCGGCGGCGGAAAAAATGCAGCAGGCCGTTTGAGTGTCCGCGCACAGCGCCAGAACGCCATTGCCGTCGCTCAAAGACGAAACGAAAAATCCGAATCTCCGAACGCGATTCAATTCGAAAAAATTCTGCAGATCTCGAGCGGAGGCAACGTTCCTGTGTAATCGGGTTTTTCTTTCGGAAGACTCCCGGGGCTGATCAAGTCTTTTTATCAAAGAATTGAACCCCGACGATTTCAAAAAGTCCGCTGCCCTTTCATAATCATAGGAAACTGTTAAATTCTCGAGATTCTCCCCGAGAGCCATGTTTCTGTCCAGCGTCGCCAGCTTTAAGGAAAGTTCCAACCGATACCTCTGATTGATCAAATTATCCCTTATCCTCGGCGATCCCGCCGCATCGATGTTTTGATAAAGAGCCTCCGGAGTTTTAAATTCGTTGACGAGTTTTGCAGCCGTTTTCGGGCCGACTCCGTCGACTCCCGGTATATTATCCGACGCGTCGCCGGTCAGCGCTTGAAAAAACGTCATCAACGACGGCGGAACTCCGTATTTTTCCGTCACTTCGGCTGCCTTTATGACCTTGGACTTGATCGGATCGAACATGGAAACTCTATCGTCCACCAACTGCATCAAATCCTTGTCGGAAGAGATGATTCTCACGTCGTATCCCATGCCGGACAACCTTGTCGCGCAAGCGGCGATGATGTCGTCGGCCTCGAACCCCTTTTCGGCAAGGGTCGGAACGCCGAAGGCGCCGCAGACGCTTTTCAACATCGGAATTTGAGATTTCAAATCTTCCGGAGAGGCGCTGCGATTACTTTTATATTCGGGATAGATTTCCGACCGGAAAGTATCTCTTCCGCTGTCGAGGACAACGCAAAACACATCGGATTTATGCTGCCGCAACATCGAAATAAGCATGGAGCAGAAACCGTAAACGGCCCCCACCGATTGTCCTTTATCGTTCGTAAAAGGCGGCAGGGCATAGTAGGCCCGATATATGAAACCGGAGCCGTCGACAAGTACCGCAAGTCGATTCATAATCTATTTTTTCGACGCTTTATCGTCCTGCGGTCCGTCCTGCTGCCGATATAAATTCGCAAAATCCACCGGCGCCAGATACAGCGGCGGGAATCCGCCGTCGGCTACGGTGTTGGCCACAATGCTGCGGGCAAAAGGAAACAACAGTCGCGGACATTCCGTATACAGTATCGCCTTTGAATCGTCCGGCGAGAATCCTTCCACGATAAACTCCCCGGTGTAATTCAATTCCAGTATGAACAGAGGCTTTTTAAGTTTTGCGTCGATTTTTGTTATGAGAGAAACTTCAAACAGGTTCGCCTCATCTCCTTTTTCGACATTAACCTTCAGCCGCATGTCGATTTTTGGCTCGTCCTCTTCGCCGGCCTCCGTCCGGGAAACGGAATTTATGTTCTCAAAAGATAAATCCTTAACATATTGGGCCCTTATCCCAAGAACGGGCTCTTCTTTTTTTGCCATTGATCCTCGCGTCTCTGCCGTAATGATTCGATCATACAGAACGGAGCGCGTTATCGCAAGTAACTTCTTAAAGCTTCGGAGATCAAAATTTCCGCCGTACGTACGTCGCGCCCCGAAAAAACCGGCGACGATTTCAACGGTAAAGGAGCGTTATGCCCGCCGATCCGAATCTCAACTCCGGCGCTTGCGTTCCGACTCGTTAGCAGACAGAGGATGATATTTCCCGATAACTTCCCGAAGTCTTTTTTTTGTGACGTGAGTGTAGATTTCCGTCGTTGATATACTTTGATGTCCCAGCATTTTTTTTACGCTTAAAATGTCGGCCCCGTTATCCAGAATATGAGTTGCAAACGCGTGCCTCAACACATGCGGCGAAATTTTCGTCGCATCCTCTCCGGAAAGAATCGCGATTTGGCGAAGTATCTGGAAAACCCGCTGTCTGGTTATGTGTTTAGCCGGATTGACCGAAGGAAAAACCCAAATCGATTTTTCGCAGACGTTTTTCCACTCCTCCATAAGGGAGGATACTCTGCCGGCCAGCGGAACTATGCGTTCTCGCCCTCCTTTTCCCAAAATTCGAACAAATCTCGAGTCAACTGCGGAGCTGCGCTTGACGGATATCAGTTCGCTCACCCGCAATCCGCTCCCGTAGAGAAGATAAAGTATAAGATTAGCCCTTATTTTCTCTTTATATGTCAGAGAATCGGCGGCGGCGTGTAAACGGATTGCCGTTTCTTCGCTTATAATTTTGGGAAGAGGCCGCCTGTGGCCGGGTCGGACAATGAATTGCATCGGGTCGGTTTCCGCCAGATCCTCACGCCGAAGAAATTTAAAAAACTGTCTCAGCGCAGACAACTTGCGTTTAACGGTGGAAATCATGAATTGATTTTCCCTGAGCTTTGAAATATAAGCCGAAACATCGCTTTCTTCGACGTTTTTTTTAGAATTCGTGAATCTGCAGAAGTCTTTCAAATCGAGAATATATGACTGAACGGTATTGGGCGATACGTTTCTTTCGCTTCTCAGGTATTCCGTAAAGAGTTCTATAAATCTGTCCACTATCGCAGGCTGATTTCCACAGGTTTAACAACTTCTTTCTTTTCGGTCGGCACCCCCTTAAATAAAGCCGCGGCAACGGCGATCAACATAAGCGCGCCGCAAGTTCCTAAAAATATAAAAAAATTCTTCACAGTTCTTTACCTCGATCAAAAATTGTACTAGTCTGAAGTATTACTATAGGCGGATCAAAAATACCACATGCCCTGTTGCGGATCGCGACCGATTTCTGAAAAAAAAGCAATAAAAGAAGGTGCCTTTTTGGCTGTTGTTATGACGGTATAGGTTCAATGGCGTATTTTTTATTTTTTCTCGGAATCTTGTGCCTGATAGTTCTGGCGGGATTCATATCCGGCTCCGAAACGGCCGTCACCAGCGCGTCGCGCGCCTATCTCTATCACCTGGCCAAGAGGGGAGACGAGAGAGCTAAAAAGGTTGCGGCGCTGCAGGAAAATTTGTCGACCTCCATCAGCACCATATTGATCATGAATCAGTTCGTGTTGTATCTGATACCCATCGCCAGCACCCTTTTTTCGGTCAGATATTTTTCCGCCGCCGGCGGCGCGATCTGGCAGACGATTTTGGTGTTTTTACTGATAATATACGCGGAAATCTTCCCCAAAATGCTGGTCATAAAATTCACCGTTCCGTTTACTCTTTTCGTCGGTCCCATAATCTTTCGCGCAGTCAAGATCTTGAGACCGGTTACGGCCGTCCTCGAGAGCTGCGCCAAGCACACCCTGAAACTGATCGGAATCGAAGCGAACCGATCCTATATTTCGGAACAGTCTCATCGGGAATTGAGAGGCGCCATAGAAATGCATTCCTCCGAAGGAGACAAAGAGGAAGCCCAGAAGAAGAGTATGTTGAAAAGCATCCTTGATCTGGAGGAAGTTTCCGTCAGCCAAACCATGGTGCACCGAAAAAATCTGAAAACCATAAACGTCGCGCTGCCGATAGAACAGATCGCCCTGGAATTAAGCTCCTGCCCGTTTTCGCGCATTCCTCTTTGGAAGGATAATCCGGAAAACATCGTGGGAATTTTAAAAACCAAAACGTTTTTTCGGGCGTTGCAGATAAACGGCAACGACTGGGAGAAGGTCAAAATCCAGCAGCTCATGTTTCCGCCGCTGTTTATCCCGGAAACAAAGCATCTGCTGGACCAGCTGCAGGATTTCAGGAAAAAAAGAGAACACTTCGCTCTGGTGGTCGACGAATACGGAGACCTCAAGGGATGCATTACGCTGGAAGACATTCTGGAAGAAATCGTCGGAGAGATCGAGGACGAATTCGACGCCATGACGGAGGGAATAAAATTGCAGACCGACGGATCCGTCGTCGCGGAAGGGACGACTCCCGTACGGGATCTGAATCGTGAATTCGACTGGAGTCTGCCGGAAGAAGAAGCGGCCACCATCGCCGGCTACGTCATGCACGAAGTAAGAAAAATTCCGGACATCGGCCAGATTTACGTGCTTTCGGGTTTTAAAATCGAGATACTCAAAAGACAACGCAACCAAATCGGACTTGTAAAAATTACGCCGCCGCCCAAATCGTCGTCATCGATGTGAGGGGCGAAAATCCTCCGTTGCGGCGCGTCGTTTATCGGTGGACTTTTTGGGCAGATTGTTGTATTAGCTTGTGAAATTCTCGCCGATCATAATGTCAGCACGGGAGTAAAACATGGAAGACCGGATTAAAGATTCCGACCAGAAGAAGAACGGATTTTTGTCCGTGTTTTCGACCCTTCCCAAAGGCGTCTGCGCCACATCGCTGTTCGGGCTTTTTCTCGGCATGTCCACGACCATGATCTACAGTCAGTTCAGTCTGTTCTTGACGCACGAAATGGGCGCCAGCGCTTCCAAGGTTACGATTTTTGACGGATTAGTAGAATGTCTTTCCTTTGTTGTGCGCATTTTCTCGGGTTGTATCAGCGATTTTCTTAAGGAAAGAAAACTTATCCTCTACGCCGGATGTTTTATCACCCTGATCGCCAGAATATTCATTTCAACTTCAACTTCCTGGACGGGAATAGTATTGGCGCAATCTTCGGAAAGAATGGGAAACGGCATTCAGGCCACTCCCCGGGATGCGCTGATTGCGGACTTAAGTCCCCAGCATCTTCGGGCAAGATCGTTCGGATTCAGCAGATCCATGAAAACTGTCGGAGCCCTCTCCGGAACGCTGATAGCCGTATTGATTATGCATCTGACCAACGCCAATTACAGATTTGTTTTCGCCTGCGCCGTAGTGCCGGTAGTCGTTGCGATCATCTGTTTAAGCAGCGTAAAAACCCCCCGCGAAATTTCCGGAAAAAATAACGACGTCAACATAAAACCGGAAAATCCGTTTAAAAAGAAGTACTTAAAATCGTTGGATGAGAATTTTTGGAAGCTGCTGCTGTTGGCCTTGATTTTCGAAATGGGACATTTTACCGAACATATGTTTCCGATCTACACCAATCGGTTTTTATCGGTGGGATTATCCGGAACGGTGAGTTCCTTCGTCAGCATCGGCCAAGTTTTAATGTCGTTTCCGATAGGAATCCTGGCCGACAAATACGGAAAGAAAAAACTGATCGCGGTTTGCATGATCTGCATGATAGCCGCGGATGTTTTCTTCATATCCGCGCCGTCCGTCGGGATTCCCATCATAAACATATATGCGGGAGCGTTCCTGTGGGGCGGACAGATGACGGCGATACAGGGGCTGTTCCTGTCTTTGATCAGCGAACGGGTGGACTCCCACTTGAAAGCCACGGCCATGGGGGTTTATTTTCTCATGCTGGGCGTCGGATATCTTACCGCCTCAGCCTTAGCCGGGCTTATATGGGATCATTGGGGAAGCTCCTTTGCTTTCCTCTACAGCATGTTTTTCTCGTTCATGGCGCTTATCCTGTCGAAAACGCTGCTGATCGAATCTGCCCGATGATTTTTCTTAAATCCCCGCGCTTCTGGTACGAAAAACCCGGCCTGCTGCAAAAGCTGTTTCTCACGCTTCCCGCCGCCGTCTATGCCCGCATTTCCGAAAGAAATTACCGGCAAAACCACGAGTACGAAAGCCGTACGGCAAAAGTCATCGCCGTCGGAGGCATAACCGTCGGCGGATCCGGAAAAACTCAGGTGGTAAAATCGTTCTGTGAAATTTTGAAATCGAAAAACAAAAAAGCAGCCGTCCTGAGTCGCGGATTCGGCGGAACTTTGAAAAAGCCGCAACGGGTGAATGCCGCACATTCCTGTAGAGAAGTCGGCGACGAAGCGATGCTGTTGTCCTCCGTCGCACCCGTTTTCGTCGGCCGGGACAGAGCCGCCTGCGCTCGCCTCGCCGAAAAGAAGAACATCGATTTTTTGATCCTGGACGACGGACTTACCCAGAGATTTTTGAAACCGAACGTAAAATTGGTCGTCATAGATCGGGAACAGGGATTCGGCAACGGAGAAATGTTTCCCCTCGGCCCCAACCGTCTTGATTTCGAGAAGATAAAATTTGATTTGGACGGAGCGATTATACTCGGAAATACTCCGGAGAATTGCGAGGATCCCTTCGCCGACTGCGGCATACCCGTGTTCAAGGGCACAATCGAACCGGATTTTTCCGGTGTAGAAGGAAAAATCGTCGCCTTCTGCGGCATAGGATATCCGGATAAATTTTTCGGAGCGCTGCGGGGATTGGAAATCGCAGAAAAAATCCCGTTTCCGGATCATTATCCCTTCTCGGATTCGGACGTTCGGCAACTGATCGAAAAAGCAAAGAAATACGGCGCGCGATTGGCGACCACCGAAAAGGACTTCGTCCGCATTCCGCCGAAATATCGAAGCTTCGTAACCGCAATACCGGCGAAAATAGTCTGGTCGGATCCCGTCGATCGGCTGCTTGATCCGTAACGGCGAAAAACATGCGTTTTTCCCCGATATTCCGATCTCGACCGATAAAGTACAACTCCGTCTGCGGCCGCCTTAATTCAACGGTAACTTTTATCGCGAAACCGGAATTATTCTGCGAAGCCGTTCGAGCTGATGCGAGGCCGGAAAAGTCGTCGTTTCAGACCGTCGAATCGTTCGAAGCTTCGTCAATTTTTATTCGAACTATCGAGGATGCGAGTCCGGTTTTGTCGTCGACGTCGACCAATGCTCCGCATAAAATCGCAGCTCCGGACGCCGGAAACAATCGTCCGCATTTATATCCTTTCGCGAATCTTTCGACGGCGCTTTTGTGCATCCCTATGATCGAATCGTAGTCTCCGCACATGCCTACATCGGTCTGGAAGGCGGTTCCCCGTTCCAGAATTCTTTCGTCGGCCGTGGGAATGTGAGTATGGGTTCCGATCACAGCCGAAACGCGGCCGTCCGAATACCGGCCGAGAGCATTTTTTTCCGAAGTCATTTCGGCGTGAAAATCCACGATGACGGCGGAGACGTTTTCGCCAAGCTTGTATTCGGACAGCAGACAATCCGTCAGCCGGAAAGGACTATCTCCCGCCATCGGCATATTTAACTGTCCGATCAGATGAATGACGACCGCTTTTCGTCCGTTTGCCGCAGTTATCTCGACCATGCCTTTCCCGGGAACCGAAGATGACATGTTCGCCGGCCGCAGAAGCCTTCTCTCCGTCTCCAAAAATCCGATAATTTCCCTCTGATCGAAGAGGTGATTTCCCCCCGTCAGAACATCGGCCCCGGCTTCGAAGAATTGCCGCGCCATGTCCGGCGTTATGCCGAAACCGTGGGCGGCATTGTCGACGTTAACCACAACAAAATCAAGCGACAATCGCTTTCTGAGCTCCGGAAGACGGCGAAGAACCGCCTCCCGGCCGGATCGGCCCATGACGTCCCCCAACATAAGAAATTTTATGGCTTCTTCTCCGTCATAATCTTAGAGTTTCAGAGTATAAGTTATCCGTTACCGTTTGTAAAAGAACTTCGGAAAACCGCGGTTAAGAGTCTTGCGTCCCAATCGATGTAATTTCGCCGAAATATTCTTGTCCACCAAAGAATAGTAGGACGGCAGGAATGAAATTTCGGATTTTACTTTGGACGACGCCAGTCGGATTTTCGGAGACGAATTGACAACGCGTCCTCTGACGTTAGTCCAGGTGTTGTACACGGTGTTGCAGTAAGGCTTATAGTATTTGGCCGCCCGGGAGTGATAGTATCCGACGGCGTGAGTCCAGGAATTATAGGTGTTTTTCAATTGCAAAAAGAACCTGGCGGCATAGTCGACGTTATTCTTCGGCGTAAAAGCCTCTTCCAGAGTTCGGAATGCATTGCTGTGGTGCATTAAATTTACCTGCATGCAGCCGACGTCTATATTTCTCTTTCCCCCGGCCATGAATCTTTTGACGGCGGCGATGGCGGCGCTCTTCGTAGAAAAGTAATAGCTCTTTCCGGCGACGCATATGGTCCAGGGATAAGGCCTTTTTTTACCGCTCGATTCGGATGAAGAACGTCCGGATTCGACGGTCCCTATCGCCATAAACAGTCGATGAGGAATGCCGTATTTTTTCTCCGCGATTTCGATTTCGCTTTCGCACAGATCATGCTGCGCGAAGTAGCCGCGACCGGACGAAGAACTGCCGGAGGCTTTGTTTGCCCCCGGAGTCATCGCAAAAGAACACGTCCCGACTGAAAATATAAATACAAACAGAATCCTAAACCACAACAACACCGCTTTACTCCAAAAATTCGGTTCTCAATATCGGTTCTCAATATTTGATAGAGCAAAAATCGTGCCGGAATTCGGGAAATTAATAATTACCTTCCGATCGGAAGGCGGGACGCGGATAAAAAGTTAACGAAAAACAAGGGAGCATCTCTTCGTTAAGCAAAAATAAAAGAATTTTCGGCGAAACAGTGCAATTTTTGCACCGTCGGAATTTTTATCGGGTCTTTTCTTATTTCCGACCCGGAGCGGATACCGAACGCTTCGGGAATTCGGGCGGTAAATGCCCTCCGCCGACTTTTCGTAACACCGTGCCGAAATCCGGTTTGTGCTGTCCGGTCGTTTTAATCCGATTCGACGAATTAATAAAAAATATTGTAAAAAAGATAAATGTTCCCAATTTATTAAAATAATATTAAAATGACGGGGACGGGTTATCATGGAAAAATCATCAAGAAACGGCCGCGACGAATGGACGCCTGAAATTATTCTTTCCCTGCGGGAAAATTATTCCTTAAGTTCATTTTTATCCGACGCTCGAGCCGGAATTTTGGTTTCTACGGTGGCGTTTCCTCTGTTCATGACATTTGCGATCGCATCCGGAGTTCCCCCGGCCGTCGGCATAATAACCTGCGTCATCGCCGGAACTTTAGCCTGCCTCTTCGGAGGAGCAAAATTTCAGATAGTCGGACCGACCGGCGCATTCGCCATGATTGTGGGCGACATAATCGGAAAATACGGTTTCGAAGGCATGACCTGCGCCCTTCTGATGGCGGGAATTATGATGATTTTTTTCGGATTAACCAAAACGGGAGATATCATCCGCTACATTCCCTACCCGGTTACGGCGGGATTTACGGCGGGCATAGGATTATCCATCATCGCGGCCCAGTTAAATAATTTTCTCGGAATTCAGTCGACCGTCGCTCCGACGGATTTCGTCGAAAGACTCTGCAGCTGCGTCACCGATATCGGCTCGATGAATTTCCCGTCCTTCGGATTGGCGTTATGTTCCCTGATTTTCCTGGAGGTTATGCAAAAATACCGCCCGGATATGCCGAGATATTTCTTCGTGCTGGCGGCCGGAACAATCTTTTCTTTGATTTTCAACGACGGCGGCATGGCGACCGTGGGGAGTCGATTCGGAGACGTATCCTGCCGACTGCCGGATTTTTCGATCCCGTCGGCGGTCTTTTCTTTCTCGAATTTGAAAAAACTTTTTCCGTCGGCATTCGCCGTGGCTTTCCTCGGAAGCATAGAAAGCCTCCTGGGAGCCGTAATTTCCGACAATCTGTCCGGACAGAAGCATAATTCCAATACGGAACTGATCGGACAGGGTATCGCCAACCTGGGGTCCGCCTTTTTCGGAGGAATTCCCGCCACCTGCGCCCTCGGAACCACTTCATTGAACGTAAAAGCCGGCGCCCGAACACCGGTCGCCGGATTGATCAACGTGCTCTGCCTGCTGCTGTTTGTGCTGTGCCTGGGAGATTTCGTGAAGGTAATTCCCATGTCGTCCCTGTCCGCCATGCTGTTATCGGCCGCCTGGAACATGGCTTCATTGAAAAAAAACAAATATATCCTGTCGGCCCCTAAAAGCGACAGTTTCGTTTTCATCGCCACGACTTCCGTAACGCTGCTGGCCGATATAGTCGTCGCGGTGGAAATCGGACTGGCGCTTTCCGCCTTCCTGTTTGTAAAAAGATCCGTCGAAACCGCCGCAACGGAAACCTTCTCCCAAACGATAATCGGCGAAAACAACGTCGAAGTGGAATGCGAATGCGTAAAAATTCACGGACATTTATTTTTCGGCGCGGTTCCGATCTTGCAAAACGCCCTGAAAGCGCTGCCGAAAACCGGCGATATCGTTTACATAGATATGCGGGACGTGCCATTCGTCGACGTTACCGGCGTAAAAGTCTTGAGAGAATTCGTCATCGAAACCAAAGGCCGAAATATACAGGTAATAATCGGAGGATTGAATAAAAGAACTTTAAAAGTCCTAAAGAAAACCGACATAAACAACGACCTCGAAGGGCATTTATTCGAAGATCCCTTAGACGAGGAGTCCGGACAACGGGTACTTTCGACCGTAAGGAAGTTCCCGCAAAACGTTGCAAACGCCATCTTCACCGCCTTCACCCTGCTGCAGCACTGAAGGTCTTTTCGACGACGCGCCCGCAATCTTTTCGGAGAAAAACACGAGTCGCGCCGTTTCCCCGGTCCGACAACGCGACATTCGATTTATCGATTCAAAGCGCCTTCGGACTTCCATTATCTCGCAATTTATGCAATGAATGTGGACGCGATGCGGAGTGTATTTGTGAAAAAAGCGGTTCTACTTTTTATTCTGTTGTTCTTCAATTCCTGCGCCAAATATAACCTGGTTGATTTTGAACTCTCCAACGGTCTTAAGGTCATATGTATCGAAAAGAAGACCGCACCCGTTATTTTCTTTTCAATCTGGTATAAATGCGGCTCCAAATGCGATGCTCCGTCCAAATCCGGAGTAGCTCATTATCTGGAGCATATGGCATTCGTCTCCGATGAAATGGAATTCAGCAACATCCTGGAGGACGTCGGCGCCGAAAAGAATGCCTTCACTGCTCTTAATGCGATATGCTTCCATGAAACGATTCCCAAAGATCATATAGAAACCGTATTCTTTCACGAAGCAAAGCGAATGGTTCGGCTGCACATTGAGGATCAGGTTTTTCAATCGGAAAAAAGCGCAATTCTCGAAGAACGCGCCATGAGAATCGATAATAACCCCGACGGGGAGTTGCAGGAATGCGAAACGGCCAACATATTCAATCGGAAAGTCGGAGGAATCGGCATCATAGGATGGAGACATGAAATCGAGTCTCTGACGAAGGAGGACTTATATAAATTTCATGAAAAATGGTTCGCTCCGAATAACGCCGTAGTCATTATTTCGGGAGATTTTGATCTTAAAAAAATCAAAACATTGGCGGAAAAATATTTCGGAAAGATTCCGCCCAAAAAGATCGTCGCCGTTCCCAAAAAAGCACCCCCTTCTTTCTGTTTTAAAGAAATAAAATACGCTTCTTCCAAAAATCGAGGGACTTTTGCGACGGAATACGTGTATCGCCTGCCGAATTCATTCGGAAAAAACCTGCGAAAAAGTATCGCATTGAACATCGCCGTCAATGTGTTGAATCATCCCGCATCCTTTGTCGAAAAAATATTGAAGGACATTTTTAATTACGCGACGATTAGTTTCTCGTACATTAACGGAATTTTTCCGTACGATCTCATATCGGCAACCGTAACGTCTTCGTCTATTGACGCTCTACGGAACAGTGAAAAAATTTGGCATTATTTGAAGAGCAGGCTGTTGAGCACGGGAATTTCGAAATCCGAAGCGGACGCCGAAAAACGCCGCCAACTCATTTCGTTGGCATATCGGCGGGACGATATCATCGAAATGTCCAATTATTTCGGATGGCTGTTAATGGCCGGCTATTCCCCGGAAGAAATACAGTCGACGGACGATATGGTGCAATCGATCTCGGAAAAAGAATGTAACGATGTCTTGAAAGAAGCGCTTTCCCGGGAACCGACGTTCATTTCGAAATCTTTACCGAAAGGATATGACAGTGAATAGGAAATCCTGTGTTTTCCGCATTATTTTTTTCCTTTTTACGACGATCGCCGGCGCAGCTTATCCTTTGTCCGATTCGGCCGGTGCTGACATAAAAGAGCTTCGAAGCAATTGCGGCGTGAATTTTTGGTTTATGAGGGACGGCAGCGCTCCGCTGGTGCATGTAAGAATAGTTTTCAAAAAGGCCGGAGCTTCTTGTTTGGAAAAAACGAAAGCCGGCCTTCCGGTTTTCTATTCCGAAGCGGTCTTTTGCGGTTGCGGGAAATATTCCCAAATTCAATTTGAGAAAGAGTGCGCGAATTTATCGGCCAAAATATCATGCAATGCAGACTTTGATAATTTTTATTTTTCGCTGACCGTTCCGAAAATCGTTCTGAAAGAAGCGATCGTTCTTATGAACTCTCTTCTGTCTTCCCCTAACTTCGAAGAAGACAAAGTAAAAATAGTACGAAACAATCTTAAAAACTCGTTCATGAGATGCGATCTGAATCCCATCGGTGCGGCCGTCGATTCGATCATTCCGGCGGCGATCTTCAAAAATCACCCCTACGAAAGCGGTTTGAAAGGCTCTTCCGAAGATTTTCCGAAACTTTCGACGGAAGACCTGAAAAACTATAAATCCGAATTTTTAGTGACGGCCAACGCGGAGGCCTGCGTATTCGGAGATATTTCCGAATCCGAAGCCGTATCGCTTATCGACAAAATTTTCTCCGATGTTAAAAACGGAAAACCGTCTGCGAATAATATTGCGGACGTTACGCCGAATCTGAATTCGGAAATAAAAAAATACTACGCTCCCGGTCCGCAGAGCATTATTATTTTTGTGTTAAAAAACGAGCGCCCCCAATCGGCTAAACGCGGCGCGGCGGAAATCATATACAAAATATTGGGAGAAGGTACAGTTTTTAAAGGCAGAATTCTTTCCAAATTGAGAATGGGAAAAGGATTGATCTACAGCGGATCGGTCTGTCTCACAGACCGGAATCATTCCTCCTGCGTTCTCGGATATATGAGAACCGATAATTCCAAAGTACCGGAAGCCGTTTCTTCTCTGAAGGAAATTATTAAAAATCTCCGGGAGAAAGGCATAAGCGAATCCGAATTGCAATTCGCAAAAGACAACATAAAAGGAAAAATATCGGTCAGACTCAGAACTTCCGAAAAGCTTTGCGATTTTTATTTCGAAAAGAAATTGCAAGGATTCGGCCCGAAGGTGTTGAGCGACATTTTCGAGAGAATCAACAGAGTTACCCCGGAGGAAGTCAACTCATTTGCCGGGGAATTTTTGAACGAAAACGAGATGTTTTTTGTGATAACGGGCGGAGAAAACAAATGAAAAAATCGCAGAAAAGCCGCTCGCTTCTTAAAAAGACAATCGGTTTTTCTTTTTTGATTTTTTTCGGACAAATCTTCGGGGCTGCAGTCGGCAGCGGCACGCGGAGCAAACCGCAGAAATGCATTTTGAGCAACGGCGCAGACGTAGTGCTGCAGGAAGATTTCCGCATGCCGACATTGGTAATCGCCGGAATAATTTTTCATACGGGATCGCTCAACGTTCCGGCAGATAAAAGAGGCATTACGGACCTGATCGCCGAAAATCTCATTGACGAAAACGTATTTCTTCGGTTGCGGAATCGGGGAATAATCTGCAAAACGAGAGTTTTTGAAAACCACACGGAAATTCTCGCGGAGATGAATCCGGAAAATTTAGAATTTTTCTTCCAAACCGTTTGTGAAAATTGTTTTTCCGTTACGGATCTTGAAATTTTAAAGAAGCAAAAGATTATCGAAGCTAAAGTAAAACGCATTTCTTTCGAAGACGCCGTCGCCGATGAAATCTCCTCCCGCATCAGTTTCGGCAACCGCAGAGCAGAAAACGTATTCAACGAAAAAGCCCTGTTATCCGTCTCCCGGGACGATATGAAAAAATATGCGGAGTATCTGAATAAATCTCATATTTCGGTTATCGTATGCGGCGCAGTCGGCTACAAAAATCTTATCAAAGTAATGCAGTCAACCGTTTGCAATCTCCCTTCGGGACATAAAGTTCCCCCTCTGCGTCCTTTCTTAACCGATAAAATTTCCGCAGAAATTACTTTGGAAAACAGTCGTCTCAACAGATCGGTGCAGTATATTTACGCAATCGCCCGGGAAAATATGCCTGCCGCCGAGTCTTTTTTCTGTATTTTTGATTTGGAAGCGTTCAGATTTTTTGAAAAAACGAACGATGCAATTCACAACTTTCATAATTATGCCTCAAATGACGGCAGTTACAGAAAAATCGTTTTTTACCCGAAACAAGACGTGTCAACGGATGAATTTCAGAAAATGTACGAATTGTTCATCAACCGAATTTGTAAACGGGGAATAGCGAAAAAAGTCATCTCAAAGGCAGCTGTTTTGAAATCAACCGCTTCTTCGGCGAGCGATTTATACGATCTCTATCTTAAAACCAGAAACAATCATTTAAACGAAGTTCAAGAGGAGACCGAAATCAACAACTCGAAACAATTTTCCGAATTCTGCCAAAAAAATCTGAAGCAAAAACCGGTTCTAAAAATTATAACCAAATACAGGTCGGATAAATGAAGGTATACGGAAAAATAATCATCCCGCTGATATTAATTGTTTTAATATCCGCCCCGGTATTTTTCAAACGGGATCGATCGTTCGTGAAGATATCCGAAATTTCCGATAACTGTAATGTAAAAGCCCGTCTGGCGAAGATAAAAAACGACGAATTCCTCTATGTAAAATGCAGTTTCAAAAACGCCGGCGTGCTGCATAATCCCCGGGAAAAACACGGGATTTCTTTGATTGTCGCGGAACTGCTTTGCGCAAAAATCAACGGACTTTCCCGGACGGAAACAAAAGAAAAATTATCGGAGCTCGGCGTAAGAAATTTCGAGATTCGCCCCGTCGAAGACGATTTCATCTTATCCTTCCGCGTTCTGAAAAGCAGCGCCGCGGAAACTTTTCGATTCCTTTCCTCGATATTCTCAAATCCGGAATTTTCCCAAAACGACTTGGAATTTGCGAAAGAAAAATATCCGATCGTCGTCGATCCGCATACCTCCCATCCGGACGCTCTGCTCTTAGATAAACTGATAAACATGCTGTACGCGGACCACAACTACGGATTAAACAACAGCGGAAGCGTCGACGCGGTATCCGGCATTACCGAAAACGACGTTCACGATTTCATAAAATCGAATTTCGTCGGAGACAGAACAGAAATTTTTTTCGCCGGAGACATATATGAAACCGATATTGAAAATCTCATAGAAATATTATGCTCGAAGTTGCCTCCCAAATCATCAAGTCCCGCGATCCCGATCAAAAAGGAGGGATTATCTTCCTCCGGGTTATCGAAAGAAAAAGAAATCGTTCTCCGCGGAGAAAACATGGGGGATATTGTCGGAGTGATGTGCGGAATTCGCATCGATAATCCGAATGAAAAAGAATTGGCAACGCTGTACGCGGCGGCCGAAACTCTGTTCAACGAAAAAACAGGGGATTTCAACGTCGGACTGCGGACGCGCAACATAGCTCGCAAATGCAATTTCCGCCTTCTGAAGAGAGAATTATCCTGCGTGCTTTGCTGGTGGCTTTACACGGATAAGAAAGATTCGGAAAATTATCGAAAATACCTGGCGGAAAAAATATCCGCCTATTCTTCCAAACCGATTTTAAGAGAATTCGAGGAGATTAAAAATTATTTAGTCGCATCCTCCCGCCTCGGTTTCGCCGACATCAGCGATCTGGATCAAAAAATTCGATACAAGTCTCTGCCGTTTTCAAAAATTACCTCCCAAATGCTTGCCGACATGATCGGAAAACTCTTCGACGGCTCCCGCCTGAGAATAGTCCGCATCGAAGCACCGGAGACGAAAACCCCGGGAAAAAACAGGTCGTTTCGCCGCGCTAGCGGATTATTTCGGAAAAAAGATCCGACTGAGAAGGAGCATGGCGGACCTTCAATCTGCCGTCCGAAAAAATCAAATCGAATGCGTCGTGTTTTTTCGCCTCTTCGGCGCGGATAATCGGAACCGATTTTTCCGATTCCGCCAATGCGAATCCTTTTTTTAAGATTCTCATATAGGAGTTTGATTCCAGCAATCCGGCAGTCATCATTAATTTATTTTTGCTCTTTTCCAATTCGCCGTAAAAAATAAAACGCAAATTTTGCAGCAGCCGATCTCCGTTCTCCTTTACGATCGGTTTCGGAACAAGGATTTTTGCCGAAAGTATTTTTTCTTTCGAAACGCGATTTCTTATTTCCGACGTCAGCATATCAAAAACATAATCCGTCCGTTGGATTTTCTCGGACACGCCGCCGCGTATGTTCAGAATCCGGTTGGAGCGCAAAAAAAGTCTTTTCTTTTCCAATCCGGAATGAACCGTCGAACTTAAGCGGGAAAAAGCTCTGTCGACGTTTGTCCGAAGCGTTATCTTCTCGGGAACGGCAAATTCCGCGGCGGCGGTCGGAGTCGGCGCTCTGAGATCGGCGGCGTAATCCGCAAGAGTCGTGTCGGTCTCGTGACCGACGGCGGAAATTATCGGTATCCCGCTTTCGGCGATCGCCCTTACGACGATTTCTTCGTTAAAGGGCATCAGATCCTCAAAACTCCCTCCGCCGCGCGCCACAATCAACACGTCGGGCTTTTGTTCCGCCGACAGAAGATTCATGCCCTTTATCGCCTCCGATATTTGTCCGGCGGCGGCTTCGCCCTGCACGGTGACCGGCCAAAGCAAAATATCCCTCGGAAATCGTTGACGAATTCTGTGAATCATATCCTGTATGAC
>JAISMS010000050.1 GCA_031276565.1 Holosporaceae bacterium | reverse complement strand
CGCCCCCCGCCCGGGGGGGCGGGCGGTTGGTTCTTTGGCCGCCGCGCCGCGGCCCCCCCGCACACCTCGGGCCCGGGGGGGGGGGGGGGGCCCGAGAGACTATCGAAAGTTCTAAAGCCTTCTTCAGATTTTTGATCGTTAATCAAATCAGTCAAAAAAACAACCCTCCGAACCGCAATGTAAAAGCTTCAGCCTCTGATCGTAGCAAAGCGATTTGGAAAACAAAAGAAGTTTTATTAATAATTTTTAAATGTTTTTTATAAATGTGCGCGCCGCCGTCGTTCGGCCTGCGGAAACAAATTACTCCGAGTCCCGCGGCGCGGATCGGTCGGAATCGAAGGATCGGACTTCGAACGCGATTCGGACTGCAGCGTTTCATAAATATCGCTTTCGCTTTGCGCATAATCGAAAGGGGACGTGCGGTCATTCCCGTGAGCCGCGGCTTCTCATCTCCGCTTTGCGCATGATCGAAAGGGGACGTGCGGTCATTCCCATGAGCCGCGGCTTCTCATCTCCGCTTTGCGCATGACCGAAAGGGGACGTGCGGTCATTCCCGTGAGCCGCGGCTTCTCATCTCCGTTTTGCGCATGATCGAAAGGGGACGTGCGGTCATTCCCGTGAGCTGCGGCTTCTCATCTCCGTTTTGCGCATGACCGAAAGGGGAGACGGTCACGCCGTGAGTCTTCGTGCTTTCCGGCGGCCTGATCGTCGCTCCGGGAAGGAAGAATTGCGACTTTTCGGAAGTTCCGGTTCGACGGTGAATCTTCTTTTCTCGTTATGGACATGAGTCGTCGATTTAATTAGACTTTACTTTGTCTGTTTCGGGGGGAGTTTGAAAGCAGCCATATGTTCCGGAGGGACCGGAGGGCACATGTTCCCGGCTTGCGCGCTGTACGAAGCGGCGTCGGAGAGGGGGCATGACGTTACGATTATCACGGATCTCAGGGGGGATGCATTCTGCGACGGCGTTTCCGAAAAAATGGTTTTCGACACCATTCGTTTTTCCCGGGGGAATTTTCTTAGGGCATTGTATTGTTCGCTGCTGCTGCTGGTAAAATTTTTCGGATTTTGGATCCAGAAGCGACCGGACGTTGTCGTAGGATTCGGCGGAGTTTTTACGGTTATTCCGCTGGTCATTTCTAAAATTCTCGGATCCGAAATCGTTATCTGCGAACAAAACGCCGTGATCGGCAAAGCCAACAGGTTTCTCGGAAAACTGGCAAATTTAAAACTGTCCTCCTTTAAATTAGAAGGAGATTGGAAGGAAATTCCCGCTCCGGTCCGGGAGGGATTTACTAAAAGCGCCCCCTATGAATGCGACGGGATTCTGAAGATTCTGGTCATAGGAGGAAGCCAGGGGGCCGCGTCCTTCTCGAAAATCGTACCGAAGGCTCTGGCTGCGTTGGATTCTTCCGAAAGACGGAATGTGGAAATCGTTCAGCAGGCCGGTTACGGGGAAGTCGAAGAATTGAGGGAGATTTACCGAACTCTCGGGGTGAAAGCTACGGTGAAAGACTTCGTGCACGACGTCGCCGAGATCATGTCGAATTCGCAGCTGGTGATATGCAGATCGGGGGCCTCCACTTTGTCCGAGCTGTCCGCCACGGGCCGGCCGGCCGTGCTGATACCCTATCCGGACTCTTCCGATAATCATCAATTTTATAATGCTCTCTATTATAAAAACAAAAAGGCAGCTTGGGTGCTGCAGGAGAAAGAGGATACCGGAGAGGAACTTGGTAAAATGTTACGGCAATTTTTACAAAAAAGAGAATTGCTAAAGATTGCGTCATCTCATATGATGAACGATTCCGTGCGCTGTGCGACGGAGAGTTTTATGGAATTAATCGGGCTCGTTTGAGGCTGTTTGGAGGTTGTCGAATGAAAAAGTTTCCTGCCGGCGCCGGCAGGGTACATTTTATCGGAATCGGAGGAATCGGAATGAGCGGCATAGCCGACATTCTGGTTAATCTCGGTTATAAAGTCAGCGGAAGCGATCTGAGAGAAAATACTCTTACCGCCGGGCTTGCAAGGAAGGGAGTTTGCATAGCGATCGGCCACAATCCGGAAAATGTCCGCGGAGCTTTCGTTGCGGTCGTGTCTTCCGCGGTGCCGCCGGATAATCCCGAAATCGCAGAAGCCGGAAGGTTGGGGATTCCGGTAATCAAGAGGGCCGAAATGCTTTCGGAACTCATGAAGATGAAAAAGTCCATAGCCGTTGCCGGTACGCACGGAAAAACCACCACGACGTCTCTGATAGCGGCCGTATTGGATCAGGCGAGCCTGGATCCCACCGTGGTGAACGGCGGTCTCATAAACGCCTACAACAGCAATGCCCGTCTGGGAAGCGGCGATTGGATAGTGGTGGAAGCCGACGAATCCGACGGTTCTTTTACCCGTCTTATGTCCACGATTGCCGTCGTCACAAACATTGATTTCGATCACATCGATAATTTTAAAGATTTTTCGGAATTGAGCGGTATGTTCGAGGCTTTCATAAAAAATATTCCCTTTTACGGATCCGCGATTTTATGCGTCGATCATCCGGAGGTGAAAAAAATCGCCGAACGGATGGCGGATCGCCGCGTGATCACCTACGGGATTTCATCCCGGAGCGCCGGCGTTTCCTGCGCGAACATGAAATTATCCGAACAAGGGGCCGAGTTCGACGTGATATTTTCAAAGGACATTGCAGAGCGATACGGACTCGCCGTCGACGGCTGGAAAAAATTCGGTTTAAACATGTTCGGCGCCCATAACGTCCAAAATGCCCTGGCGGCGATTTCGACGGGACTCGAATTGGCCGTGTCGGAGGAGGATATGCGGATGGCCTTAGGTTCGTTTATGGGGGTGAAGAGAAGATTTACCGTGGTTGCCGAAATCGACGGCGTAAAGATCATCGACGACTATGCTCACCATCCGGCGGAAATCACGGCGGTTTTGGATGCGGCCCGCATAGCGGCCGGCCGGGGAAGGATATTTGCCGTTATTCAGCCTCACCGGTATACGCGTTTACGCAATTTTCTTTCGGATTTCGCCCTGGCGCTCGAGAGAAGCGATTATGTCTTCGTCACGCCCGTCTGTTCGGCCGGAGAGCAGCCCAACGGTTTTGATCATTTTTCCCTTTTGAATCTCATAAATAAAAACGGAGTCGTGAAGGCGGATTTTGTTCCGGACCCTGTGAGTTTGAGGGACAAAATAGGAGGTGAATTGCGTTCCGGAGATTCGGTTATCTTTTTAGGCGCCGGCGATATAACCGTATGGGCTCGAAGTATCGCCGATGAACTCTTGAAAATATCCGGGAATTCGTAATGTATTCTGTCGGCGACTTTCCTCACGTCGAAGGGATATTGCGGGAAAACGCTCCCCTGGGAAAGAAATCTTTTTTCGGCGTCGGCGGGACCGCGGAAATCCTTTTTATCCCCAAAGATATGGACGATCTGGTCGTTTTTTTAAGAAGCATGCCGGATAATATACCGGTGACGGTTCTGGGGGTTATGTCCAATGTTCTGGTTCGTTCCGGAGGGATAGAAGGGGTAGTCATAAGTCTCGGCGATTGGTTCAATAAAGTATTTGTCGAGGGTAACGTGCTGGAGGTTGGAGCGTCCGTCCACTGCGGCCGACTGTCCTCCGTCGCTCTGGAGAACGAAATCGGCGGCTTCGAATTTCTTACGGGTATTCCGGGAACCGTCGGAGGGGCGGTAAAGATGAACGCCGGCTGTTGCGGCGCGGAAATTTTTGACATATTGATCGAGTGCGAAGGGATCAATTTTTCCGGACAGATAAAGTGGATAAAACCCGAAAGCACGGCCTTCGGATACAGGGTTTCGGGCATTCCGGACAATCTGATAATAACGCGCGCCTGGTTTCGCGGCAGCGGTTCGGTGGACTACTCCGTTTCGAAAAAAGTGAACGAGATCATCGCGCAGCGGAGGGAACGGCAGCCGTTGGACAAAAAATCCTGCGGTTCCGCCTTTAAAAATCCCGAAGGTTGCAAGGCATGGGAGCTGATAGACGCGGCCGGTTGTCGCGGAATGAGGGTCGGCGGAGCCATGGTGTCGGAAAAGCATTGTAATTTTATAATTAACGAAGACAACGCCACGGCAGAGGATATCGAAGACCTCGGCGAACTCGTCGTACAAAAAGTTTTCGAAAATTCCGGAATACGCTTAGAATGGGAAATCATCCGTCTCGGAAAAAGACGATAAAAGAGGGATGATAAAAAGCGGGTGAGAAGAAGTGCTTCGATATTTATCTTTTATTTTTAAAAGTAATTTGTTTCGGACCGTCGTATTTTTCGGCGCGATCTTCGGTGCCGCTTTTTTTTGTTCCGGTAAAATCTTAAAATCCGGAATTGCCGGTTTTAATATCCGAAAAATAGAATTTGACGGGAATGAGAGAGTTCAGGATCTGCTTTTGCTAAAAACGTCGGGATTGAAATACAAAAGCAATATATTCGCCGTTTCCGTCCGCGGCGTAAAAAGAAGATTGGAAAGCATAGCCTGGATAAAATCCGCCGTCGTGCAGCGAAAACTTCCGGATACGATACGCATAAGAGTTGCGGAAAGAATCCCCATCGCCATTTTACAATCGAAATATAATCTCTATCTTATAGATGCGGACGGAAAGGTTTTGGAACACGACGGCATAGGTAATTTCGGTAATCTGCCGATCGTAACGGGAGAAGGAGCTGCGCGGGAAGCCGACAGACTGCTTTGTTGTCTCAATCGATTCCCGAAAATTCGTCGACAGTTGGTGTTCGCCGTAAGAATCGGAAAAAGACGTTGGAACATAAAAATCAACAGAGGAATTACCGTTAAACTTCCGGAAAAAGGAATGACGCAGGCTTTGGGAATTTTGGAAGAAATTTCGGATAAAAACGGGTATTTTAACGATGATATGGCGACGATCGACATGAGAGTGCCGGATCGCATAATTATCAAGAAACAAATCGGAAAGGCCGCGAAGAATAATGAATGATAACATTGTTTCCGTAATAGACATCGGCAGCACGAAGGTATGCTGCTGCATAGCCAATCTTTTGCAGAGCGGCGGTTTCGAGATTATGGGCGCGGGATATTGTGTGTGTTTGGGGGTCAGATCCGGCATAATAGTCGACCTGGAATCCGTCGAAAAATCCGTCGCAAAGGCCGTGGAACAGGCCGAAAAATCCGCCGACTTTCGGGTAAAAAATGTTTACGTCAGCGTTTCCGGCAAGAGCGTCGAATCGAAAATCGAGAGCATGAGTTTAAATGTCGGGGGACGCATCATCAAAAACGAGGATATACTGCGTCTCTTCGATTATTGCAACAGAGACGACGAAGGGGAAGTCGCTGTGATTCATTCCATTCCGATTCTTTATCGGGCGGATTCCTTGAACGGAATAAAAAACCCGATCGGAATGATTGCCGAAAATTTAAGCGTTAAGATGAATTTGGTGACGGTGCCCAAAGTGCAGCTGAATAACCTTCTCATGTGTCTGGCCCGTTGTCATCTGGATCCGATCGGCATCGTCGCTTCGGCCTATGCCTCCGGACTTTGTTTCGGGGATGAGGACGAAGATACGTCCGGCAGCCGCATAGTGATTGATTTCGGAGGCGGGACCACGTCTGCGGGATTCTTCTACAACGGCGTATTCAGCGGCATGGCCGTAATTCCGTTTGGAGGGAAAAATATCAGTGACGACGTGGCCTACGGCCTGAATATATCGTTCGCCAATGCGGAAAGGCTAAAAACCCTGCACGGAGCTGCCTTTGTGTCCATCCATGACGAAAGCGATACGGTTTTTGCCCCGGTTATAGAAGATGACGACGTAATAACTTTGAGGCATGTTCCGAAAAGTTCGCTGAATCAAATAATTCAGCCCCGAATTGAAGAAATTCTCCTGATGATTAAGAAAAAGATAGACGAGTTTTCGCCCGGCGACGAATTTTCCCGCGACGTTATCATAACGGGCGGCGGAAGCATGCTCACCGGCATGCGGGATTTTGTGAGCGGAATTCTGAACAGAAAGACAAGAATAAAAAAGATGGAGGATTTCATAGACGGATCGGACATCCAGATAGGCAATAATTTCGCCGCCGCCGTAGGCATGATAAAATTTGCCCAAATGAACAATAATTATCTGTCGAAAGTGAAAAAATCCGCGAACGGGTTAAGAAGCGGAGGATTTTTCAAAAAAACTCTTGCTTGGATTGAAAGCAACTTGTAATTTGAGCATCGTTACTGTAGCATAAAAGACGTGAGTTTATTGGGAGAACACGCATGGCGGCAACAGCGGACAGCGCAGTTGAAAATCAACGCGGCGAGTCTTGTGGGCAGGGGGATTTTTTTAATCAGGATACTTTTGCCGATAACGGTTATCTGAAGCCGAAAATAACCGTTTTCGGAGTCGGCGGAGCCGGTGGTAACGCCGTCAATAATATGATCAAATCGAGCCTCGAAGGAGTTGATTTCGTCGTGGCGAATACCGATTCTCAAGCTCTCTTGCAGTCGTTGTGCGAAAGGCGCATTCAATTGGGTCTGGAGATTACCGGCGGATTGGGAGCCGGCGCAAGGCCGGATGTCGGAAGAGCTGCCGCGGAGGAGGCGGTGGATGATATTATCGCCTACGTAAGAAGCAGCAATATGGTTTTTATTACGGCCGGCATGGGCGGCGGAACCGGAACCGGAGCGGCGCCGGTTATTGCCAGAATCGCCAAGGAGCACGGCGTTTTGACCATAGGAGTCATAACGAAACCTTTTCATTTTGAGGGGACTACCCGGATGCGTACGGCGGAGAGGGGAATCGACGAATTGCAGCAGTACGTCGACACTCTGATCGTGATACCGAATCAAAATTTATTTCGGGTGGCCAACGAAAGAACCACCTTTGCCGATGCCTTTAAGATGGCGGACGACGTTTTACGTTCCGGCGTTCAGGGGGTTACCGATTTGATGGTGATGCCGGGCCTCATAAACCTTGATTTCGCCGACATCAAAACCGTCATGAGCGAAATGGGGAAAGCCATGATGGGCACCGGAGACGCGGAAGGGGAGAAGAGGGCGATCGAAGCTGCCGAAGCGGCGATTTCCAATCCGCTGCTGGACGACGTGTCCATGAAGGGAGCTCGCGGAATTCTCATAAACATCACGGGCGGATATGACATGACGTTGTACGAGGTGGATGAAGCCGCGAACAGAATCCGGGAGGAGGTGGATCCGGAAGCGAATATAATATTCGGATCTACGTTTAATGAAAAAATGAACGGTCGCATGAGAGTTTCCGTCGTCGCCACCGGCATCGATGCGGCAGCGGTAAAGCAGAAGAAGCAAATTTACGAAGAAATGACGGTCGTGCTCGCCGGGATTCAGCCGGATTCGGCGGAGCAGCAGCAGGCGGCAATGGCGGCGGCGTGGGGACGGTGGGGGGAAGCA
>JAISMS010000047.1 GCA_031276565.1 Holosporaceae bacterium | reverse complement strand
AAATAAACCAGGAATTTCAATGAGATAATTAATAAAAAGTTTAATATATTTATAGCATGATTTTTTATACATTAGGGTATGGACATGCTTTTGTCGTCAGGTATATAATAGGCCGTATGTTTTTAGAAGAGGTTAATATGGCTAGACAAAGTTTGAGTCCCATGAAAGAGATAGATTTCAGTACCGTAAATCCCCTTGATATGAGAGGGGGAGAGAGAGTCGGAAGGAAGAGAAAAGACGCTCCGATGACGCATTTAAAGTATCTCCGCAAAAGAAGCGGATATACCTTGGAGGCCCTTTCGGAGATTACCAGCATTTCCATTTCCTATCTTTCGCGTTTGGAATCCGGATCGCGGAGATTGAATACGGATCTTATCAGAAGGCTGTCCCACGCTTTCAGATGTGAGCCGGCAGAGTTACTGCAGGAGGTTTCCCACGAAAGTCGATTGGTTTCTCCGATCGAGTTCAGCAGAAATCGCAGAATGGAAATAATGTCCCGGGAGAACAGCGTTCCCCTCCATTGCGTTACACAGGACAGCGAGGATCCGTCCAAACTGATAATTAAGATTTGCTCTCCGGCCGAGTGGAGACAGCGTCCGTTTGAGCTGGCTTCAAAAAATGAATTGCTGGCGGTTAAGGCCGGAACTTACTTTATGCCGCACTTCAGCAGTTCTTCCACCCTGTATCTCGAACCGTCCACTAACTTGGTGCCGGAGTCGGTGGTGGTTGTTCTGAATCGCGGAGCGGTTTTGATAAAGAAAATATGGAGCGTAACTCCGACGTCGTTACAGTTATGCGACATAGCCGACATAGAGCCGCTTAAAAAAGGTGAAATGTCTCTGTCCGGCAGACTTATGGAAATCGAGCGCAACAGCGTCGACATGGTCTATAAGGTTGTAGGATATTCCGACTTTAATCTGGCCTGAAGTTTTTTGATCTTTTAAAATAAAAAGAAGCGGTCCGGAAGGGTTGCTTCTTTTTTTTATTCCTGCTCGGTTCGATTGCGTCTTCCGCTGAAACATGTTATGGTGCTCTGCGGAGAAATGCTCTCGTATGATTAAAAATATTATAAGTAAAATCAAACGTTCTTACGCATTCAGAAATTACAAAGACATATATCCCTACGTCAGGCGTTATCGTTTCAGAGCTTGGGCGGCGATTCTCACAACCGTCCCGGCCGGAGTCATGGATACGGCCATTCCTTGGGCTCTCAAAAACTATATGGACTCCGTAACCGGCGGCGTAACGTCCGACATAGTAACCTTTATGCCGTTTTTAATCATCGCGTTTACCGTTGTCCAGAGCGCGTTTACCTACACGGCCGCCTATCTCAATTCCTGGGTCGGCGCCAAAATCAGCAACGGATTGAAATACGATCTCTTCAAAAAACTCCTGAGATACGAAGCTGCATTTTTCGACAGAAATACGTCCGGATCGATACAAATGAGATTCAACAATGATGTGGACGTCGCCTGCAACGGATTGTTGAATCATCTGAAAATGTTCTCGACCAGGATTTTTAACTCCCTCTCGATGATTATCGCCCTGTTTGTTATTTCCTGGCAGCTGGCCATTGTGGCGGTAGTCGTGCTCGCTCTGGCCCTGTTTCCCCTCACCACAATCCGTAAACGCATAGAAGGAATCGTCGCCCAAACGGTTTTTTCCGGATTCCGGATAGCTAATCACTACATCGAAGCTTTTGCCGGCAATCGGGTAATAACCTCCTACAATCTCTATGATCGCCTGGCCGCTAAAATGGCTAAATCTTTAGATTTCGCCTTCAAATTGGGAATAAAAATGGTGCAGAGGAGCGGGATGTTATCCCCCATAGCGCATCTGATTGTGGGATCGGGTATTGCGATCATCATGTGGATGGGAGGTTATCTCATATCCAACGGTCTTCTGACAGCCGGCGGATTCGTGGCCTTCGTCACCTCCGTCATAATGCTCTATCAGCCGATAAAGTCGCTGGGAAACGATCTCAACGCCGTACAGGTGTCTCTGATGGCGATGGAGCGGGTGTTTGATCTTCTGCGACAGAATCCGATTATAGTCGCCGCCGAAAATGCCGTTCCGCTGACCTGCGTAAAACGAAGCATCGAATATAAAGACGTGTATTTCAGATATGAAAACGGTCTGTCGGTTTTGCGCGGCATTAATTTGAAAGCGGACGCGGGACAGACCGTAGCCTTGGTGGGCAATTCCGGCGGAGGAAAGACTACTTTGGTGAATCTTTTACCCCGATTTTACGACGCGAGCGCCGGGCAAATTCTGATCGACGGCACAGATATCCGAGATTTTGAGCCGAATTCCCTTAGAGATAAAATCGCTATTGTATTTCAGAACAATTTTTTGTTTTCCGGCACTATTCTGGAAAACATACTGTCGGGAAAAGAAAATGCCACTTCGGAAGAGATCGACCGGGCCGTAAAAGCCGCCTGTCTGGACGAGTTCATCGCACGACTTCCTGCCGGACTGAATACGGAAACGGGAGAGAGGGGCGTTCTGCTTTCCGGCGGACAAAAGCAACGGGTGGCGATAGCCAGAGCTTTCATCAAAGACGCTCCGATAGTGATCATGGACGAAGCCACTTCGTCCCTCGACAATAAATCCGAAGCCGTCGTGCAAAAGGCCATAAATAACCTGATGAAAGATCGCACGGTGTTTGTGATCGCCCATCGACTTTCCACCGTCAGAAACGCCGACAAAATCGTCGTAATAAATCAGGGGCAAATAGCGGAAATCGGCACCCACGAACAACTGATCGCTCAAAAAGGCGTCTACTGCTCTTTATATAACACTCAATTAAAGTAGAACTCTTAAATTCCGCTTGCCGAACCCGAAGATTTTCGATCCGTGATCGCCGAGCGATGAAGTTTTGTCCCGAAAAACGTTTCTATGTGTCGCCGCTTTTATTCGCCTCTTTCGCATACAGTTGACGGTATCTCTCCAGCTCCTGACGCAATTGCACGTTTTCCTTGGGATTTTTTCGACGCATTTGGCGCGGTTTTACCGCCTCCGGATCGGAGATCATACAGATATCGTCCGGAACCGATTTTGCCGCAATTTTTGCGACTTTCTCGCCGAATGCGTTCTTCGCCGTCAACTTGCCCGATTTATTCGAAAACACATCGGCAGACTTGATTTTTTGAATGTTTTCAACCAACTCCGTAATCGGCTGCGCTTTCGAAACGATCTTATCGGGATCTGACGTCATGTCGATGCCTTCGGCGATTTTCGCGACTTTCTTGCCGGCTGTGTTCTTCGCCGCCAACTTGCCCGATTTATTCGGGAATACCCTGCCGAATTCGATATTCGGAATACTTTTAACCGACTCTACAATCAGCTGCGCTTTCGGAGTATTCATATTGATCTGCGGAACAACCTCATGGGGATCGGACGTCATGTCGATGCCCTCGGCGATTTTCGCGACTTTCCTGCCGGCTGTGTTCTTCGCCGCCAACTTGCCCGATTTATTCGAAAACATTCCAGCGGATTTGATTTTTTGAATATTTTTGGCCAACTCCATAATCGGCTGCGCTTTCAGAGTGTTCAGGCTGATATGCGAAACGACTTTATATTTCCGGGCATCATTATCCTCAATACGATCAAGGTCCCCGCCTTCTTCATCTTTATCGTCGCTGTCGGAACTTTGTTCCTTCTCGTTTTCGCGATCGGAATCCTCTTCATCTTCCGAACGGCGAGCTTTTGCCTGCTTGCGAGAACGTTTTTTCTCCGTCCGCTCATCGTCGCAATCGGATGATTTGCGGCGTTTTTTGTTTTTGCGTAAATGCTTTTTTCGCTTGTGCTTACCGGATGCGCGTTTTTTCTTTTTCTTCTTTTTCTTTTTCTCAGACGCGCGGAAATCCTCTCCGCCGGATTCATCGGAAAGAGCCTCCGATTCCTCGGATTCCGAAGGATCGAAGTAGGCGGCCGCGCCGTCCGGATAAACGAATGTCCCGAAAATGACGGCAATAACCGCGGCTTTCAATACATCTCTCATGGATCACTCCCGTACCGCTCCAACTTACCATACCTAGCATGAAACGGTTAACAATCGGTTTCGATGCGGAAATAATTATCGAATCGTTAAACGTCGGATACGACGCTTAATGTAAAAACAGCTCATCAGGATTGACGTCCGCCAGCTCCAGCGCCGAAAATGTCTCCACCGCATGGAAGCATCTTTCCGCCAGCGACATTCTCCCCTCCCGCAGCAGCATTTCCTCCAGCTTAGCCTTAAGTTTGTGAAGATGAAGCACATCCCCGGCTGCGTAATTCAACTGCTCCCGGGTTAAAACGTCCCTTCCCCAGTCCGAAGACTGCTCGTATTTGGAAATATCGACCCCCAGGATCTCCTTGCAAAGCACCTTCAATCCGTGTCGATCGCTGTAGGTTCTCACCAGCTTGGAGGCGATTTTGGTACACCAGATCGGACTCGTTTCTATACCGAGGGCGTGATTTAAAACTGATACGTCAAAGCGGGCGAAGTGAAAAATTTTCAGAATCGACTTATCCGTCAGAAGTCTTTTCAGATGTTCCGAATCGCCGTCTCCGCGATCCTTCTTGATTTGCACCATATGCACGTCCCCGTCCCGGGAACAAAGCTGCACCAGACACAACCTGTCTCTTTTGGTGACCAGACCCATGGTTTCCGTATCCACGGCCACGCTGTCCCGAAAAATATCGTCGGAAGGCAGATCGTTTATGTGTAAATTCATTGAAAAGTACTCCCGATGCGGTGCCCGAAAGAAGACTCGAACTTCCAACCACTTGCGTGGACCGGGACCTGAACCCGGCGCGTCTGCCAATTCCGCCATTCGGGCATATTTTTACTGTTTCGCTCTTTCAACATACGAAACATCGGACGTATTTACAACAATTTTCGTTCCGGCTTCAATATGAGGCGGCACTAAAATACGCACGCCGTTTTCCAGAATCGCCGGCTTGTAGGAGGAGGAGGCCGTCTGCCCCTTCACCACCGCCTCGGCCTCCCGGACCTCCATTACCACCGTCTCCGGCAATAACACCCCTATGATTTCCCCTTCGTAGGCGGTGATTTTAACCGTCATATCATCCTGCAGGAAACAGGCTGATTCCCCTATCAAATCCTTATGCACCTGTATTTGATCGAACGTGCGCATATTCATAAAAGTGAAGACGTCGCCCTCCTTGAAAAGAAGGCGATACTCCTCTTCGTCCAACCTTACTTTTTCCAGAGTCTCGTCGGATCTGAAACGCTCGTTCAGTTTCGTTCCTTTC
>JAISMS010000080.1 GCA_031276565.1 Holosporaceae bacterium | reverse complement strand
AGCCGTGATCGAAAACAAAGATCATATTTTGAGACCGGGAATGATGTTAAAAATATCCGTACAGCTGGACGATCGCGAAGTCATAAAAATTCCGGAAAAAACGCTTTCCAGTATCGGAGAAAAACATTTTGTATTTTTGCTGTGCGAAAACAATCGGGTAAAAAAGCATTATGTGACCGTCGGAGAACGGGGACACGGATTTATCGAAATCGAGAAAGGATTAAAACCCGGCGATAAAATTATTGCGGAAGGGAACGGAAGATTGTCCGACGAAGACTCGGTCAACGTCGTGAAAGAAGAAACTTTGCAATTAATCGGAGGGAAAACAGCCGCGAAATTACCGTCTTCGGATAAGCGCGGGGAGCGGAGATGAGTCGGTTTTTCGTTACGAGACCGGTGGCAACCACGGTTTTAATGCTGCTTATAGTTCTTTTCGGATATCTGAATATGCAGAGACTGCCGGTCAGGGAATACCCGAATATCGAGATGCCGGTAATTTCCGTTTCCACGACCTATGAGGGCGCCTCTTCCGCCGTCGTGGAGACGAAGATTACTCAACGGGTGGAAAATGCGGTGGCCGGCATAGAAGGACTCGATAATGTCCGATCCACGAGTAAAGAAGGCAAATCGAGCGTTCAATTGTATTTTAACATAGATCGTGATCCGGATGCGGCCGCCAACGACGTTCGGGATCGGATTAACAGAATTCTCAACAAATTGCCGGAGGGGGCCGACATTCCCGTAGTGCGAAAGCATGATCCGGACGCGACGGCGGTGATGATGATCGCCGTAACAAATCCCAACATGACCAAAATCGAACTTTCGGATTATGCGAGCCGCTATATCGTGGATAAATTCTCCGTACTGGACGGAGTCGCATCGGTGGATCTGATGGGACAGTACGAGCAATGCATGCTGATTCAGCTGAATCATAAGGAAATGGCGTCGCGCGGCGTTACCGCCGCCGATGTGGAGACTGCCCTGAATACCGAAAACGTCGAATATCCGGCAGGTCGAATAGAATCAAAGGAAAGGGAATACCCCATTACTTTGAATCGCCAATATAACACTCCGAAGGATTTCAGACAGATCATAGTCGCCCGGGACGAAAACGGTAATCCCATAAGAATTTCCGACATAGCCCGCGTCGGCATAGAACCCAAAAGCCGAAGAAGTTCCTTCAAGGCCAACGGAGAAGATATGATTTCCCTCAGCATATCAAAGCAGTCGACGGCCAATGCCATCAGCATATCCAAAACAGCCCGCAAGCTTGTTGATGATCTGAAAAACAGACTTCCGAAAGGAATGGAACTGAAAATACTCCGGGATGAAGCCGAATTTATCGAGCAATCGGTGGCGGAGGTTTTTGAAACCATGTTTATTGCGGCCGTCCTCGTGTTTTTGATAGTCTTTGTCTTCATCGGTTCTCTGAAGGCGGCATTGATACCGACCATAACCGTTCCCGTATCGGCGATCGGTACCTGCATAGTTTTAAACGCTTTGAATTACAGCATAAATATGCTGACTCTTCTGGCGATGGTGCTGGCCATCGGCATAGTGGTGGACGATGCCATTTTAGTTCTGGAAAACGTGCAACGCCGCATAGACGAAGGAGAATCTCCTTTAACCGCCTCCATAGAAGGATCTTCCCAGGTGTTGTTCGCCGTTGTTTCCACCACGGTCGTTCTGCTGGCCGTATTCCTTCCCATCGGTATGCTTCCGGGAAAAACGGGAAAGCTGTTTAACGAGTTTTCTGTTACCGTTTCAACGGCCGTGTGTCTGTCCGGCGTCGTGGCTTTAACTCTTACTCCGATGTTGTGCTGTCGATTGCTGTCGGCGCAAAAGCTCAGCGAATTCAATAAAAAAGTCGATAAAGTCATGCTGAGGGCCGCGGTTGCCTATGAAACCTTCCTTAAGAATTTGGTTTTTCATAAAAAATCCGTAGTTATTTTCTTTCTGGCGATCTTCGGAATTACGCTGATGATCGTATCTGTCATTCCGGGAGAATACGAGCCGAAAGAGGACAGGAATATGCTTACGGTGAAAGTGGACGCTCAGGAGGGCACCGGGTTTTGCTCCATGTCCGCCTACATGGACCTCGTATTGAAGAAAATTTATCCGCTGCTGGATCAAAAACTTGCAAGAAATATTCTGGCAATGATACCGGGAATGAAGGAATCCGGCGGAACCGGAGCCGTAAATTCCGGTTCGGTGGTTATTGAGTTAAAAAAACATGAGGAACGACCTTTAACCGTGTTTAAGATAGCTTCGAAACTGAAAAAAGAACTGGCTAAAATTCCCGGAATAAAAGCTTCGCCGGTTTTGCCCGTAGGTATCGGCACCAAAGGGTCTCATGCGCTGCAGTTTGTTCTCGGAGGCTATGATTATGAAGAATTGGTTCGGTGGCGGGATACGGTATTCGCCGAAACCGAAAAATATCCGGGGATATCCGATATAGATTGCGACTATAAAGAAACCACTCCGAAATTTATAGTGGACATCGATAAAGACAGAGCCGGAGATCTTAACGTGTCGGCCAAGACGGTCGGTTCGACTCTGGAAATTATGTTCGGTTCAAAAAATATAAGTACTTTTTCGGATCGCGGCTATGAATATGATGTAATTCTTCAGGGAGACGCCAAAAGCCGGGACAATATTGACGATATTTCCAACATATACGTGAAGCCCGCAAATTCTTCCGCCTTGGTTTCGTTGGATAATGTCATAACCGTTCGGGAATTGGGTGAAGCCGGTAAGCTCGGTCGGCAAAATCGATCCAGAGCGGTGACAATATCCGGAAACATAGGGACCGGATACTCCCTGAGCGATGCTCTGGATTTTCTGGAAAAAATTGTTCGCGAAAAACTTCCGGAGTATGCCCAAATATACTATCGCGGTCAGTCAAAGGATTACAAAGAATCCGAAGGCAGCATGGCTTTTGTGTTTTTATTGGCGGTGCTTGTGTCCTATTTCGTTCTTGCCGCTCAATTCGAAAGTTTTGTAAGTCCGTTTGTGGTGATGCTGACGGTTCCGCTCGGCGCTTTCGGGGCGGTTGCGGCGCTGCTGGCGGTCGGATACACCATGAACATCTATACGCAGATAGGTTTAATAATGCTGGTGGGATTATCCGCCAAGCACGGAATACTAATAGTGGAATTTGCCAATCAGCTGCGGGAAGAAGGATTGGAGTTTGAGGAAGCTCTCTTTAAAGCGGCCAAATTACGGCTGCGGCCGGTTATGATGACCGGCATATCGACGGTCATGGGAGCCGTGCCCCTCATGCTGGCCGTCGGAGCCGGCGCCGCCGGCCGCAGAAATCTCGGCGTCGTGCAAGTATTCGGGGGCATCAGCGGGATTTTGTTGACCTTGGCGGTGATTCCCGTCGGGTATCTTATTTTCTGCCGTCACACCGGCACCCGCGCTTCCTGACGTCGTCTGCGGCGCTTTGGTTTTTAAAATGTTGCAGCCTTTGTATGCTCCGGGTCCTGCCGCAAAAAGGCTTGTGCCGAAAAAGATTCTTTGGCGGTTGTTATTGCCGGCACGGGTCGTCGACTGTGTTCGTCTTTAAACTGAAAAAATCTGTGTCGTATTTAAGCAAAAAAACAAGGATTGCTTACTCCAGGTCTCTCGATGAATTCCGAAAAGCAATTTGCTTAATTCCGGATTCTCCGGTTGAGTTCCTGAGTTTTTTTCCATGGGCGGGTTATATACCTTACGCTTTAGCGCAACAGGCGTTTTACCATGAGTTATGAATAATGGAGAAAGATATACAAAAAGTGCGCATACGGTATCGGAGTTGCAGTATCGCTTTGTGTGGAAAACGAAATATTCGCATAAAGTTCTGAACGGTGATATGGTTCTGAGGCCGAGAGATCTGATAAGGGAGATGTGTTCTTTTCAGTCAATGTCGATCATCAGAGGAAATATAAGGCCTGATCATGTTCACGTACTTGTGAGAGCTCCAAGTCATCCGTCACCATCGAAAACGGCACAATATTTGAAAGGTCGTACGGCTTATAACCTAATGAAAGAGTTTCCTGAACTCGGAAAAAGATATCGGGGGATGTCACCTGTGGGGAAGAGGATATTTTTGCAGCACTGTCGGAGCGGTTACGGAAGAAATAGTAAAAAAATACATCGAGGCTCAAAAAGATGAAGATTCTGCATTTAAAGTGTGGGACGAAAAGAAGGATTCATCCCTACTCGGAGAACCTTCAGGCACTTGGCATGCTTCGTGCTTTAGCACGCAGCAGTTGAATTTTTGCTGTATTTGGCAAAAAAAAAGAAACGGAACGGATGTTAATTTCTGCCGAAATGATAACAAATCATCGCGTTTATGCCGAAGCATTTGCCGTTTTCGATCGAATGTCTGCCCGGCATCTCGCCGATATTTCCGCTTTTGTCCGTTTTTACTCGGTATTCCGCCTCTATACGGTATGTGCAGTTTCCTGTCATGATCCGTTCCATTCCCGCCCCGAAAGTCGGAACCAATTGAACGGTTGCCAATTTATCATTTTCGTATTTTAAAGAAATTTTCCGACGGCCGATCCCGAATTTGATAAAAAACAGCGTGCCTTCGTTGCGGGAAATTATTCCGGCCCGAAAAGCCAATGAAGGTGTTATCCCGTTGCTTTTCAACATAAAATACTTTGTTTCTGCCGAAACGGCGTCGTGTTTTAACCTCGCGCAGTTAACCGTGACCTCTCCGCCGTAGTATATGGGGTAACTATCCGCGGTTTTTCCGTTTCCGAGCACCATTACTCCCCCCAGTCGGCAGGCTCTTTTGGCCGCATTGCTTCCGGACGGTTCGTATTTTACGCTGTTTTCGCTATGGTCGAGTCCCAGACCCGCACCGTAGTATATTCCTCCGTAACAGCCGTAAATTCCTTCTCCTGTTGCCTGCTGCGCCGTAAAAACGGCTGCGATAAACATTATTTTCTTCACGGGCGGTATCTCCTTCGACGGATGTTTCGCAGTAAATTACATAAAAATTAATCGAAATACAATATATATTTGTAATCCGAAACATCGTAACTTTTATCTTCGAGAAATTTTTGCGAATCTGACGGAATCAGGGACGAAAATCTTTTATGCAGCAATTCAGCAGCCAGTCGAAAACGTCGTCGTCCAATTTTAAAGAAGACATTATGGTTTCGTTATATTTTTTCAGCCATCGAATTTCTTCTTCCGTCAACAGGTTTTTATCGATGAATCCGGCATCGAACGGGACGAGGGACAGGGTTTCGAAACAAAGGCTGCCGTCTCCGGCTTCTTTGGTCAGCATCATATTTTCCAAGCGAATTCCGAAGGCGTTTTCCCGATAATACCCGGGTTCGTCGGAAAGAATCATGCCGGGCTGCAAAGGAACGCCGTTGCCGACGGAAATCGCCGCCGGACCTTCGTGCACGTGCAGCATATAGCCGATCCCGTGTCCGGTCGAATGATCATAGTCCGCCGAGTGACGCCATAAAAATTGTCGCGCCAGGGAATCAAGTCTGTTTCCTCCCGTGCCGGCCGGAAACTTCGCGTCGGCTAAGGCTATGTGTCCCTTTAATACCAGGGTGTAGAAAAATTTTTGTTCCGCCGTCGGTTCGCCGACGGATACTGTTCTCGTAATATCCGTCGTTCCGTTTTTATATTGTCCTCCGGAATCTATGAGCAAAATTTTTTCTACGGTTTTAGTCGTTTCGGAATCCGGCACATGGTGGACGATCGCAGAGTTTTCGTCGGCGGCGGCAATGGCTGGGAAGCTTTCTCCGATGAATCCGTCCTGCCGCTTTCGGAAACGCAAAAGACTTTCCGCGGCTTCCGATTCGGTGATTTTCGCTCCGTTGCGGTGCAGGTCGTATAAAAAATTAATCAAAGCGATCGAGTCTTTTTGAGCTGCAGTTTTCATATCTTCGATTTCCGCTTCGTTTTTTACGGAACACGGCAGCGCCAGCAAATTATTTACGTCAATCAGGCCGCGATGTTTTATTCGGGATTCGGCTCGGGATTTATCCGTGCCGATCCGGGAATACTTTGCCAGGTCCTGCGATAATTCTTTTTCGCTTTTGAACAGGGGATGCGGATTGTATTTTTCATCCGCATATAAAATTTTTTCGGAATTTCTTGTTATAAGCATTTTGCACGACAGGACCGGCGTGTATTTTTGCCCCAGGTCCCGGATATGCAGGATACGGCATACGATGCAGGGATCGCAGATGAGGTATGCGTCCAGATTATTCTGCTCTATTGTTTCCCTTATAAAAGGCGAAAACGCGTCCCTTCCGCCCGGTATGCGATAAATATCCGGATCTCTTTTGGTCGTGCGTATATTCAGCGTTTTTTTCAGATCCGTTTCGATGAATTTATGCTTTGAGAATCGATTGGACAGCAATTCTGATTCATTCAGGGTACAATACGCGGGATCATAGGATATTTTATGATTTTGCGGTAAATTTTCTTCCATCCATTTTATGATTTCCGCATTTTTCAATTTTAAAATTTCAAATTTTTTTTGATTTACGCACCGTTTTGCCGCAAGAGCATAGCGACCGTCCACAAATATAGCGGATTTCTTGCGGGAGAGTATGACGACGCCGTCGGAAGCCTCCAATCCGCTCAGAGATCGAAATATCTCCGCCGCCGATTCTTCGAATAACGAATTTCTGCTGCTTTTTCTGAAGAAAACGGCCTCGTCATTTTTCAGAGGGTCCGACTTCATTTTTTGTTCCGATCGGAAACTTTAAAAAAGGAGAATATGTAGAGAATAAAAAGGTTGATCGGAAGACCGACTTGAGGTTTGGAAATCTTTTCGAAAAATTCTTTCATGTTTTTCATTTCTGCTATATGAACAATTTAACCAGCATGAACCCCACAATAACACTGCCAATTATCAAAAGTAAGGATGTTGTTTTGTTTTTTTCGAGGAATTTCAGAAATTGCGCTCCGAATTTTCGGCAGATTACGGACAATAAAAAAAATCTGCTGCTTCTGGTTATCAGGGAGGCGACGGCGAAAGTGCAGAGATCGATTTTTGCGAATCCGCTGCCGATGGTCACTATTTTGTAGGGGATCGGGGTCAATCCTTTGGCGCATATGATCCAGAAGGCCCATTTGTTCAGGCTTTCGGCGATTTCTTTAAATTTTTCCGTTTGGCCGTAGAAGGCCAGTATTTTGACTCCTATCGATTCGAAAAAGGCGTAACCTATGTAATAGCCGAGAAATCCTCCCAGAACGGAAGCCAAAGCGCAAATGCCGGCGTAAAAGAAGGCTTTGTGCCTGTTTTTCGCAACTACGATTGCGAGCACCGGATCCGGAGGAAGGGGGAAAAAAGAGCTTTCGATGAACGATACGAATGCCAATACCCGAACGGCATTCTTGCTTTGGGCTTGCCTCAGCATCCAATTATAGATTTTTTCCGTCATTTGATCGCTTTTTCGATTACGCCGCCGACTCCGACGGCCTTTTGGAAGGCCATTATATCATAGGATGTTATAAAGTACTTATCCGACAGCAAAATTTTTTGGTTCTCCGGCATTAACAACTCGACGGAACGGGGACCGTTTCTTCGGAGATTGTCGATCAGATTTTTTACGGCGATCAGATCGTCTCTGTTGCGGATTTTTATCTGCAGAACTTTCGGAAAGTCGACCGGCTTCGAAGTCGACGCGGGAGAATGGAGCCCGCCGTCGGACAATGAGCGTTCGCCGTCGAAGAGGCGCATTTTATCCGCTATTATACGCGTCCGGTCTTCATTTTTGCTGCAGGTGATATCCAGCATAACCGTGTTCCCGACTTTAATTATGTCGCGATAATTTGCCAACGCCTCCGGAAACATCGTCGCTTCAAAAACTCCGGAAACGTCGGAAATTTGCAAAACGCAGAGTTTGCTTTGGGTCTTGGTGGTTTTGAATGAAAAATCGTTAATAATTGCAACGACCGCGGATTTTTGCAATTCCGTCGCTTCGCTCAGGGATGGGATCCGATATCGCTTCAACAGGTCTTCGTATTGCTGTAAAGGATGCGACGAAATATAAAATCCCGTTGCCGAAAATTCGTTCTGCAATTTTTCCGCTTCGTTCCACTCGTCGACTTTTACCAGCTCCGGATAAAATTTTTTGAACAAAACCTCCTGTCCGACGGAAGGTTTGACGGATAAAATCACGTCCAGCGATTCGAACAGTTGTCTTCTGTCGGGATGAAGTTTATCGAATACTCCGGACTTTATGAAATTCTCGACAAATCTGCGGTTGAGAATTTTAGCCGGCTCCAGGCGTTCGACGAAATCGAATACGGAGAGATAAGGGCCTCCGGCTTTGCGCTCTTTTACTATTTCCTTCACGACGTGGTCGCCGCTTCCTTTAACGGCCGCGAGGCTGTAGATGATCGCGTTTCGGGTATAGTCGATGGTGAAGTCGCTCTCGGAGACGTTTATGTCCGGGGGCAGGATTTTGATGCCGTTTTTGCGGGCGTCCTGACAGTAGGCACAGAGTTTGTCAGTATTGTTCATGTCCAAAGTCATGACGGCGGCGAAAAATTCCGTTCCGTAGTTGGCCTTAAGAAAAGCGGTCTGATAGGTGAGTAGTCCGTAGGGGGTGGCATGGGATTTGTTGAAGCCGTAGCCGGCGAATTTATTCATTTGTTCAAACAAATGCTCCGCGACGCCGAGGGAGATTCCCCGTTCCGTCGCGCCTTCGATAAAGCGCTTTTTTTGGGAACGCATTTCGTCCTTATTCTTTTTTCCCATGGCCCGGCGCAGAATATCCGCCTGTCCCAGCGTGTATCCGCCGACGGATTGGGCGATCTGCATGACCTGCTCCTGATAGACCATGACTCCGTAGGTTTCTTCCAAAATCGGTTTGAGTTTTTCGTGCAGGTAGGTAATGGGTTCCGCACCGTGTTTACAGGCGATGTATTTGGGAATATCGTCCATCGGTCCGGGACGATAGAGAGCCACCAGAGCAATGAGGTCTTCCAATCGATCCGGCTGCAGTTTTTTTACCACTTCCCGCATGCCGGCGCTTTCTATCTGGAACACTCCGACGCAATTGACTTTTTTCAAAAGATTGAAGGTTTTTTTATCTTCGAGCGGAATCTCCGGCGCCGTCAGATTAACCCCCGTGTTTTTTATGAGATCCAGGGTTTTCTGAATGACGCTCAGAGTCTTTAATCCGAGGAAATCAAACTTTATCAAACCGGCGTCTTCGATGTACTTCATCGAAAATTGAGTTACCGGCATTGAAGACTTCGGATCCTTGTAGAGGGGGATTATGTCCCGGAGGTTTTTATCCGAAATAACCACTCCCGCCGCATGCACTCCGGGATGACGGTACAGGCCTTCGAGTTTCAATGCGATTTCCATGAGATTTTTTACCTGCGGATCGGAATCGATCAATTCCCGCAATGCGCGTTCGCCGTCGATGGCTTCCTGTAAAGTCGGAGGATTGGCGGGATTGAAAGGAATCATTTTGGATATCTTATCCACGAAGCCGTAGGCCATTCCCAGTACCCGACCGACGTCCCTCACTACGGCTTTGGCCTGCAGTTTACCGAAGGTTATTATCTGCGCCACCGACTGATAGCCGTATTTGTTCTGCACATAGGATATGACCTCGTCCCGTCTTTCCTGGCAGAAATCTATGTCGAAGTCCGGCATGGATATCCGATCGGGATTAAGGAATCTTTCAAAAAACAATTTAAATCTTATGGGGTCAACATCCGTAATTTTTACGGACCAGGCTGCGATCGATCCGGCGCCGGATCCTCTGCCGGGTCCGACTGGGATGTTTCGGGACTTCGCCCAACACACGTAGTCCGCAACAATCAGAAAATATCCGCTGAATCCCATTTTGCCGATCACGTTCAGTTCGTAATCCAGTCTGGAAAAATATTCCCTCCGAATTTCTTCGTAATTCTCTTTTTCCTTGAATTTTTCCAACCGCTCCTCCAGTCCCGCGGCGGCGATACGGCGTAATTCTTCGTCCTGATTTCGTCCGTTTTCCGATTTAAAAACCGGAAGCACCGGTTTTCGCTTTTCTAGCATGAATGAACAGCGACGGGCGAGATTCAAAGTGTTTTCGACGGCTTCCGGAAGATCCTTGAAGAGAGTTGTCATTTCTCCGGAGGTCTTGAAATAAAACTCCGGAGAGGAGGTTTCTCTTTCGGCGTCGTAGACGGTTCGTCCCTGAGTTATGCATATCAGAGCGTCGTGGGCGTTAAAATCGTCCGGTTTCGAATAGCACACGTTGTTGGTGGCCAGAAGAGGCAAACGGAGATCGTAGGCCAGGAAAACGGCGTCTTCTTCTATTTTGTTTTCCGACGCGTTGTTGTGACGGGATAATTCCACGTAAAGTCTGTCTTCGAAATGTTTCTTCAGAAACTCCAGATATTCCTTTGCGCCCGCCGCATCGTCTTCCGCCAAAAAAGCGCCCAGGGATCCGTAAATGCCTCCGGTTGCCAGTATCAGGTCATCCGAACGGCGGCACAGGAAATCAAGGGAAATCTCCGGACGATCGGCGGAGGAGGACGAGAGGCATGCTTCCGAAATCAGCTGAATCATGTTTCGATAACCGTTTTCGTTTTTGGCGTACAACAAAACGGCGGTCGGCCGGTCAATTTTTTTCGGATGCCGAATATTCAACTGACATCCGATAATCGGCTGGATCCCGTGTTCCGCGCATTTGATCGAAAACTCCATGACTCCGAAGAGATTATTGGTATCCGTGACGGCCACGGCCGGCATGGCGTTTTCTTCGCAAAGTTCTGCGATTTTATCGATCTTTAGGGCGCCTTCCGCCAGCGAATATGCCGAATGCAAACGAAGATGGATGAATTTATTCATTTTTCCGATAATTTACCGTTTGACATAAAAATTTTCCGATCCGCCTTTGCGGCGAGATCGTCGTTATGCGTGGCCGTTACGGCGGACATGCCGGTTTCCCGAACCAGTCTTATAAGATCGCCGAATACCGACGTCGCCGTTTCCGGATCCAGATTTCCCGTCGGTTCGTCGGCCAGCAGCAGTATAGGATCGTTGGCAAGCGCGCGCGCAATCGCGACCCGCTGCTTTTGTCCCCCGGAAAGCTGCGAAGGGAGAGAATTCAGCTTATCCTCCAAACCCAGATTGCCCAACAGGGCCGCAGCTTTCTTTCGAGCCGTTTTTTCGGGTACCCCTGCGATCAGCTGCGGTAACATAACGTTCTCGACGGCGGAAAACTCCTGCAGCAGATGGTGATATTGGTAGACGAATCCTATTTTTCCGAGTCGTATGTCGGTTTTTTCCGCGTCCGACATTAGGGATACGTCTTTATCTTCGACAAACAGGGTTCCTTCCGTTTGAACGTCAAGCAGCCCGATTATGTGCAGCAGCGTCGATTTTCCGGAACCGGAAGGGCCGGACAATGCGATGAATTGGGATTTTTTTACGCGCAAAAATATTTCTTTCAGCACGAAATTGTCGTTTTTGTTATACCGTTTGCTTATGTTTTCGGCTCTTATTACGTCGTTTTCGCTATGCATATCTTAATATTTCCACGGGATTCAAGCGGCCGGCTTTTCGGGCGGGATATAAAGCGGCCGCACAGGATAACAAAAGAGAAACCGTCGCCGTGGCTCCGATGTCGACGGGATCCGGCAAAGAGGGCAGGCGGGTCAGGAAATAAACTTCCGGAGAAAAGACACTGATTCCGCAAAATGCCTCCAGAGCTTTTTGGATTTTTCCCATATTCATCGAGAAAATCGTTCCGATCGCGGAACCGACAAAAGTTCCGAATATGCCCACGGAAATTCCCGCCATAAAAAACACTCGGGTTACGGCGGCGCCGCTCAGGCCTACGGTTCGAAGGATGGCGATATCCTTTTCTTTATCTTTTACAAACATTATCATGCAGGCGATTATGTTAAAGCTGGCCACCAGGGTGATCAGCGTGAGGATCAGGAACATTACGTTGCTCTCGATTTCCACCGCCTTCATGAAAGAACTGTTGCTTGACTGCCAGTCCGTGATTCTGAAGCTGTTTAAAAGTTTTGCGGAGATTTCTTTTTTTATCGTCGAAAGCTTCAGGGGATCGGAGACGAAAACGGAAATTCCGGTGACGGAACCCGGCATTTTAAAAAGCTTTCGGGCCGTTTCCAGCGATATATAGGAGACGGAATTATCGTATTCGTACATTCCCGAATTGAAAATCGCCGCAAGCCGAAAAGTTTTTTTTCGGGGCAGAAACCCCATTCCGGTTTCGTCCGCTTCCGGGGCGATCAGCACCACTTCGTCTCCGATCGTAAAATTTGATTTGCGAGCCAGGGATTCGCCCAGGACTATCATGTCTTCTCCGGCGAAGTTCGCCGCGCTTCCGCCCGTGATGTTTTTGGCGATCAGATCTTTTTTCTGCAGATCATCGGCGGAAATGCCGCAAACGAGAGTTCCTTTTACGGTTTTATTACTCAATATAAGAGCCTGTCTCTCCACCATCGGTACGGCTCCGATAACATTTTTTGTCGACAGGATTTTTTTTACCGCCGCGGCGCAATCGGGGCGGTTGCCTGTAGGATGCAGAGTGATATGACCGTTAAATCCGATGATTCTTTCGGTGAATTCTTTGCGGAATCCGTTCATTACCGAAGTTACGATAATCAGAGTCGCAACTCCGAGAATGATCCCCGTAACGGAAAACCAAGCCGTGACGGAAACGGCTTTTTCCCTTCCTCCGGATTTAATATATCTGCGTGCCAATAGCCATTCGACGGAAAACATCAGTTTAAAAATCTCCCGATTACTTCGTCGGATGACATTTCTCTGATTTCGCCGGTTCTTCTGTTTTTCAATTCAACCGTTCCGACTGCGGCTTTTTGGGGGCCTATTATGATTTGATGGGGAATCCCGATCAGATCTGCGTCCGCCAGTTTTTCTCCGACCGAGATGTCCCGATCGTCGCAGAGAACTTCTTTCCCGGAGGAGAGGGCTTTATAAATTTCGGAGGTTGCGTTTACGCAGCGCTCGTTTTTCGTGTTCAGATTAAGAACGGTTACGTCAAAAGGGGCTGCCGCTTCCGGCCAAATGATTCCGCGATCGTCGTGAAAGGCTTCGATTACGGCTGCCGCCAGACGCGAAATGCCGATGCCGTAGGATCCCATTTCGGGAAAAATTTTCTCCCCTTTTTCGTTTAGGACGAAGGCGTTCATGGACTTCGAATATTTTGTTCCGAAACAAAAAATGTGTCCCGCTTCAATTCCTTTGGAAACCGAAAGCTCTTTTCCGACGGCGGAGGCGGGATCATATTTTTCCTCGGATACGGCGAAAAGATTCATCAGTTCGTCGTCGGAGGCGGACAGTAATTTTTTCTCATAATATAAGGTGCTTTCGCCGGAATCCGCCAGAATTTGAAACTCGTGACTCATGTTTCCTCCGATGGCTCCGGAATCGGCCCGAACCGGTACGGGGGTCAGTCCGATTCGTCTGAATATCGTCATGTAGGACTTAAATACTTTTTCGTAGGTTCTTTTGGCGCTTTCGAAATCCGCGTCAAAAGAATAGCCGTCTTTCATGAGAAATTCGCGTCCCCGCATTACCCCGAATCTCGGACGAATTTCATCTCTGAATTTCCAATTTATCTGGTAAAGAAACGTCGGCAATTCCCGATAACTCTTCACATATCTCCGAAACACGTCCGTGGCCTGTTCTTCGTTGGTGGGACTGTAGAGAAAGTCGCCGTCTTTGCGATCCTTCAGGCGCAGCATTTCTTTCCCGTAGGCGTCGTAGCGTCCGCTTTCAATCCAGAGATCCGCCGGTTGAATGGTGGAGAAGCAAACGCGATTGGCGCCGATTTTATCCTGTTCTTCGCATATTATCTTCGATATTTTATCCAAAACGCGGACGCCGAGAGGCAACCAACTGTATATGCCGGAGGCGGTGCGGGAAATCATGCCGGATCGCAGCATCAGCCTGTGGGACACAATCTTGGCTTCGGCGGGAATTTCTTTGGAGGTCGGCGCGAAAAAATTCGAGAATAACATGATTACATCCGTCGGATTAAACGTGACATTATAGCAGAGGGATCCTTCCGGAAACAATGCGGAACGTAATTTCCTTCCGCCGCGTCGGAATATATCGGGGTATTTTTCCGAATCGCAGGGATATACAAAAATCTCCGTTAGTATTACACTGGCCCGTTGGTTTTGTGTCAGTGATGAAGATATTTTTTGTTTGCTCTTCCAATGCGAAATCGAAAAGCGCTTTTCGTTTTATGGTGAAGCGATACGGCCAGGCAACCGTCGACGAAGCCGACTGCATCGTCGTTCTTTCGGGCGACGGGATGATCCTAAGAGCTTTCCACGAGAATTACGGCAGAAATATTCCCGTATACGGCATGAATCGCGGCGGCATAGGTTTTTTGACCAACGACTACGCCAAAGAAAATCTGCCGGAACGCATAAAAAACGCCGTCGAGTTGAAGATTCACCCGTTGAGAACGGTAATTGAAAAAAATAACGGAGAAAAGTTAGAAAGTATTGCCGTAAATGAAGTTTATCTGCTGCGGGAAACGCATCAGTCGGCGAAAATCAGAGTTTACGTTAACGGAGAGCTTCGAATAAAAGAACTTGTCTGCGACGGACTGATAACCGCGACGGCTCTGGGGAGTACGGCCTATAACTCTTCGGCCTGCGGTCCCATAGTGCCGTTCGGTTCCGACCTGCTGGCAATTACTCCCATAAGCCCGTTTCGGCCCAGAAATTGGAGGGGAGCTCTTCTGCGTTCCGACGTCATACTTGATTTTGAGGTTATCGACAACATAAGGAGACCCGTTTGCGCCGTGGCGGATTACGCCGAATTCAGACAAGCTCTTCGAGTCAGCGTTTTTGAAGACAAAAGCATCGTCCTTACGCTGCTGCTGGATAGCGATAACTCCTTTGAAAGCAAGGTTTTGAACGAACAATTTTCGACTTGATTTTTTCTTGCGCTTTCGGTAAGGTCTTCCGAAGATTTTAAGGAGCTCTGTTTTGGCCAAAACTGCCGCGATGACGGTAAAAATGCTCAGTACGGCGGGTACCGGGTTTTTTTACGTGAAAAAAAGAAATCCGCGTAAACAGCCGGAAAAAATGGAGATGAGGAAATACGATCCCGTCGTGCGTAAGCACGTTCCCTTCAAAGAAGCCAAAATCAAATAATTTTTAATAATTACTATCAATGTACCCTTCTGTTTTTCGGTTTAGAAAGCTTCTGCATGTTTGGAGGGGGGGGCGCTTATCCGCAGAGCATAAAGGCAGGGAAGTACTTATTCTTGTTCGTTAAAATTTATAACCGCCCCCTTGCTCAACATTTTTGATATCTCTTCCTCTATTGATAAATACAAAGGAGACTCCTTATAGCTTTTATCCATCATTAATGCCTTATAAGTCGGGAAAAAAGGCACACTTCTTCCTGCTTTTTCTAAAACATTGTGCTTCTCAAAAATTTGATCCGTCTTCAACACCACATAGGTGAGTAACGCTCTCTTTTCCGGATTATCTGTTACTATGTGATCTATAGCCAGAATAGTGTCCCATAAGTCATTCATAATACCATAGCGTCCTTCGATTCGAAGAGGATTCTTAAACAGCGATCCGATTATTTCATTATAAGTCGGATCATTAACAAGACCAAAAAACGTATCCATGTAATCAAGATAGCTGTCCACAAACACCCGAACGCCGTCTTTACTGATCATAATTTCCCCGTAATTGTTACTCCGATATTATCGGCAAGAAAGGAAAAGGCGGCGGTAATTTTTACTATCTTTTGATAATTTCTTGATAAATTGCCGTAATCGCTTCTATACACCTCTTCAAAGCTGTCCCAATTGTTATTCTCTCAATCATAACAGGCAAAAATTAAATTTTAGCGGACAGGTTTCAAAAAATATCGACCAAGAAAGAAAAAGGGCGGAGGCATTTTTTATCAATTGCGCCGTAAAACCCCGTCATTTATGGCGGGGATATAAGGCGCTTTACGCTCAAAGTGGCGAGTTTTGGGATTCGATATATTGTTTAATGATTGAGATTGGTGCGCCGC
>JAISMS010000078.1 GCA_031276565.1 Holosporaceae bacterium | reverse complement strand
TGCCGTGCAATATTTGCATAAACATCACGAGGATTCATTCCCATAGAGATTTCGCAAAGAAACGCAAGAGCAAGCAATGCTTTTTTCATAATAATATCCACAAAAACTCAATCACATTTATCTTATATCATATATTCTCTCCAGCCGTCCATAAATTCTTGAGAGTGCGGTAAATGTAGGAGAAGACAACTTCGTTTTTCACTATCATCCTTTCCATGCCAGCCTCCATGCGAATATCTTGGTCTGAATGACTGTTTTTTCAAAATTGACTGACACAGATCGAAACAATGATCGCATATTGGATCGTTGTTGAAACAAGTTATTGTTCGGAGTTCTTCATCCTTGTTCCACACATCTCCGAGTGGCGTATCATCCAGACACAAAACATTCTTTTTCTTTGGTATATAAGTTTCGCTGACATGATGCAATCCGTGGCAAAACTCATGAAATATTGATCCGGCCAGTGATTTGAGTTTCGTTTTAATTTCGTGTTTTTCATCATCAATATAATAATATTGTCTGCTCGGAATTCCTGTTCCGGAAGCGTCGTAGAAGGATAGATTTATGTAAACGACATATTCCATATACCTGCTTCCGTTGTCTTCATAGGGTATAATGTGCATGCGTTTTTCTTCGGTTTGCATCTTCGTCATCAGCACCCTGAACATGGTGCGACCGACAAGATTTTTGCAGATTTCGTCCAGAGCTTTTGAGAATCGCGGATTTTTTCCGTAATTGATGAACTCGTCGAGTTTTTTTCGTACTTCTGAATCCGGTATCGATTCATAGCTCTGACTTTCCTCCGGCTTCACATGGATACTTTTAACTGCATTTATAAATTTTTCGTGATTAAAAATCATATTTCCCCCTTTTTTGGTTGTTTAGATAAAAATGAGACAGAACAATCTGTTAATTGAGTTTCAGCTTTAAATTGTTCTGATTGATACAAGGAAAAGATTCTTTTCCTACGGAGACTTCATATCATACATCTAAGGAAATGTCAAGAAAAAACTAATAAGCTTCTTATTATATCATGTTTCAGCATCTTATGAAAGATCTTTTTGAAGAAGAAAGAGACGATTAATTCAAGTTCTTCTGTTGATTTTATGAATTTTACATATTGGCGGCCGCATAAGATCTTACATTAATGGATTTTTAGGGAGACCATAAGAATTATTGTTGAATAAATAGAAGCAGCTGCTTATTCTCTGGAAAATCAGAACAACTTGCTTCCCTTTATTTGAATGAACATATTCAAAATTTCAAAAAATAAAATTGATATCCGACTGTTATTTTGTAAAAATATAGAAATTTTTCTCTATAATTAATCTTTTGCTAATCTGAATATGCCATAATGTTTGTGTTTTTATTCTGATAATAGAAGGAAGTAACAATGAAAAAAATGCTCACAAAATATCGGATAAAGACATTATTGGCACTGTTGTTATTGGAAACCGTCGCTACAGCGCAAAATATCGAAGCCACGACGGCTTTAATAGGAATTACAGACTACCACGGTAGCGGTGAGGCTAACACTCCTCTTGTAGAACTTGTAAAACAGGAAAGCGAAAAATACGATAAAGTGGTTGTGCTGTTCAATGGCGATAATGAAGTAAAAACCGTACAATTTATTATCGATAAATCTTTGACGGGCGGGAAGGATCTGGTACACAAGCGTGTCGCTACAGTAGACTTTAATAGGAGGGGATATTTCACTCCAGATAACCCGAACGACGATTACGATGTCGACGGATTATCGGAAGATCAAGCTGAACATGTTGCTTATGAAGAAATGTGCCAAATTTTATCCAATGCCGCAGCAGTAAAATCCGCAGGAGTTCCACTGATTTCTCCTCAGGAACTCGCATCAAAAAGCATCGAAGAACTAAGGGCATATTTCCACCAACAAATACAGGTTTTAGGAGATTCGGAAAAATTTAAAAAACAGCTTTCTTATTACAAACAAATTTTACAGGAAGGGTCTGCCTTTTTGAAACTAATAAAGGAGCTAAGGAAAGTACGCAACGTGGAGATTGTTATAGGTTCCGGTAATCATGAGTTGGCTTTGACGAACTATACTCCTGCCTATTTGGAGTATTTGTCGAAAATCGGAGGAAATCAGACGCATTATCTGGTTACTGCACCGTGGACGGAAAAATTTAAAGCCGGCATGCAGAAAATTCACACTTATAAAGACGGTTTTTGGTTCGACGAAAGTTCGGGCATAGGTTATGTTCATTGGATAGACAGCGGCGAATTCAACAAAACGATTGGTGGGGCGAAAAGGTTTCCAAGTTATGGTGAATTGCCGAATAAAGACACGAGCGATTATATAAGCACGACTTATCGTATTCAGAATGGAGATGCTTTTTATATACATACGGAAGAATACGATAAATTAATAAGACAGAAGCTGCGAAATTTGATAGAACAGGCGGGAAACAAATTGAAGCATATTGTTTTCCTGGGACACCAAGGGGCGAAAGGAGCCTGTTCGAAAGGATCATCTTCCGATATTAACGTTGACGAATCTCCAAAATATTACAGAGACGGAGTGGCATTCAGTGCAGATACATCCGCAGTAAAAACTATAAAAAGAGTTTTAAAAGGAGTGGAACTGCCTAATTCTGTTCTGGGGATATCTTCGTTCAGCGGGCATACGCACCATGCGTGCGTTGCTCCTATTGAAAAAACTATTAATGGCAGAAAAGTCATATTTTATACGCCCGATCCTTACGGACTGTCGGCAGGAGTCATAGCAATAGAAAACGACGGAGCAGTCGCGAAAAACGCCAATATTCATGAACTAAAAATAGACAAAGAAAAAATGTATATCCCTGCCTACGGCAATCGGAATATCAATACCTCTTGTATAGGAAAGGTCGAGACCTATAATAAAGGCGGCATTTTTTATGAACGCGTTATGCTGCGCGACCCGGCGCAATTTTATAACAAATTAAGGGATCCCAAAAGTGAGGAATATTTCGAACATTGGCTCTCACTAAGTCCTGTTTCGGATTTAAATTATGACGAATGATAATTATGGAAAAAAATATGAAAAAGTGTCTCCACGTCATCATTATACATAATTTTAGGGGCTGACACCTGACATTTAAAATATTAAGGTGCCGGTATGT
>JAISMS010000026.1 GCA_031276565.1 Holosporaceae bacterium | reverse complement strand
GAAAATAAACCAAGTATCGCGGATTAATTAAACAATCCCCGGAAACGTCAAAGGTTAGCGGATAAAAATTTATCCGCGTCCATTGCCGCCATGCACCCCTGCGCGGCGGAGACTATGGCCTGCCGATAACGGGGATCGCAGACGTCTCCGGCCGCAAAAACTCCCTCCGTCGAAGTGCAAACGCCCTTCGTGACTATATATCCGTTTTCGTCGATCTCTATGACTCCCTCAAAAACAGAAGTGGCCGGCCGATGTCCCACCGCCACGAAAACGCCGTCGATCCGCAGGACTGTTTCGGAGCCGTCTTCGACGTCCGCCAGCAGCAATTCCGTAACTTTGCCGCCGTCGCCGGATATTTCCGCCACTCTTTTATTCCACATTATTTCGATTTTCGGGTTTTCCGACAGACGGTCCCTCATGATTTTTTCCGCGCGCAGCTGATCTCTCCGGTGAATCAGAATGACTTTTTCGGCGAAGTTTGTCAGATAGATCGCCTCTTCGACGGCGCTGTTTCCTCCGCCTATCACCGCGACCGTTTTATTGCGGAAAAAAAATCCGTCGCAGGTGGCGCAGGCCGATACTCCGGTTCCGCGATATTTTTCCTCCCCCGGAACGCCGAGCCACTTCGCGTTCGCTCCGGTCGCTATGACGACGGTTCGGCTTTCATAGAAAGCTCCGGATTCTCCCGTGCAGACAAAAGGCCTTCGGGAGAAGTCGACGGATTTTATCGTATCGTATATGATCTCGGTTCCGACTTTTTCGCATTGCCGTCTCATTTGATCCGTCAGTTCGGGACCGGATACCGGATCCGCAAAACCCGGGTAATTTTCCACCAGAGAAGTTATGGTCAGCTGTCCGCCCGGTTGTCCTCCGGCTATCAGTTTGACGGATCTTCCGGCTCTTGAGCCGTATATGGCCGCCGTATAACCGGCCGGACCGCTGCCGATCACCAAGATATCTGTCATTTTTCCTCCGCTGTTAAATTCTTCCGTTTTTTCCGCTGAAAATTTCCGGCGCCCCTATTATACACGGCGAACGACGGAATTATCAACTCCCGGGGGAAATGCGGCCGCCGAACAGATTTTTCCGCATAACCGTTGCGTCTTGCGCGCCGCCTTCGGTTTTGTAATAGCCGCGGCGTTTCGCGATCGCTTCGTATCCGAGATTTTCATACAACTTACGGGCGGTTGCGTTATCCCGGGAAACTTCCAGAAACACGATTGCGGCGGAACGCATTTCGGCCTCCTCTTCGGCTTTTCGGACGAGATTTCCGCCGACGCCGATGTTTCTGAAATGCGGAAGAACGCCGAAAGTCACGATTTCCGCTTCTTCGCAGACGGCTTTACACAGAATGAATCCGACCGCCTCTCCGCCGGAATCGATTTCATGCGCGAATCCGAAAAATACCTTATCCGCCAGCAGCATATCCCGAAAACTTTCGGCGCTCCACCCTTTGCCGAAGCATCGGCCGTGAATCTGCGCCAGCAGTTCCGAATCGGAGGCGGAAATTTTCCTTATCATGCGAAATATTTTTCCAAAAACCGAAGGTATATCTTTTCTAAATTTTCCAGATCCTCGATTTTTATTTTTTCGTTCTTCTGATGAATCGTCGAATCCGGCAGGCCGAGTTCGATGACATTGCAGAAGCGTATCATATGTCGTCCGTCGGAAGTGCCGCCGGCGGTCGAAAAAACCGGATCGACGCCGATCGTCTCCTTTACGGCGGCGGCTGCAAGGGTCTTAAGTTCTTCGCTGTTGCAGCAATAGGCTTCTCCGCTTACGGAAAAATCAAAGGAAAGTCCTTCGAAACCTTCCGCTTCCCGCAGGATAAGTTCTTTTAATTCGTCGATCGTATAGTCGTCTCCGAACCGAATATTCAGATTGGCGGAGGAAAGTTCCGGCACGACGTTGACGGCGTAATTATCGGTGAACAGCATGGTCGCCTCCGCATTCGTTGTCGGGAACTGCTGATTTTCGTGTTTCCAGCGGAAATCTGCGATTTTGGCGATGTATTTGCAGAGAGCGGAGAGGGAATTTTTATAGGCGGCGGGGTAGGCGGAATGGCCTTGTCGGCCGCGCGATTTGACCGTAACGTTCATGCTGCCGCGGTGTCCGATGTAGATCCGGTCTCCGGTTTTCAGATCGGACGACGGTTCTCCGATCAGACAGTCGCGGGGAATGCGATTATTTCGCACGGCCGAATCGATCAGGGATCTTATTCCTTCCGGAGAACCTTTCTCTTCATCTCCGGTAATAAAAAACTCGACGGTTCCGTCGAAGGGACGTTCGGCAAATCGAGCCGCGGCACAGCAGAAGGCGGCTATTCCCCCCTTCATGTCGGCTGCCCCGCGCCCGATCAGAAATCCGTCCTTCCGGACGGCCTCAAAAGGATCCGTTTCCCATCCGTCTCCGGCCGGGACGACGTCGGAATGTCCGAGAAATCCTAGGATTTTTCTTTCGGAGTTTCCGTATTTCGCGAAAAGATTCGTTACGACGTTGCCGCCGTCGGCGGATCGGAAGGTTAAAATTTCAGTTTCGGCGCCGAATGCGGAAAGGAAATCCGCGATGCGTCCGATTGCTCCGTCGTCGTTCGGAGTTACGCTTTTGCACCTGATCAAATCCGCACAGAAATCCGTCGCATTCATATTTCGACCTCCCGCAAACGAATATCAGGATAGCGATTTTTCCGCTTTATGCAACCGAGTCGCGGGGAGAATGTTTTGTTTCGTCGGGCGACCGTAAAGGCAATTATTTTTGTCTCTAAAAAATATTCGTAAAAATACTATTGACTTTTCTAAAAAGAACAGTTAATTTACCGGAAGTTTCTGTTTTTATTTATTGACCAAACATCTGCGATTCCGCGGGTTCGAGTTTTTGTATTTATATAACAAGTAATTGGAGATGGAAAGTATGAAAAAGATATTAAATATTTTACCGATATCGGTAATGATTATTTGTTCGAGCATGCAGCCGACGGAATGCATGAGAAAAGATTTCGCGAATTGTTCGCCGTCCGACTTTTACAACGGGGACAGGCGAATTGTCTCGATGCCGTGCCGCGTAGGGGATTATCTGTTCAAGATTACCTGCAACGACATAAAAAAAAGATTTCCGTCGAATCAGTCAAGCTCCTTAATTATAGACGAAATGATCATAGAACCGGGAGACGAAACGGCGCCGTCTTTGGATAAGCTGCGTCTCAGCAGCGTTGCCGGAAAGTTTTTCGAAGTTTGGTATTCGAACAAGCGGGGATACGGTACCGACGTCCAGAAGGATATGAACGCGATTCTGCATGCGGGAAAAGGGATTTTTTCCTCGGGAAATTGGAAGGGAAAATTTTTATCGCGCAATGTTTTTATCAATAAAGTTACGTTAAAAAACCTGTCCAGATGCCGGACGTTGATCATAAATAAAGGTTTTTTTAATACCCTGAGTCTGGATAATTGCGAATTCATCGATATGGCCTGCCGGGATAAACTTGTTTCGCTTTATAATCTTGCCCGCCTTGAAAACATCTGCTTTTTAAACAGCATCATTAAAGGGCAGTTGAAAATAGAAAATTGCGACGTAAAATCAATCAATTACACCCAAACGGAAGTTGCGGAAAGTCGACAAACGGAGATATCGGAGGCGATGTTCGCAAATTGTCCCCGGTTGGAAAGCGTCTCTCTGCCTTGCGTAAACATAAATATAAATCAGTGTCCGTTTCTGGAATGGAATCCGGATACGCTGCACAGCTGCAAACGATTCGAGATATTCCGGTCTTCAAGTTCGCTGAAATCGTGCCTGGATTTGAGTAGGGCAAGCCTCTTGGAAAGCATCAAAGTGCGATCTTCGGCTCCGTACACGGTGGTCTTTAACGAAGAGGCGCTTGAGATTGTCGCGAATGATTTTGACGATCAATTGGCGGGAATATTTTATAAATCTCCGAACAAGCCGCTTACGGTACTTATGGACGACAGGGCGAGATGGGGCGCCCAGACGGGATATAAGCTCTCTAACATAAGGCGACACCGGTCGCCCGTCAAAAGTCTTGAGGCCGATATCAATACGGTTCTGGAATTTTACCAAAGTTTAACGGCCGTCGTCCGGACGGCGGGCAATTTGACAATGAGGCTGGGGGTAAAGGAGCTCACCGGGCATTGGGACAAAATTCCGAGAGGGCTTTTATCGTCGAAAGTATCGAAAAAAATCGATCTTGCGAGAATGAAGTTGGCCGCTATTCTGAAAAGTACGCAGGCAAACGACGATGTTCTGAAAAGCACCCGGAGCAGAGGGCAAAGAGGCTCCGCCGAAACATTGCAGCAGCGTTACCTGCATAATTTGCTGTGCCGGCTGCAGGGGGCGGATAACAGCAGAAAAAGTCTGGATCTGCTTTATGTATTTCTGACGAAATGGGATTTTTTCGGCACCAGCGTGTCGTTGCCGCCCGAATATATGCCGGATGACAGGGATTATGCTTTGCGCCAAATGTTTGACTCCGATCATCAGTTGATCTGCAATATAATTCTTGCGCTCAGACAGCTGAGGGGGCCGTACGAGCTGAGGCAAATACTGCTCAGCAAGGAAGAAGAATCCCTGATGAATGTCTTGGCCCGCGGATCCTACAGAGAATTACCGTTTGCTTTTGCCAGATTGTGGACTTTTTCCCGCTTCCTCAAGGAAAACGATAAAATAAAGCAGCAGCGGAATCTGGATAACATAATGCTGTTGGAGAGCGCTTCTGCAAAAGAATTGCGGACCATGCCGGAGCAATACGAAAAAATCACCAAAATGTTCGGAGGGAAAAAAAGATCATCCGCTTTTGCGTCTGAAGTATCGAAGGGAAAAGGGAAGCGTTCTGTCCCGACGTCTGAAATACCGGAAGAAAATTGGGATTCCTTCAGCAGCGCGTCCGAAATTCCGGAGGTAAAGTTATATTCCGGGGAATACGACGGCGAAATGTCGGAAAGAGAAGAGGAATCTGAGCTCGAAACCGAGGAATTGGCTTCGGAAGAAGAAAACTCTGTCGAAACACTGCCGCAAAGACAGGGTTTGTCGTCGAAATCCGGAAAAATACGAGGGTTGCGACATATGATGTCAGAGACACATGTTCGCACCGACAAATCCGTGCGTTCTCCCGTCTCTGAAGGCGGAAAAGCGCTGTCGCGGCGACGACGGTCGCAAAAATTCGATCATGCGACCGGAAAGGGATTCTATGGCGAAACGCCTCGTCTCGTCTCAAACCCTAATCCTTCTCCTCTCCCGAGATTAGAAAAAGCGCCGCTGCGGCGGTCGCAGAAATCCGGTCATGCGGCCGGAAAGGAATCCGACAGCGAAGCGACATATGTCTCCGCCTCCGAGCATACGCGTTCTTCCGTTGCTGAAGGCAAAAAAACGTCGACGCCGCTGCGACGGTCGCAAAAATCCGGTCATGCGGCCGGAAAGGAATCCGACAGCGAAACGTCTCGTTTCACCTCAAAACCTAAGCATCCTCCTGTCATACAGGCATCAACGCCGTCGCCGCGGCGGCTGAAATCCGGTTCTTCGGCGGCGGAAACCGGCAATAAGCAACCGGAAAACAATGCTGTTAAGAAGAAAAAAATCATCAGGCCGATGCTTTCCTCTTCATCCGACGACGAACAGGGGCAGAAGTCATTGAGAGGAGAGAATCTGAATGGGTCGATGCGGGGTGGAGATATTAAAATCATAATAAATGCTTCGCCTAATAATTCGATCAGACGGTCGCAAAATGGAGCCGTACCGCCGCCGCCTCCGCCTCCTCCGCCGCCTCCGCCTCCGCCTCCTCCGCAGCAGCAGGGTGGCGCATCGCAGGTGAAGGCACCGCAGGTGGGCGCACCGCAGGTGAAGGCACCGCAGGTGAAGATCGTACCGCCGGTTCAGCCTGCAGACGTCTCGAAAGACAACGAGGATGAAGGGCTTGATCCGCAGATGGTCCAAGCAAGGAGGCAACTCAACAAGGTTGATCCGGAGGCATGCAAAAAAGCAAGAGACAGTACTCCGATACCCCTGAATGGGCAAAAAAATCCCGCCGATCTTACGCTGTCAGATATTTGTAAAAGGGCATTGGAGATTAGAATACAAACGGCTCCGTCGTCGGAATCGGAAGAAGACGAGGAGGAGGAGTCCGCGTGGGAATAGTACAGAGTGATGACAACGGCGGGGGAGAATCTCTCTCCCGCCATGGTTTTTTCGGTTTCAGTCGGAGCTTTCGTTTTTAGCGGCGTTTTCGTCGATCAAGACGTGCAGAAACAAGTGTACTTTTCTGTCAGGCAAAGAAGACAATTCCGCTCCGGATGCCTTCCCGACGGCTTTTATCTTTTCCCCTCCGTGTATGACCGGTATGATTTTACAGACGTTCGGACGATTTTTACGCTTCCGTCCGGCAGATTTTGACAGCTTTCGGTTTCAGTCGGAGCTTTTGTTTTTAGCGGCGTTTTCGTCGATCAAGACGTGCAGAAACAAGTGTACTTTTCTGTCAAGCAAAGAAGACAATTCCGCTCCGGATGCCTTCCCGACGGCTTTTATCTTTTCCCCTCCGTGTCCGACCAATATGATTTTATGGGCGCGGGTTTGTACCCGAATGTTCTGGACGATTTTTACGCTTCCGTCCGGCAGATTTTGACAGCTTTCGGTTTCCGTGACGCACCTGTAGGGCACCTCTTGGTGAACCCGGTGGTATATGTGTTCCCGGGTGATTTCGGCGACGTATTTTTCAAACGGCATGTCCGTGAAGACGTCCTCTTCGTAGATCCAATCGCCTTCCGGGACGGATCGGGCCAGGCGATTCGCCATTTCATCGACGCCGTCTCCCGTCAGTCCCGAGACCATGAATATGTTCTCGAAATGTACGGCTTCGGAGAAGGTTCGCGCAATTTCCAAAAGTCTCGGCTTGTGTATCAGATCGATTTTATTCAAGGCGAGGGAGATTTTTTTCCCTCCGCCGATTTTATTCAGCAGAGCAATGTTCGCGTCGAAGTTTTTTCTTTTGGAATCGACGACAAACAGAATATTCTCCGATTCGCGAAAAGCATCCTGGGCGATTCTTTCAAGGCTGCCGCCGTTTTTCTTTTCGGAAAATCCGGGAGTATCTATGAAGATGACCTGACTCTCTTCGAAAATCGCTATTCCGAGGATTCTGGAAGACGTGGTTTGAACCTTGCGGGATACTATCGAGACTTTTTGTCCCGTCAGCCGGTTGATGAGGGTTGATTTCCCTGCATTTGTATCTCCGATGACCGCAATGAATCCGCACTTCTTCAATTTATCGCCGCCAATTTTGCCGTTAACCTTTCTGCAGCTTCATGTTCCGAGCTCTTTTTGGAATTTCCGCAGCCGACGGCCGATACGCCGGCGGCGGTAACCTCGGTTTCAAAGATCGGATCATGGGCTTCTCCGGTTACTTTTACCAGCCTATAAACCGGAAGCTCCGCATATTCGGCTTGCACGATTTCCTGGAGGCGGCTTTTTGCGTCTTTCTTTCCGTAGATTCCTTTATCGACATCGTCTTGCCAAAGTTTCCCGATAATATTTTTGACCGTTTCGAAGTCGGAGTCCAAGAATATCGCTCCGAAAACGGCCTCCGTCATATCGGCGATGGAGGAGGAATTTTTGTTGACGGATACAAAGAAATCTTTGGGAATCATAAAACAATCCAGGATTTTGGTTTTTTTTGCCAGAGCGATCAGAAAATCAGTTCCGGCCAGGACCGCAATCTTCATGGCCAGCTGCCCTTCGTCGGCACGGGGGAATTTTTCATACAGGAGACTCGACAGCGACAGTCCCAGAACGCGATCTCCGAGAAATTCCAATCTTTCAAAAGTTTTTCCCGGGGTTTTTTTTGGTAATCCCGGATGGGAGAGGGCGGCCTCGATTAATTCCGGATTTTTAAATTTGTATCCGATTATCTTTTGCAGTTCAGCCGCTTGTTTTGACGGCGACATCAAATAATTCTCCGAAGCAGACGCTTATATCTTATGTTTTGGAACCAGCGCCAAAATTCCCAGAGTTTGACTCCGTTATCTATGGAATAAACCACAAACCATGCGCGTCCCATCAGATTTTCTTCAGGTACGAATCCCAACCCGCAACGGGAATCTTTGGAGCAATCGCGATTATCTCCCATTACAAAATAATGGCCCGGCGGCACGGTTACTTCTTGAAAATTGTTTGCGTCGGAAAATTTCATTTCGTCCAAATAGGCTACGGTGTGCGGAGGCGCATCCGACAGAGGCAGAACTTCTTCATAGAGGCTCAGTTCGTGGAATCTGTGCGCATGCGTATCGCGATAGGCCATTTTATGCTTAAAAGTCAATTTCGCGGGGATTCCGTTTACCCGTATGATTCCGTCGCCTACGGATATTCTGTCGCCCGGCAGGGCGATAACTCTCTTTATCAGGTTTATGTCTTCGTTTTCGGGATTTCTTTCATCCTTAGGATGTTTAAACACGATTACTTCGCCGCGTTTTACGTTGTTTCGGAAAAACAGTCTTCCGGAAAACAGATTGGGACTGAACCATATGCTGTGTTTACTGAAGCCGTAGGTGAATTTTTCCACGAAAGGCATGTCTCCTATCAGCAATCCCGGCACCATGGAGCTTGAAGGAACGATATACCAGTCATAGACGAAAAACCGGAACAGAGAGAAGAAAAATACAAAAATGACGATGAAACGCAGATCCTCTTTCAGCTGCTGTTTCGAAGATTTTTGATTTTCGGCCGTCGGCTGAATCTCCGTCGGGGATTTTTGATTTTTTGTCGCCGATTGCTCAGTCGAAGAATTTTGATCGGTCGTCGGCAGCTCCGTCGGGGATTTTTTGTTTCCTGATTGTTTGCCGTCGCCGGGGGCTTCGGGTTTCATGACTGCTCGTCTTTTCTGATGCGCTCCAGCCTTTCATGGCGTTCCTGGGCTTCGATGCTTAACATTGCCACCGGTCTTGCCTCCAGTCTTTTGAGAGATATGGGATCTCCGGTCTCCTCGCAGTAACCGTAGGCGCCGCTTTTTATTTTCAAGAGAGCTTCGTCGATTTTGCCTATGAGTTTCCGTATTCTTTCTTTGCTTTTCAATTCATAGCTGATGTCCGTTTCGGTGGATGCGCGGTCCGCAATGTCAGTGCAGGTTTTGCCCTCTTCCCGGAGGTATTTCATAACCTCCTCCGTGCCGGAAGCAACGGCTTCTCTCCATTTTATCAGCTTACGGCGAAAATATTCCCTCTGAAAATCATTCATAAACTCCTCGTCTTCGGAGGGTTTATATCCTTTCGGCAATTCGCAAATTTTATCGTCCATGTAAAACCGTTAAACTAAAACCGCCTTTACCCTGTCAACTACTTCGGCGAACGCTGCTTTATTGTTGATCGCCAACTCGGACAGAACCTTTCTGTCAAGAGATATTCCGGCTTTCGCCAAACCGCATATGAATTTCGAATACTTCAAGCCTTGTTCCCGAACCGCCGCATTAATTCGCACTATCCACAGACTGCGAAAATCGCGCTTCCTGTTGCGGCGATCCCGATAGGCGTACTGTAAAGACTTTTCCAATCTCTCCAGAGCGGAACGGTAGCAATTTTTAGAGCGCCCCCGAAAGCCTTTCGAAAGTTTCAAAACTTTTTTATGGCGCGCATGAGTCGTTACGCCCCTTTTTACCCGTGACATCTCTCACTCCTCAACTGTTATAAGGCATATACTTAATAACATTTTTCGCGTCGCAGGTTTCCAAAATCATGGTCCCGCGGGCTTGTCTCTTCATTTTCTGGGGACGCTTCCTCAAATTATGCCTCTTGAAGGCCGGTTGTGCCGTCACCTTTCCGGAAGCGGTAAAATCGAAACGTTTTTTTGCCGCGCTTTTGGTTTTTAATTTCGGCACAACGCCCTCCATAATTTTAAAGTGCCAGACTACTCCGGAGCGTCCCGGAAAACAAGCCTTCCATATTATCGAAGCGCGTGAGCCGGTTCCTTGTTTTCCTGCAAAGGCAGGGCCGGCGCCGTTACGGGCGTTCCGTCTTCATTGAATTTCTCTACTTTCGCCTGTTTTTCAAGTCGATCCAGCATTTTTACCAGTTCTTCCTGTACGACGGCCTGCTTCAGCAGCGGAAGAGCGTCCTCGTATTTCTGCGGAGTCGTATCCCGGATATCCGTGACTTTGAATATATGATAGCCGTTTTCGGTCTTAACCGCCTCTTTCGTATATTCTCCCGACTTCAGGAATATTATTTTGTCTTTTATCGGAGCCGGCATCAGGTCGATCGGAATGTATCCTTCTTCCCCGTCCTTGCTTTTGGAAGGAGCGATGCTTTTTTCCCGCGCCAGCTTGAAGAAATCCTCGCCTCCGGCCAGAGCCTCCAGAATCCGATGTGCTTCTCTCTCGTCTGCAACCATGATCTGGTATATTTTAAACTCTTTCCCTTTTTTGAACTCGATGAGATACTTGGAATATCTGGACTTCAAAGCGGCTTCGTTTTCGGCTTTCGGGGCCAGTTCTCTTACCATGAACATTCTGCCCAGCAATTCGTCCTTGACCTGCTCCAGGCGATCCAGGAAATCCTTGGTGCGATCCAACCCGGCTTTTTTCGCCTGCTCGATCATGAGATAGGTTCTTAATTTCTGATCTCTCAGCATCTCGAACAGTTTATCCGGGGATAAACCCTGTGTCAGCTGAGCCGGTATCAGCTTCAGATCGGCCATGACCTGATTGCGCCGATACTCTTTTTTCCCGTTGATCCTTAACACAACCGGATCTCCGGTTATTTTTCTTCTTTCCGGAGCCGGACTTGCGGGAGTCGCCGTTGCGCCCGGAGCGGCTTTCGGCGATTCATGGGTCGTTGCCGGAGCGGCGGTCTTATGCTCTTCGCCGATCTTGACGTTTTCGGAATGCCCGTCCTTTGTAAAGTATTTCTTTAAAGCGCCGCCGAAAAGCGTATCGCAGAACGCAACGGCAGCAAAGACGGTCGCGCACATTATTTTGGTTCTCATAGTCATTCTCCACACAAAATTTGCTTCAGTATATTACTCCGTAATCAAAGTTGCAACAGCTGAAAAAGCGAGAATCGAATAAAAAACGAGATAAATTTTATATGGTCAGGACTACGCCGTTCTCGGGTTTCCAATATAAGAAAACCTCGTCTTCCCATTGTATCGGACGCTCGGCGGCCCGTACCAGATTCGTCACCGTTGCGAAAACCGTCGTGCCGGACGCCAAGGCTATGTGATATATCGAAACGTCTCCGAGATATACGATGTCTTTTACGACGCCGTCGGTCCAATTATAGCTGCCTGTCGGACGCGTATTGGTCAGTATAATCTTTTCCGGCCGTATCGCCACGCTCACCCGAGCTCCGGCCGGAGCCGACGCCGAATGGCTTACATAGAGGTTTTGCTCCATGGCCGAAGATTTTACGATCACATGATCCGATCCCTCCTCCATGACGATGCCGTCGAACAAATTTACGGTGCCGATAAAATTGGCGACGTAACGGGAATTGGGATATTCGTAAATCTCCGTCGGTCCTCCAACCTGCAGAATGCGCCCTTCGTTCATTAATCCGATGCGCGAAGACATGGTCATGGCTTCTTCCTGGTCGTGAGACACCATTATAAAGGTAATGCCGACCTTTTCCTGGATGTTTACCAATTCCAACTGGGTGCGTTCCCGCAGCTTTTTGTCCAGAGCCGCCAGGGGTTCGTCCAGCAGTACCAGTTTCGGCTGCTTAACCAGACTTCTGGCCAGAGCGACCCGCTGCATCTCTCCCCCGGAGAGCTGATCCGGCTTTCGCCGTTCGTATCCGCTCATCTGAACCAATTCCAGGTATTCGGCGACTCTGTTTTTGATCTCTTTTTTCGGCATTCCCTCCCGAGTCAGCCCGAAGGCGACGTTTTCTTCGACGGTCATATGAGGAAACAGCGCATAGGATTGAAACACCATGCTTACGGGCCGTTTGTAGGCCGGGGTGTCGGTCATGTCTATGCCGTCGATAAATATTTTTCCCGAAGTGGGAGGTTCAAACCCGGCCAGCATCCGAAGCAGGGTCGTTTTGCCGCAGCCGGATCGTCCGAGCAGCGAAAAAAGCTCTCCCCTGTAGATGCTGAGGGACACTTCATTGACAGCGACTCTGCCGTCGAAAGTCTTGGTCAGGTTTTTTATGGAAACGTAGGGTTTCGCGTTCGGATCTTGCCAGGGTTCTAGATTGCTGGGACGTTTAGACTGGGCCATGGACTACAACATAATGAATTTCAACATAACTTTTTATACACAACTTATATATGCACAACTTATAACACGTCGGGACGGCTTTGAGAACCGGAAACGGCGGAGAAAATCCGCAGCGCCGACAATGTAAGGCCGTTGCATATTTTACCGATATCCGGTATCCAGACAATGTTGCGGCCGTGGCGGAACAGGTAGACGCGTAGCGTTGAGGTCGCTATGGGGGAGACTCCGTGGAAGTTCAAGTCTTCTCGGCCGCACCGTCACTGAACGAAGAGGTAATGTGGATACTTTAACAGTCATACCGGCGCGTATCGCGTCCGTCCGGTTGCCGAGAAAAATGCTGGCTGACATAGGGGGTAAACCCCTGATCGTCAGAACGCTGGAGTGCGCTTTGGCGGCCGGAGTCGGGGATGTGATCGTCGCCTGCGACGGCGAAGAAATCGCGGACGCCGTGCAAAAAGCCGGCGGGACGGCCGTGTTGACGGATCCGGATTTGCCTTCGGGAACGGATCGGGTGTTTGCAGCCCGGAGCAAATACGATCCGACCGGGAAATATAAAATTATCATAAATCTGCAGGGAGATCAGCCGCTGGTGGCGCCGGAATTCGTTCGGGCCGTCGTCGAACTCGTGAAAAAATCGGACTTCGATATTTCCACTCCGATCGTCGCCGTAAAAGACGATTCCCATTTGCGGGACGCAGTCGTAAAGTCCGTCGTCGCGTTTACCTCGAAAAATACGGGAAAAGCGTTGTATTTCAGCCGATCCGCCATTCCTTTCGGCGGTCCTTATTTCCGGCACGTCGGCATATACTGTTTCCGCGCCGAAGGGTTGCGGAAATTCGTCAGCCTGCCGCCGAGTCCGCTCGAAATATCGGAAAAGCTGGAGCAGCTGCGGGCCATAGAGAACGGCATGACGATCGGGGTTACGCTGGTCGACGCGGATCCTCCCGTGAGCGTGGACGTCGAAGAAGACTTGGAACAGGCCCGCCGTCTGTTCAAAATTTCGTGCGGAGGTATTGACTTCAACGGATAACGCAACCATATGAGGGAGACCGTTTGTCCGGAATCGTCTTCGCCGTTTCGCTTATGCGGGCGACTATGGCAAAAATCGAAAATATTTTTCAAACAACAAAATTTCATAGGATGCATTCCGCCGAGTCCGCTCGAAATAGCGAAAAAGCCGGAGCAGCTGCGGGCCATAGAGAACGGCATGACGATCGGGGTTACGCCGGTTCGACGCGGATCCTCCCGTGAGCGCAGACGTCGAAAAAGACTCGGAACAGGCCCGCCGTCTGTTCAAAATTTCCTGCGGAGGTATTGACTTCGACGGGTGACGTATACTACAAAGCGCAAGACCGTCCCCATCGTCTAGAGGTCCAGGACGTCGCCCTCTCACGGCGGCAACACGAGTTCGAATCTCGTTGGGGACGCCACCTGAAAATTCAAGGAAAATTGAAAATTAAGGGAGCTAAGAGAAGAGCCGTTTTGAAAATTTGTGGGCACTTTTGTGGGCACCTATACCGTTTGCATCTGAATATGCACGTTGGTGATTGTGATTCTTTCGTATAATTCGGCAGGTCCTTAATTGGCTTGTTAACATGCGTATTACTGTTGTTTTATCTTGATGGGGGTCGCCCATGTGTCGGCGACCCGTTCGCAGATATGCATTCATCATTTTACCAACTTTGTGTTTTGTTCCAGCCATTGAATTACGTCGTCTATATGATATGCAACTTTTTTCCCTACGAGTTTTTTGCTTTTTATGCCGTATCCCCTGCTATCAAGGTTGGCCATTGTAAGAGACGACACAACACCGCCTGTTAAACTTTGTAGTTGCTCCCTTGTTACATAATCGGTTTGACAATAGTTTCTTAATTTTTCAAACATACTCATGTTGACCTGCCTTTCTTGTTCTTAATTCTTGTTTCGAGCCATGAAATCACGCTATCAACCTCATAAAAAATTTTGGCTCCCCTGCTGTACCGAGGAGTTATGCCGTCGCCTCTGGCATCCATGGTATTAATAGAATCCGGTCGAAACATACCTTGTGTAAATTCTGCTATACGACTACGCGCCACAAAGGGGGATGGCCAATTGTCTTTCAGCTTCTCGAAGTCAGAGGTCGTCTGTGGGCACTTTTGTGGACTCCTCCTCACATTTTTCTTTGAAATATCAGTCATTATCGATCTCCTTTTCTGTTAAGCGATTCGTCTTCGTTCATGTCGATATTATGTAGGCGCGCTACCCACTCTATCCGATATTGTTTTTCTCCTGTTGGTTTATTGCTCAGCCGCCGGCGCAGTCCGGACAGAAAGTGAGCAGTAATACTCTTTAGGTGATTGCTCAGGCGTATTTTCATAATCATGCACGCCCATTCTGTTTCTTCATTTCTTAGGCTTTTGCGATATTCTTCTATTGCTTCGGAATACAGTGAAATGCCCATCTTTACAGCTTCTTCGATTACTGCTAAATCTTCCGGCAAATACTTTTCACGACATGCGCCTGTAAGAAAGCGTTTAAACAATTTTTTAAAAACGTCGTGAAGATATGTATTAATTTGCTTTCCTTTTTCAACGGATTCATCAATTGTCATCTGCTTTTCGCACGGGTCGCCGGAATGTTCTCTATTTACGTCCGGATCTGTGTCTGTATGTTTCATTATAATTCCGAATAATTCCGATGGACTCGAACCATTGCGGCGGTTCTTCTTTTAAGTTCCGAGTCTTTGGATCGACTTGTTTATCGTACCATTTTTCGAACTCTCTCATTGCGTTCAAAATTTGTTGTTCATTCAACATTTTTATTCTCCATCTATAATTGCTATAAAATTGATCATTGCTATTACTATCAAACGAAGCATTGTCTAAAACTTTGCCAAGAATGTTAAGGGGGTATTTTCCGGTTAAAATCCAACCCGGAATTGAGTAACTGAGGTTGGTATTTTTTAGTTTTGGCGCGTGTTAGCGGGTTATTTTGGTAAGGCGGTAAGGTTTTGGTAAGGAAATCGGCACTTAACTCATTGTTTTTTAAGCCCTTACCATTTTTACTGAGCTCATCGAACGCCAGCACCTGGACGGCGCATCAGGATTTGGATTTGGCGTTTCGATTGCTGGCCTGCAGGTTCACGGAAACGGAGCATATCTACAATTTCGGAACGATCGTTGCCGAGGAAAATACAAATCTTCTCACATTGGCCAACATCGAACGCGTATCGTCGGAAACCGACGTGGAATTCATCTACACGGACGGAAACGGAAAAACAAACACGTTGGCAGAAGATATGCCTGTGGCGTTGAAAGAAAAAATTAACGGCGAGGTTTCGGTGAGGGCGAAGTTGCGGGGAACAACCACCCGGTCGCCGGTGTTGTTTCAGGGTGTGCAGGCTGTTCTGGGAACCATGGACGAGAGTTGCGACTACGTGACGCGGGCCGTCACGGCGGGAACAAATATCAGTGTAAAGATTGTGTATGAAAGCTATACGCCGGGGAATTCGCAGGCAAAAGTCTATGTGCAAAATCCCGATTCCAGCTGGACGCTTGTTCCGTTGACCTCCGGAAGTCCTGTCGGAGACGGTTGGGAAGAGCATACGCACGTGGCGGAAAATTTTTCCGGAGCGACTACGAGAGTGAAAATCGTTCTGGAGGGAAATGTTTTGTATCGACCTAAGGTACGCAATTTGAAGGTATTCACGATTTAGCAATGATTGACGAGAAGACAGAGCATAAGAATTATCCTTTACCGCATCCGGAGAACATTGCGTCTCAGGACGTGGAGAGAATTGCGACTGCTATCGAAATGACGGATGCGGACGTTAACGCCTGCGCTACGGCTATCGAAGGAATTCAGGAAACTGTACAGGAATTGGACGCGAAATCGTTGCGGATTCCTTCTTCTTTGGTTGGAACCATAAACACCGAACTTTCGGATCTGGAGCCGCGGCGGTATATCGTGGTGAACAACGATGCTACAGGATTTTCCACTGTCGAAGGAGGCGGCGGCGAAGGAGGATTGACGGGCGAAGTTTTGGCCAAACGCAGCAATTTCAACTTCGATACCATGTGGGTGGACCCGCGGGCCGTCTCGAAAAAAGCCGCCGTCGTGAACGAGGTTGATGCGGATTATCAATTAAAGAACAACAACGTCGTCATCCTGGCCGATGCAATCGAAATCGACAACGGGGATCAATTGCCGAGGGTCGGACTAACTCAAAGACAAATTTTGAACGACGTAATTTCCGATTCCCAATACACATATATATTGTGCGATGAAATTGACGACTCCGCACCGGACGAATCCGATATCGCCACTTCGGAAAAATTCGGTCGGGTGATGATCGGCTCGGGCATTGACCTGAATAACGGGAAAATCTCCGTTCCGACTCCGACAAGAGCGTCGACAGAAGTTTTTGGAGTTGTGAAAATCGGTTCGGGCATTGACGTTAACGACGGAGTAATTTCCGCTCCGTCCTATCAGCAAGCGGACCATGAAAATTTCGGCACGGTGAAATTGAGCTCCGATTTTAAAACCGGAAATTCCGGAGAACTTTTGCTGGCTAACAAAAAAGACGTGGAAGAGATTGTATATCAGGCGGCCAACGCAGATGTCGCGCTCAATAATTGCATTATTCCGAAATCCAATTTCGCAAAATATCGACTTTTCATAAATGAAGATTCGCTGATTACTTTCGATTGGTCGCAAATCATTATCGAAAAGGATTTGGCCTTTGATTTGGAAATAATTTCCGACGGAACCTACATAATTTCATTTGATGCAAATATTATTTGGACTCTTCCCTGCTCCGGAGTTCTCGCCGGGAAAACGATAATCCGCTTCGAAAGAAAATACGGATCGACGACTTTGTATGGCAATCTGAAAAGTAGCGAAGCAAAATTTATCGTAGATTTAACGACAAGCACCGAAGACGATATTCAGCCAAATTTTATCTGCGGTCACAACGGTTGCGCCTGGAATGCTTCGCGATTACTTGTGAAAACTGGAGATTATATGGATTCCGCCTCCGGCACTGGAGAAGCGATCTGGTACATAGATTTCATGAGATCGACTTTAATCAATTCGCTGGAGCAACATTTTGGCGGCGAGCCGGTCGCCTTTTTTTATATCGAAGGCAGTGTAGATCGACAAAATTGGAAGAAATTATTTGCTCGCGAAAGCTCAACATTTAGCGAAGGTCATATCTATCTGACAAATCGAGGATTTTTCCGCCATTATCGGCTGAGGGCAAGCACAACTTTCAGATTTTTCTGGCTTAGGTGGCACGGCTATAGCGTTGACGACGAGCTTTTTGAATTGGTACGCGTCATGCCCTTGATGCCGAATGCCAATTCGATCAATGGATTTTCGATTACGTCGTCGGGAACAAACGATGGAGCATTATATTATTTAACGCAAAACAGCGTTGGCAATTGGGTAAATCTTGCTGCGAGATTAAACGGAGAGTTTTGGATCAAATACGAATTGCCGGAAGCGGCGATCGTCAATCTCATAGATATCTGCGCTCCAAACGGCTACTCGGATCGCATGCCAACCCGGTTCAAAATCGAGGCTTCCAACGACGACGAGGACTGGACGCTGCTGCTGGAGAGGGCGAGTCTGATACGTTGGTACGACGGCGAGTCGCGGCAATATCATATCGATAATCACACGGTTTATAAATTTTACAAATTCACACCGATTGAGATTCCGTCGACGCAATTCAGGATTGCAAGATTTCGATTGTATCGGAAAATTGCCGGTCAAGGGACGCTTGACGGTTTTGTTCCGATTATGACGGGCACGTCGCAAGGAGGGTATGAAATCACCTTTAGTTCCGAGGCCTCCGGCGACAGGGCTTATTATGCTTTTGACGGCAACAATAATTCGCAATGGACAACAGCGAACGGCGCCGCACAAAACAGCTGGATTTGCATAAGAATTGTATCCGGCGGCATTGTGGATCTTGATGAAAATGTCGCTATTTATCGGGCGTTTTTAAACGAGGATCTGCAATTTTCCTTTCATCTCGGCTTCGATCCGCAGGCGGATTTTTCTTTTTGGTTGGAGATCATCTCCGACGGCGAACATCTCATTGATTTTGTCGAAGAAATTTCCGGCGGGATTTCGGGCGTGAATCGCGGAATCACGCGGATTAAATTCACGAAACTGCTCGGCTCTTCCAAATGGAACGCCGAAGCGAATGTTTTGGAAGCTCCGGAACCGATTTTGCTCACGCTCAACAACGGCGATCACATAAAGTCAGGCTTGCGCCTGTCATGTAACGGTTCCGACTGGGACACATACGGTATGCTGGGAACCGACGTTGGCAATGTCGGGTTTCAAAACAATCCGCGTGAAGTATATTTCGATTTCGCGAAATCGGCGGTTGTCGATCGCGTATATTTTCACAACGGCAATACGAACGCATTGAGTCTTTTCGAGTTGCTTGGCTCCAACGACAAAATCGGCTGGATTCGGTTGCTGTATAAGGCGGATTCGATCATCGAAAGGAATACTCCCACCGAGAAAAAAGGCGCGTTTCACTATTTCAAGTTGAGGTTTTCGAACGAGGGGAACGTCCGCGGCATCCAACTTTGGGGATCGATAATCGACAATGACGATTCGGAATTAATTTTGCTGACTCCGCAGATGAGTTCCGACAGCATCGCCGGAATTACGATTTCCTGCTCAAATTTGAGGTGGAACAATGTGCGTGACGTTACGTCTCCGTCTGTGAATTCCGCTATAGAATTAGACAAGGGAAGTTCCCCCGAGCCGTGGATTCAGTATGAATTTGCCGAGCCGAAAGTTGCAAATTTTCTCGACACGGCTTCTCAGCAGAGCAACACCCATAGGACGGCACGCCGGTTCAGGTTGATCGCCTCCGGCGACGGCGAAGAATGGGATTTGTTGTTGGAGAGAGAATATCAGGAAGACTGGAAACAGGGAGAAACGCGTTATTTCGAGTTTGAAAACGAAACGGCCTACAAATATTATCGTCTGGTTTGCTCATACACCAGCGACGGCAGCAATCCTTTCATCTGGAGAATTTCGCGTTTCAGGCTTTTTCGGAGAGAATCCGGTACGAGCAGTTTCATTAACGCGCTGCCGCCGTTAATTTCGGCAAATCAGGACGGATACGAAGTTTCGGCGAATTCCGAAGCCGACTCGGGACATGTTGCTGTCAATGCTTTTGATGAGAATGCTGATACGAAATGGGCGACGACGGACGGCAACCACCTCAATTCATGGTTAAAAATCAAGCTGCCGGAAGCGACGGCATTCAATGCGGCGCATCTGCAGGCTCGCAACGACAACAGCTATGGGCAGGCTCCGTCAATTTTTAAAATTCAAGCCTCGAACGATGATGAAACCTGGACTGATCTCACATATGAAACCGCCTCTTGGTCTCAAAAAGAAGCTAAAATTTTCTATTGGTTTAACGAAACGCCTTTTTTGTATTATCGCCTGTTGATTGAGTCGGTGCAGAGCGGAATCCGCGCCGGACTGGCGGAGTTTCATTTGGGAAGGCGGGCTAAAACCTATCGCCGACATCTCAACAAATACGACAACGTTGTGCCGATCATGACCTCGGACGCAACCGAAGGCGCAGACGGCACGTATCTGCTTTCGTCCAGTTCCGAACATTCGGGACACAGGAGAATTTATCTGTTCGATCATCGTTTTGATACGCGATTTGAGCTGAACGGCGAGGGCTCGGGTTGGGTTCAAGTTGAATTGCCGATCGCTAAATTCATCAATGTGTTTGCAGTCGGGGCCAGAAGCGACGACTGGCGCGACGCGGCTCCGAGAAACTATGAGCTGGTCGGATCGAACAACGGCTCCGACTGGACGCCCCTGTTTTCGATTGCCGACAGCCCGGCGTTCTCTCACAGCGAACTGCGGACGCATCAATTGAATCACTCGGCATCCTACAAATTCTATCGATTGAACATCGGGAATTCGAATAGAGGTTCAGTTCTGAGTTTCTCGAGATGGGATTTGATAATTAAAGACATGATTGTTGAATATTAAGGGGGAGGGAAAGGCCGTGACAGTGGAAAAAAGTATGGAGAGGTTTCGAAAAGTTAAGGAAAAGATTCGACAGGCGATTATTTCAAAGGGCGTTGAAGTGCCTGAGAATGCGTCGCTGGCGGACATGGCGGCGAAAATAGACGAGATTAAAGTCTCGAAAACCAACAAGAGAAAGGAGAAAGAAAATGCCTGATTTTTTGCACGGAGTATCAGTAGTTGAAGTTGAGAGCGGCCCGCGAGCAATTGAAGGCGTGTCATCATCGGTAATCGGAATTATCGGAACGGCGCCGGCGGCCGTTGCCGAGGCGTTTCCGCTGAACACGCCGGTTCTGACGACGGGTAACGCCGCAGATATGACGAAACTGGGCGCGACCGGAACGTTGCCGACGGCGATTGCCGGAATTCTGGCTCAAACGGGAGTAAATATCGTTGTCGTGCGCATTGCGGAAGGCGTTGCCCATGACGAAGTCACTGCGGACGAGGCAACCTTGGAGAACGTGATCGGAGGCGCGGAGGACGGAATCTACGTCGGCGTACATTCCTTTTTGGTTTCAAAAAGTCGGCTTGGAATTGCGCCGCGCATTCTGATCGCGCCGGGTTTTTGCGCAGAAGAGGTTATAGCGGAGATGATTCCGATCGCCGAACGGTTGCGAGCCGTAATCGTGGCCGATACGCCGACGGAAACGGATGCCGCCGCAGTGGCTTTTGCAACAGCCTGCGCGAATCCGAGGGTGTATGCGATTTTCCCGCAGGTGATTAATACGAAAAAGGAAACAGTGGCGGCAAGTCCCTATGCGGCGGGCGTTATAGCAAAAACCGATTTGCAAGTCGGCTTTTGGGCTTCGCCGTCTAACAAGATTGTTAACGGAATCGTCGGATTATCTAAACCGGTGGATTTCTCACTCGGGGACGGCGCGTGTAAGGCAAACTACCTGAACGAAAACGGCATTGCGACCATCGTTAACCTGGACGGCTACAGGTTGTGGGGCAATCGCACTACTTCCGATGAGGCGGCATACAAGTTCCTCTGTGTGCGCAGAACTGCCGATATCATAAGCGATTCGATTTTGAGGGCGCATTTGTGGGCCGTGGATCGCAATATCGTGAAAAACTACCTGACGGATGTCACGGAAAGCGTCAACGCCTACCTGGCGACGCTGAAATCCCAAGGCGCGATTCTGGCGGGAAAGTGCTTCGCCGACAAGGAGTTGAATACCGCCGCCAACATCGCCGAGGGCAAAGTGTTTTTTGATTTCAGCTTCACGCCCGCCTATCCGGCGGAGCAGGTGACATTCAGGGCATACCTGGATAACAGCGATATCGAGTCCGTGATTTTCGAAAACGTAGCCTAAAGGAGGGAATGAAAATGTTACCGCAAATTTTGAAAAACTTTAATCTGTACGTCGACGGCCGAGGGTATGCGGGTCGTATAGAAGAGCTCACGCTGCCGAAATTGACTCTCAAAACCGAAGAGTTTCAGGGGGCGGGCATGTCCGCTCCCGTTGAGATCGACATGGGCATGGAAAAGCTGGAAATGGAGCTGACTTTCGTCGAATACGATCCGGAGGTGTTTAAGCTGTTCGGTCTGACCAACGGTTCCGAAATAGCCTTCACCATTCGCGGCGCAGTTCAGAGTTCCGCAACCCCGGATCCCGTTGTGATCAACGTACGCGGGTTCTTTAAGGAGCTGGATTTCGACAGCTGGAAACCGGCGGAAAAAGCGACTTTGAAATGCTCCGTCGCCTGCACATACTATAAATTGAGCATAAAAGGCGTTGAGCTCATTGAAATCGATCCGATCAACATGATCAGAAACGTGAACGGTTCAGACCAGCTGGCGGCTGTGAGAGAAATATTGCAGGTATAGGAGGAGATTGAGACATGGAAAAAATCAAGCTGAACGAGCCGCTAAAAATAGACGGAGTACTGATACACGAGCTTTCGCTGCGTCGTCCGAAGGTGCGCGATCTGTTAATTGCAGGCAAGAAAGACGTTTCCGAATCCGAACGGGAGGTGAATCTCATTGCGAATCTGGCGGAAATTCCCGCCGAGGCCGTTAAGGATCTGGACGTGGGCGACTATCTGAAAATACAGGATGTATTGAAGGATTTTTTATCTCCGGCAATCCGGGAGAGCTGAGAAAAGCGGTGCTGACGGCGGCTTACTATGCTAAAGGCGGCATAACGGAGTGGCTGGAAATGAACGCGGACGACTTTGTAGTGTGGATGGAAGATTTAAGAGAATTGCATGGCAAATAACGCAACTCATCAACTGACGGTGGCAATCGGAGCGGCGCTCAGCGGCAGCTTCGGCTCCGTCACATCCGGAGCAACCTCAAAAATCGGCAAAATCGGGGCGGCTGTTAAGGATTTGGAAAAGAACTCGACCTTGAGTGCCCGCAGCCTCGACAATCTGAAGTTGCGCTACAATTCTTTTCTCGGTTCCCTAAACAAGCAGCAGGCCATCATTCAAAAGCGGGCATTCTATCGATCGCAGATCATGGACATGGTGGCTTTGGGCGCGTCGTTGGCGGCTCCGATTAATTCTGCCATGAAATTTGAGTCCGTGATGGCAGACGTTAAAAAAGTCGTGGTTTTCTCGGAGGCCGACGGTTTAAAGAAATTGGGCGGGAGTCTCAAAGAATTGTCGCGGGAAATTCCGCTGTCGGTCGAGGGATTGGGACAGATCACCGCCGCCGGCGGACAGCTGGGAGTCAAGGAAAAAGAGCTGCTGCCCTTCACGACGAACGTCGCGAAAATGTCCACCGCCTTTAACATACTGCCGGACGAAGCCGGCAAGTCGATGGCGACGCTGTCGAACGTTTTTAACATTCCGATTACCGATCTCACAAAGCTCGGAGACGCAATCAATCACATCGGCAACAACAGCGCGGCCACCGCAAAATCCATTGTTCCGGCGTTGGCAAAAGCCGGAGGCGTAGCTCGTCAATTCGGATTAAGCGCGGAAAAAACGGCGGCATTGGCGGGCACATTAATCGCCATGGGAAGGGCTCCCGAAGAAGCGGGAACTGCCGTTGCCGCCATTCTGCAACGGTTGCAATTGGCGAGCAAACTGGGGCCGCGCGCAGAAAAGGCTTTTCGGAAAATGGGAATATCCGCAAGAATTTTCCCGAAAATGATTGCGCAAGACGCTCAAGGAGCCCTCTCGCGATTTTTTGAACTTCTGTCAAAGGTGCAGGGACAGGAGCGCATGTCCGTTCTTGTGAGCATATTCGGGAAGAACTATTCAAGTGCCGTCGCGACCATCGTGGGATCTCTCAACAAGTACAAGGATCAATTGCAACTGGTTTCCGATCCTAAAAATTATGCCGGGTCGATGGAAAAGGAATTCAGAACAAGGTCGGCAACGACGGAAAATGCAATTCAATTAATGAAAAACTCTTTCAGCGAACTGTCCATAACGTTGGGAGATACTCTGCTGCCGACGGTGGTCGATTGCGTTACCGGAGTCGCCAAAAACGTTCACGGAATCGTCGGCTGGGCGGAGAAAAATTCAGAGTTGGTCGGCACCGTCACAAAGGTCACGGGCAGCATGATAGGTATGAAGCTGGCTACTTTTGTGCTCGGCTACGCATCGACGTTTCTGTTCGGGGGCTTAAATCGGCTGGTCATCGTATTTAAAGGATTGCGACTGGGTACGGCTTTAGCGGGAGCCGCTTTCCGCTCGTTTTTCAAGATCGGGCCGCTGGCTTTCATCGGAATTTCTCTGGCCGTATACGAAAACTGGGAGCGGGTGAAGTCGTTTTTAACGGGAATTTGGGATACCGTAGAGCCCCATTGGCTGAAATTTAAATCGATTTTGGACGAATACGGCATTACGGACAAAATTATGTCCGGTTGGAACACTGCTAAAAATCTGTTCGAAACCATCTGGAGCGCGGCGCAAATTCACTGGCGGCAATTCAAAAAGATCCTTGACGAATACGGAATCACCGACAAACTTCTCGCCGGTTGGAGCGTCGCGAAATCTCTGTTCGAGAGTATTTGGAATGTAGCCGAGCCGCATTGGAACAAATTCAAACTTTTGCTCCAAGAATATGCCGTGGTCGACAAGATAACGGCTGCCTGGAGTTTTGTCAGGACATTCTTCTCGACGATTTGGAGCGCGGCGGTTCCGCATTGGAATGCGTTTATTAAAAAAATCGAGTCGCTGAACATCGCCGACAAAATCATGGCTTCCTGGCAGAAATTGAAGACGTTTTTTAAAGGTATTTGGAACGATGTCGCTCCTAAATGGGATAAGTTCGCAAGTCCGTTTTCTAAAATTTGGGATGGCGCAAAGTCTTCGGTTTCAAGCATTGGCAGTCTGTTTAAATCCAACGAAACAAAACCGTCGATTGCATCAAAATTGCCTCCGCTCAACTCCGCAAAAGCCGCGCCGATTACAAAAAATCAGAGCGTGAACGTCGCCGTCAATGTGAACGCCTCAAGAATCAGCAATCCTCAGGAAACGGCAAAGCAGGTAAGTAAAGAAATGAAAGGCTTCGACTGGGGGCTGCTATATGATCCGGTGGGAGAAGTAGCATGATGTACGGCAACTTTCAATTCAGTCTGAAAACGCTGTCTGCCAACAGCTTGTCCCGATCAACGGAGTTTAAATGGGTGGATACCGATCGCGTCGGGGATCTGCCGTACGTTCAAAATCTCGGCATTGCAAAGGATAACGTCGAGATCGACGGCGTGTTTTATCCGAAACTAAACGCCGCTACACAATATAATAGCGTGGACAAAGCGGTTATCGGCATAGCCCAAGAAAAAGCGAAGGATATTGTATTAAAAGAATTAGGGCTGGACGGTCTGTTTTCCGCCGGCAGCGGCAACTACAAGACGATTGCGGATATTCGAAATTCCAATTTGTGCAAAACGTCTAATAATTTAATTACGGATTCGGGGGAGATTTTAGGAAAATTCGTCGTCGCTTCCATAACCGAAAATCAGTCGTATTTCAACAAAAACGGTGTGCCGCAGAAGACGGAATTTAAATTGACGCTGAAGCGCACGCCGAGGATTAACGATGCTTTTTCGGGCGTTGTTTCGAATGCGTTGACCAATGTTATCACAAATTTGGCAAGGAGCTACTTAAAGTGGTGAAATATCAGACAAAAGAAGGCGACGTTTTGGATTGGATCTGTTGGAAGCACTACGGCACGACGGCTGTGTTCGAACAGGTTCTTGCCGCCAATCCGACTTTGACGGACGAGAAATTATCGGCCGGCACGACGGTTAATCTTCCTTTCATCGGTTCAATTTCAAACAAACGCAACGAGGTGCGCCTGTGGGATTAGAAACATCGCAACCGGACTTTTCCGCGACGATCGAAGGCATGACGGAACTGCCGAAGGAGCGGGTCATTTCCGTTAAAACCGTCGACGCGGCGGGAATCATAAGCGATTCCTGCGAGATCGAGTCAGACGACTACGACGACGCGCTGACTCTGCCGAAAACGGAAGCGAAAATCGCAATTTCCCTTGGTTATAAAGGGGGG
>JAISMS010000014.1 GCA_031276565.1 Holosporaceae bacterium | reverse complement strand
GCGATTATGACGGAATTTATTTGCAACTCGCTGAAGGATACCCGCGGAGCAGCCGAATATTTTGCGCGGTCGGCCGAACCCGGAATGTGTTTTGCGCTGTCCGGAGATTTGGGAAGCGGATCCGCGGAGGATATTACGAGGTTCCGAAACCGACGCGACGGATTCGAATAATGTTATGAACTCTCGGGCTTCGAAACGTCGCAGTCCAAACGACTTCAGGGCAGATTCGGAGCGGTCCGAAAATTTCCGGAAAGTATGCGTCGCATCGTGTCCGAATAGCTGCCGTCTGCGTTGTGGACGATGATTCCCGGTCGTATTTTTGTCGGCGATTTCCCGGATTTTCGCGCCAGAATTATCACCCGTCCGGCGTCGCGGTCGGCCTTCGGAAATATAGGGATTATCTGCACGGATCCGGCATTGTTTTTCAAAGCGCCGAGAATGTCGCCCGCGCGGGACGCCAGATGAATCATCGAGAAGGTTCCGCCGTTTTTCAGTCTGCCGAGGCAGCCGGCAATCCAATCGTCAAGACTCAGCGTCTCGAAGTGCGACGTTCTTTTGGTTTCGGAGATTCGGGACGATTGCCTTTCGAAAAAAGGAGGATTTGTCACCACATGATCGAAGCACTCGTTCTTCAAGGACGCAATATCTTTCGCATTGCCTATGTCGCCGTTTACGACGCGTATGTCCGCTGCATTTATTTCGGCGTTTCGGCGACAGAGGCAGCACATTTCTGCGTCAATGTCCAGCGCAGTTATCCGCAGTGACTGTTCCTGGAGTTTTAATATCAGAGAAATCACTCCGCTGCCGCATCCGACGTCCAAAATCTTCCGACCGGCCCGCGGAGTCGTGAAGGCGGCCAAAATGATCGGATCGACGGCGACCCTGTAGCCGACTTTCGGCTGCAACAGCTTCACCTTCCCGTCCAGGACGGAGTCTTCCGTGAATTGCCGCGTGTTTTTCGAATCAGACAGCCTGTTTTCTCCCCTTTCTGTTGGAACGGGAGCGTATGATTTTCCGCGTCATAATTAAAAGTATAACGGTGGCCGTTGTCATGAAAACACAGGCCATAATAGTGGTAATGCTGCCGCTGAACTTCGCGCTTACGGCGATGCAGAGAGACATTATGATATTCCTGAATACGACCACGGTGGAGGCGCCCACGGAGGCGGAATCGGGATCGGTGGCCTGCAATGCCCTCAGCACCGACACCGGCACCAAAAACGCGCTGCCGGAACACTGAAGACACATGAGGGTCAGAAGAATTCCCGGAGTCCAGGGAGTTTGATGCATAATCAGATACATCAGATAAACTCCGAAAATTCCGTACATGACGATTCCTGTCCGGCGGGAAACGCCTACGCCGAAGCTGTTCACGATTCTTCTGTAGGCAAAGGTGGTTATGACGTAGAACAACAGCGGTACGGCGGAAAACAGAGCGATATCGGCGGAGTTCTCTCCGAAAAACCTGGAGCAAATGAAAGGAGAACTGGTGGCAAACATCATGTATCCTCCGGCGAACAATCCCGGTATCAGGGCGTAAATCAGGAAGGAGGAATTTTTCAACACCCGACCGTAATTGCGAAAGAGATGCAGAACCTGACACGTTTTTGATGATTTTTCCTTTTCCTCCGTAAGACAGAATCTGAAGAAAACTATGCCGATAGCCTGAAACAGAGCAAGCAGCGGAAACGATACCCTCCAGTTGCTGATTTCGGACAGAATCGATCCGGCGAACGGAGATAAAATCCAGGCGATCGGCTGATACAGTTCGATGATGCCGATTACGCCGCTCTTTTCTTTCTCGTCGAATTTTTCGTTGATGACGCTTTGGGAGACGACATATATTACGCCGGCTCCCATGGCTTGTATAAATCTCATCGCCATAAACATCGCGGAGGATTCGGACGCCATGCAACCCAAATGTCCGAGAGCGGATAATGTCAGGGAGGGCAGCGCCACCGTTCGGCATCCGTAAACGCATATGAGAGGGCCGCAGAGTATCCGGCCGATGAATTCCCCTATCAGATGGGCGACTATGGTCATTTGGATGACGGCTTCCGTCGTATTCAAATCCACCGCCATTTGTTTCATGCACGGAATATAGATGCTGACGGCCGCCGACGTAACCACGTTGAGGAACAACAAAAGAAATGTCGCTCTCCCCGCGGACGCCCGTCCGCCTTTTCCGAAAAGAAAACTTCCGGCGGTTTTTTCAAAACTGCCCATACAATTCACCCTAAAGTAGGCAGTATACACCAAAAGCGGTAACATGGTATTAAAATCAAAGCCTTAAAAGAGATGTTTTTGAATTCGACGGAAAACGGAACGGCAATTATCGAAACTGCGTTCGAACGTCTGATCGGCGCCGGTTTCGGAACCTCGTAATATCCTCCGCGGATCCGCTTCCCAAATCTCCGGACAGCGCAAAACACATTCCGGGTTCAGCCGCCGAATTGTATCGGTCTTTTGTCCCGGCCGCAAGTTACAGGCAATAGGAGAGGTTAAATTTCATCTGCACTCCGCAGCGGGTTCCGACATAGCTCTGCAGGCCGAAGCTTACGGA
>JAISMS010000091.1 GCA_031276565.1 Holosporaceae bacterium | reverse complement strand
CCCGAGGAAGCGGATTGTTACAAGTCCGAGCGGCGGCGCAGTATCGCGCGGGAGTTCGGATGCGGACCCGGAAGCGGATTGTTACAAGTCCGAGCGGCGGCTCATTATCGCGCGGCAGTTCGGCGGCGTAATTACGGTGTATGCCGTTTCGCATCAAGGGCAATCGGTTTTGATGCAACAAAAACCGCCGTTTAACTTAGCCCCCGTTTGACCGCGGCCCTATCGGCCCGCGGTGAGTTGTCGTAACTTTTTTTCGATGTCGATTTCGAAAGACGTTGAAAAAGCCTTTATTTTTACGAGCCTTCAGGAAATGATTTTCAGACCTTCGGTTTGCAGAATCCTTGATATGGAGGAAATTATGACGACATTGAAAAGAATTGTTTGCGGGGCTTCCGTATTACTGTTGTCGATTTTTGATTGTCAAACAATGGAGAATATTCCGCATTTGCGGGATGCTGCCGTCGCCGACGGTTGTTCTTTGTCGAAGTTCGAATCGGAAAGCGTGCAGACGAATTTTCCGGCGGACGAAGAACTCTCCGATATTTCCGACCTTAAGCTCAAATCTCACCGTCAGATGAGAGAGCGTGCCTATTCGTTCGATACAAGTCAAACTAAATATGATGACGGCGTTAATCCGAAAAGTACCGAAAGTTCGAGATCAACGGGGGGCATTTTGCCGGCGTCCGGCAGCAAAGTGACGAGATCCGAGGTGAATTTACTGACGAAGCGACAGCGGCGTCGCGAAATCTGCGCGGAGGAATCTCCGGAACGTTTTCCGTTATTGTTTAGCGCATGCTGCCAGACGAGCATAGCGCAAATGTGCGATGCGCAATGCGGTCCGGATCTTGAGCGTCCCAAAATAATTATGTCTTTCGACGGAGGCGGTATTCGGGGAGTGCTGCAGATAGAGATGATAAGAATGCTGAAGGAAAAACTTGCGTTGAAAGGCATTCCCTTCGAGTTCGATGTCGTGGCGGGTACATCCGTGGGGGCGATGAACGCTCTGGCGGTCATTTTGGATGAGGATGAAAATCTTCAGAAAAGATTCGGGCAATTCGGCAGGAAGATTTTTAAAAAAGCCCGTCTGGGTTTCGGAGGGCTTCGGAGACCGGGTTATGTGAGTTCCGGCAGAAGGGAAGCGGTTTCAACTTTTGTCAAACAGTTGCGGGAAAATAAGCAAACGCTGGGAAAGGATTTGATTGTCCCCTATTACGAATACGACATTATGAAACCGAAAATATACAGCATAGGAGGAGAAAAAGAGCTTACGCAGAGTGATATTGATGATATCTACAACGTTATTATGGCTTCGAGCGCGGCTCCGACGTATTTTAATCCGCATCTGTGGAAAAATGCGCGAGGTCAGACAAGGGCTTGCGGTGACGGGGGTGTGTTTGCAAACCATCCGGGATTTTTAGCCTATCAATCCACGAGACTCAAGTATCCGAACGCGCCGATAATCGAGATTTCCTTCGGAACCGGTTCGCATAATTCGTTCAGGCCTCCGGAGTATTATTATAATCTCGGATTGATTTTATGGGCGAAGCTGCTTTCGTCGATAACCATCGACGCCGTATCCTACAATACGGATTTGCAGTTGAACATGTTAACTTCCGTAGATCCGAAGTTCACATATTACAGGCTTCAACCTACTTTAGAACTTGAAGACATGGTCATGGACGACGTTTCGCCGGAACATGTCGAGAGACTGAAGAATGCGGCCATAAGGGCGCTGGAAGGTCCGGAACAGCCGCGCTTCAATGCCGTGATAGAAGCCTTCAGACAGCGGGCAAATCCGTCTTGTTGGCGACAATAACAGAGGGAGTTTTTCGGTGGAGGAAGCGTCTTTTTATTGCGCAGGACGCAGAGAAGAGAGCCTCTTCTTCCGCCGGGATCGGAGTCGAATTTCTTCGGTATCGGTGCGGAACCGAGGACTCGCTCTTCGGAAGGTCGTTTTGCGCGTCTGAAGCAGTCGGGTGCATGCGGCTTAATGATTTGCGATCGCCTTCGATGCGCGACGTTTGCTTCGCTCGCCGGAACGGTAAAAATCGCATACCGAAAAGAGAACGGCTGTGTGCGAAATTCATCCGCGGGCGGAGCGGCATTTTTAACTGACGAAAGCCGGGTGTCTTCGTTTTTAAAATTCGAAGAGTTCGGATCGGAAGCCGATTCGGTCGCGCTGTCTCGGGTGTTGCGGTTTTCAAATTTTGTCGTCCGGATATTTGAATAGTTCGGAACGGAAGCCGATTCGGTCGTTTCGTTTCGGGTGTAGAGGTTTTTATCGACGGGATTAGAAGAGTTCGGAACGGCGGCTGATTCGGTCGCGCCGTCGGTAATCGGAGGGTTTAATTCAGCCCCAACACCTGCCATCCGGGATTTTCCACATAATCCTTTATGTTCGACAGGAACTCCGACGCCTTTCGCGTGTCGGAAATTCTGTGATCATAGGAGAGGGAAATGTACAGCATCGGTTTCACTTCGGTGCCGTTTTCGGTGGCCACCGGCCGATTGTGCATTTTATGGACGCTGAGGGTCGCCACCTGGGGAGGCGTCAGCAGATCCGTTCCTATCAGGGATCCGTATATGCCGGCATTGATTACCGTGAAAGTTCCGCCCGAGGCTTCTTCGACGCTTAAGGTTCCTTCCATGGCCCTTCTGGACAGATAAATCATCGCTTTCTCTATTTCGGCTATGCTCAAAGTCTCCGCATGTCGGATAACCGGAGCCGCAATTCCGTCGTTGCCGCAGGTAATGACGGATATATCGAAATTGTTTTTGTATATGATTTCGTCGTTATAAATATGGGCGTTAAAAACCCGATATTGTTTGAGCGCGGCTATGCTTGCGGATATGAAGAACGGAGTAAAGCCCAACCTTGTGCTGTGTTTTCTTGAAAATGCGCCGCCGAAGGTTTTTTCCAGAGCCAAAACGGCACTCATGTCGACTTCATTGGAAACCGTCGATATGACGGAGGAGTCGTAGGAATCTCTCATTTTTTCGGAGATGCGGCGCTTCAGCATGTCGATCGGCTCGTTATAGTCTCCCGGGGATTCGAAGAACTTAGGTTTATTCCAATTGTCCGCGTATACTTCCGGAGGAAGTTGATTTTGGCCGTCTGCGTGCAGCAGTTTTTTTACGATTTCCGACTGCTCTTCGGATTCGCAGATTTTTTCCCGCGCAATTTCCCGCTCCAGATCGCATTTTTCTTTGATTTTGGAGAGTTCTCGGCGGATCTCGCAATTTTTGCCGATTTTCTCCCGGATTTCATTTTTAATATCCTGTACCGCGGCGCTGACTGCGGATTCCCCCTTAATTCTTGCAATCTCTTCCCTTATGGCGGAATTTTCGCTTATTTTTACGCGAATTTCGTCCTTAATATTTTGTATTGCGGAACTCAGGGCGGTTCCGATTGTTACCTTCATCTCTTCGCTGACGGATTTCAAAATTTCTTCCTTCAGCAGATTGGCTTCTTCCATCGCCATTCGGGTCGTGGATTCGACCAATTCTTCCGCCTGAATCCGTGACCGCGTCCTCGCCTCTTTCACAACCTCCTTCACTATTTCCGACGACTCCTTGGCTGCATACTTGCGGGCGGAGTGGATGATATCTTTTTTAATGGCTTTGGCTTCGGCCTTTGACTCGATGATGGCCGTTTCGATGATTTCCCTGGAAAGTTGCTCGGCTCTTTTTTTGGCCTCGTTCTTTGCTTCGGCGACGGTTTCCCGAATCATTAAATCCGCGTCGTTTTGAGCCGTTTTTTTGGCATTCTCCAGAATGATACTTCTGAGTTCTTCGGCTTCCCGTTCGGCTTTCTCTTTGGCTTCTTCTATCAGTTTTTCCTTTGTGCGTTCCGCCTCCCGGATTGATCCCTCCACGATCTTGTTATGCATTTCTGCGGCATCTCTGGCAGCTTTTCCTTCATATTCTCTGAAAATATTCATTTTTACTTCTTCGGCTTTGATCAGAGCCGTATTTCGAGCTTCCTCCAGAATCTCTTCTTTCAGCTTCAAAGCTTCGGCCTTTGCCAGATTTTCCGTATTTTTCAGCAGATGCTTGCAATTTTCTTCGGTTTTTTCCGAAAATTCTTCGACCATTTCTTCCACGATTTCTTCATGCGGAAGCGAAAGAACGTATCCGTCCTGTCCCGATTCGGCTATTTCTCTTTCTTCTTGAATTTTGGCGACGAGTTCGGATTCGGCGCGGGCGTCCTTTTTCTCGATCTTTCGGAGCACGTCGGATATGTCCGCCTTCGGGTCCGTCTCTATGACGGCGATTTTAGCTCCTTGGGGCACCGTGTCCCCTTCTTTGGCGATGATATCGACCAATATGCAGTCGTAGCCGGATGTGATGGCGCAAGCCACCGACGGCGTTTCGGCATCCGCTATTACCTCATTTTTGGCAATCAAATCTCCGACTTTTTTATACCATGAAGAAATAACCACCTCGCCGGCGGAATCATCAAAATTAGGAACCGTTATGTCTGCACGCATTTTCAATTATCCCGATAACCGTTGATATTAAACAACAAAAAAGTTGCTTTTATGTTAATTCGGAGAAAAAACTTGTAATTATTTTCTGATCCCGAATTTTGTGATTAAAACGCGGAAATAATTTTCATTTCCCGCGCCAGGAGAAGGGCTCCGAATAAAATTCGATAGGCGATTACAGGAAGCAGAGTGTGTTTTTGCAGGAATTTTAACACAAAGGGCAAAAAAATCAGCCCGAATAAAAAAGACGACGCGAGTCCCGTCAGTCCGATAAGTAAGTTTTCATTGACTTTTCCGGCGGCGATTTTTATCAGCTGCGCACAGCAGGCCGCCGAAACCGGCGGAATATATAACAAAAGCGAATGTCGAAAGCTTTCCTCGCGGGAATATTTCAAATACCTCATGGCGGACATACATATGCCGAGTCGGCTCACTCCCGGGAAAAAAGACAGTGATTGGACGATTCCGGTCAGGATGCTGTCCCTGCCGGAAATTTTCCGATCGCGGACGGGAGTTTGATCGCAGAAATACAAGACGACCGCAAATACGATCAGCAAAACGGCCGAGATTTTTATGGAATCGATCCGTATGCGAAGAAGCATCCCCGCCGCATAGACGATCGTCACCGGGATACTTGAAAGAACGAACGTCGCGAAAAACGATCGATCGGCGGTCTTTCTGCCGGAAATGAAATCGACTCCCCCCCGCCATATGTTTCGAATCCGGTATCGAAAAAAAATAAGGACCGCCAAAAGGGAGCCGCAGTTTACGAAAATGCCGAAATCGTCACTCGGCCGCGGCAACCCCGAAAGATGCGCAAAAACATCCACATGGGCGGAAGAGCTCACGGGCAGAAATTCGGTGACGCCCTGTATCGCTCCGAGTAAAAATGCATCGCAAAATGTCATAGGACTGTTTCGTATATCCTTTCCAGAAAATGAATGTCGAAATTTCCGGCAATCACGTCCGGATGGTCGGTTAACTTCAGGTGCAGAGGAATAAGGGTGTCTATTCCGTCTATGACGTATTCTCCGAGCGCTCTGCGGAGGCAGGCCAGACACTGCTGCCGGTCGTTGGCCCGAACGATCAGCTTCGCAATCAGGCTGTCATAGTAGGGAGGGACTTTGCATCCGTCGTACAAAGCGCTGTCGACTCGGACTCCAGGCCCGCCGGGACAATGATAATTCACCACCGTGCCGGCGGAAGGAATGAAAGTGTCGGAATTTTCGGCGTTGATTCGGCATTCTATCGCGTGTCCGTTAAATTGAACGTCGTCCTGGGATATCGAGAGCTTGTCTCCTCCCGCCGCCAGGATCTGCTCCCGCACTATGTCCGTTCCGGTTATGACTTCCGTGACCGGGTGCTCCACCTGGATGCGGGTGTTCATTTCGATGAAATATAACTCTCCGTTTTCATACAGAAATTCCAGGGTACCGACCCCGAAGTATCCCAATTTTCCGACGGCGGCGGCTATTTTTCTTCCGAAAGAGTTCCGAAATTCGGGGGTCAGAACCGTACTGAGGGCCTCCTCCCAAACTTTTTGATTTCTTCTTTGAAGGGAGCAGTCTCTTTCTCCCAAATGGACGCAATTACCGAATTTATCCGCGATAATCTGAAATTCTATGTGGCGGGGAGCGGCCAGGTACTTTTCCAGGTAGACGCGATCGTTTCCGAAGGCGATGCCGGCTTCCCGGCGAGCGGTTTCATAGGCTTCCGTGAAGTCCGATCGGGAGCGCGCTATTTTCATGCCGCGTCCTCCTCCGCCTCCGGCAGCTTTTATCAGAACCGGATATCCCATTTCGTCGGCCATCTTCAGAGCTTTGGTTATGTTGCTCACCGTCCCGTCCGATCCGGGGACGACCGGCAATCCGAGGCGGGTAAACGTTTTCTTCGCCATGATTTTATCGCCCATCATGGCAATATGATCCGCTTTCGGACCGATGAAAATCAGCCCGTGCTCCTCCACCATGTGGGAAAACGTGGAGTTTTCGCTCAAAAATCCGTACCCCGGATGGATGGCGTCCGCTCCGGAAACGCAGGCGGCCGAAATGACCGAAGGTATGTTCAAATAACTTTCCCGCGGTTGGGGAGGTCCCACGCACACGCTCTCGTCCGCCAATCTTACGTGCATGGCGTCCGCGTCCGCGGTGGAATGAATGGCCACCGTCTGTATTCCCAGATCTTTACAGGCTCTTAAAATTCTGACGGCTATTTCGCCTCTGTTTGCTATCAGTACTTTTTTTATCATCGGCTTTTAAATTACTCTATGATAATAATGGGATCGCCGTATTCCACCGGCTGGGCGTCCTTCACAAAGATATGTTTTATGATCCCGGAACGGGGCGCTTTTATGAGATTCATGACCTTCATGGCTTCGATTATAAACACGGTTTGCCCCTGGGAAACCGCTTCGCCGAGGGAAATAAAAGGAGGCGCTTCCGGTCCCGGAGAAAGATATACCGTTCCCACCATTTGGGCTTCCATGACTCCGGGATGATGCTCCAAATCATTGGCCTTCATCTCCGCTTCCATTGCTGCCGCCATGGAACTTTGTTCGACCGAATGATGATGAGGCGGCGGCGGAGACATATGCACCGGAACGACGGTCTGCTGCACCGTGCGGGATACTTTTATCCGAAGAGAATCCACCTGATATTCGATTTCCGTCAGATCGGTTTCTCTTAAAAGCTCCGCCAATGATCTTACTGCATCGGAATCTATTTTTACCTGTTGAGCCACCTGCACCTTCCTGATCGAAACCGGAACCATACGGTGGGCGCAGCAGGGATCGAACCTACGACCACTACGATGTCAACGTAGTGCTCTACCGCTGAGCTATGCGCCCAACAACTCTCGGGTAGAGGTATATATTGTTTCATATAATTTTGCAATAGCGGCTTCCGGCGGACGCATCGGCGGATTTTACATATTTTCCTCAGGCTGCGCGAATCTGGATGAAATAAGAAACATTGCCGTAAAAAATAAGACAAAAGAGAAGAACCGTTTGTCTTATCTGTCCGAGAATCGCCAAGGGCGCATATTTATTTTTTTTATCGTTGACGACGCAAGGAATATATAGTAAATATTCAACATATATTCAGAAATTAAAAAAGGTAAAGAGTATGAAAAAATATTTATTATTAATAGGATTTTTGACAGGCTTGTTTTTGTGTGACGGCTGTTTCGGCATGCGGGCGGAGGAAGAGACCGTTTTAGAAAAAGCATACCGACGATGTGATCTGATTCTCGACGCCGTGCCGGAGATATTACAACGTCAGGAATCCATAAGATCGGAAATTGCGGAAAACGCCTCGGCTTTTTTGATGTTTTGCGAATATGTCGAAAAAGAAGCTCGCGGCAATCTTCTGACTTACACGGCTGACTTTATGATTCGGCATCGCAGTATCTGGGAATATTTCAAGCCGCTTTGGGAAAGGTCCGGATATAATACCAAGTTGCGACAGGCTGCGTATCTCCTGTCGAGCAGTGCGGAATATTTGGCCGCTTTGTCTGAAAGAAGAGATATGCCGGAGAGCCTGCTTTTTCCGTGTCCGAAGAAACTGGAAAACCTTATGAAAGATCTTTGCGAAACGAGTCATGTTTTGGATGATATTATAAATCTGTTTCAGGATCTCGATTTTAGTTTTAGCAGGCAGTTGGCGGATTATATCCGAAATCATGCGTACGTCCGGCCGTTGTTCAAAATTAAAGACGAAAGTTTCAAAGGACTGGCGGAAACGCTTATTTTGAATATTTTCGGTAACATATGTCCGGCCAAGTATTTTTTTGATCTTCTCGATAAGGAGGAACTGTTTTGTTTGGCCGAAGTAATTTTTATCAGCGATGATGCGGACACCGTTCGGTGTTTTTTGGAGAGATTCGAGAACGAAGACGAGTTGACGCTGTGCATGAACGCGCCGGGTTCGGAAAACAAAACGCCCTTACAATTGCTTATAGGCAGAAATTACAGAAATTGCGAGGAAATGACTTCGGTATTGAAGGGAGAAAACGAGATATTTAATCTTTTATGGGGCAAGTGTCGCAAAAGCTTGCTGCTGCAATGTCTGTACTATTCGGTGCCGTGGCAGAATGATCGGGAGCGGGAAGAATTTCACCGCAACGCCTTATCTTCATATTACGATTTTGCGGCGTCTTTTCTGATTGGTGATGAACCGCAAACCCCGGAACAGGAAAACGACCTGAAATTATTTACTTCCGAATTCTACGATGTACATTACGCTGTTTCGGTGGGCAGGTTTGTAAACCAGGAGCAGATTTTTTATGTCAAAATCGGCGATTTTTTGAGGGAAAATCTCAGTGAATCATCGAAATGCGCCGGCCTGTTACGTAATCTTATCATATGTTTATTCGATAGAACTTCGACGGACGAAGCGGGTTTGGTTTTTATGCGGATTGTCAAACTGATTATCCGAAGTATTAACAGGGAACCCCTGCGTCAGATTCTGAATCTCCGTTTGGTCAACGGAACCGACCTGTGGGATTATATGGAGAAACTTCTTCCGGACGTCAGGGGTTTGATTCAGAATGAAATTCCGGCCGGTATCCGACAGCAGAGGACAGCCGAGGCGCAGGCGGCGGCGCAATTGACGAGGTCGCAGCCGGGACGGCGACTGACACAGTCGAGGACAGCCGAGGCGCAGTCGGCGGCGCAGCAGCGGGAACGGCAAGAGCAATCGGTTCATACGATGCCGCGGGTACAGTCGAGGACAGCCGAGGCGCAGTCGGCGGCGCAGCAGCGGGAACGGCAAGAGCAACCGGTTCGTACGATGCCGGCGCGGGTACAGCCGAGGACAGCCGAGGCGCAGACGGCGGCGCAATCGGCGGCAACGCAGCCGGGACGACAACCGGCGCAGCCGACAGCAGGGGCGCAAGGAAGAAGAACGGCGAGAATAATGCCGAATTTGGGGAGAAGATAGAGATATTATTCGAGCTCCTTCTTCCGCAAACGCGGCACGGAATGCCGGCGGTGAAGAATTGTTTGCGATTTTTTCGTCCTGCCGTCGGATATCTTCGGGCTTTTGCTTCAGCGATATGTTTTCGATTTGTCCGAAAATCGCCGGTGCGGGTTTGTTTTTCAGTTGACGGCATATAAAAAATATGGTATAATATATATACATGTATATAAATATGAGAAACAAAAATATGAAAAAATATTTGTTATTAATCGGACTTTCGATCGGCCTGTTTTCGTATGACAGCTGTTTCGGCATGCGGACAGAGGAGGCGATCGCTTTAGAAAATTCATACAGGCAGTGTGACCGAATTCTTGATGATTTGCCGGAGACATGTCGGCGTCAGCGCTCGATAAGAGCGCGGATTATGGGAATCGCCGGGGATTTTTTGAGATTTTGCGAAAACATCGAATCTTGTATCGAGTCTTATGTCGATCCTTTGGAGTTCGTTGAACGACAACGCCTTCAAGGGGCAGAGCAAATCATTTGGGAAGATTATCTTACCCCGAGACAATCGGAGGATCTCGGACTCTTTAGAAAATTTATGATAACTCAACCGCTTGTTTGGGGTTATTTCGACCCGTTTTGGGAAAGATCCGAAAGTAATTTTTGGCTGCGAAAAGAAATATCACAAACGTTATCGCTAATACGTAAATATAATCTGCCGGGATTTCGGCCCAATCCCGGTCGGTGTCTCGAAAATATGGCAAACCGAATGAATAAGCCTGCATTTATAAATGCATTCATAAACGATACGGGTAATACGAACGAAAATAATATAAACGTATGCATATTGGCTCTTTCCGAAACGTGTTATTTTTTTGATGATATCATAAATCTGTTTCAGAATCTGGATTTCAATCTTTGGGGGCAGCTGGCGGATCACATCCGAGGTCATGCGAACGTTCGGTTGCTGTTCGAAATTAAGGACGAAAATTTCCGGGGATTGGCGGAAACGCTTCTTTTGAATATTTACGGCGACACATGCCCGGCCAAGTATTTTTTCGATCTTTTCAATGTGGGGGAATTTCCCCGTTTGGCCGAAACGATTTTAAAATGCCGCGCTCCGGACGTCGTCCGTCGTTTTTTGGAAAGTTTGGACGGCGAGGACGAGGTGACACGATGCATAGGCGCGATAAACTCGGACGGCAAAACGCCGTTGGGATTATTCATAGAGGAGAATTACCAAGAGATATTCCCGGAACCGGACGGGAATCTTTACGAAGTATTTAATCTTTTGTGGAACAAATGCCCCAAGCGTCTGTTTTTGGAGTATTTATCCGACTCCCAGCCGTCGCTGCCGTTTCACTTTGACATGTTGTCGCTTTATAATGATTTTGCGGCGTCTTTTCTGATTAATGAAAAGGCGCAAACGTCGGAGCAGGAAAACGGAATAAAATTATTTGCCTCCGAGGTCGCGGGCTTTTACTCCCGTTACGCCTCTGACTATATTTATTCACAGTACGGACGTGCGGCGTCGGAGAAATTTCAGTCCGATGTATTGAGGCGTTTCCTTCTTCTTGATCTTGATGAAAATTTCAGTAAACCGAAATGCGCTGGCCTGTTGCGTAATCTTGTCATATGTTTATCCGATAAAACCCCGACGGACGAAGCGGGTTTGGTTTTTATGCCGATTGTCAGGCAATTTATCCGAAGTATTAACAGGGAACATTTGCGTCAGATTCTGAATCTCCGGTCAGTCAACGGAACCGACCTGTGGGATTATGTGGAGAAACTTCTTCCGGCCGTCAGATTTTTGATTCAGAATGAAATTCCGGCCGGTATCCGACGGCAGAGGACAATAAGGGTGCAGACGGCGGCGCAATTGACGAGGTCGCAGTCGGGACGGCGATCGGCGCAGCAGAGGACAGTCGAGGCGCAGTCGGCGGCGACGCAGCGGGAACAGCAAGAGCAACCGGTTCGTACGATGCCGGCGCGGGTACAGCCGAGGACAGTCGAAGCGCAGACGGCAGCGGCGCAATCGGCGGCAACGCAGCCGAGGACAGCCGAAGCGCAGACGGCGGCGCAATCGGCGGCAACGCAGCCGGGACGGCAGCCGGCGCAGCCGACAGCAGGGGCGCAAGGAAGAAGAACGGCGAGAATAATGCCGAGCTTGTGGGGAAGATAGAAATATTATCCGCGCTTCCTCCTCCGTAAACGCAGCACGGAATGCCGGCGGCGGAGAATTATTATTTGCGATTTTTTCGTCCTGCCGCCGGATATCTCCGGACTTTTGCTTCAGCGATATGTTTTCGATGCGTCGGGAAATTTTATAAATTTCCCCGATGTCAGTCGGATTATATATAATTCACCGTTGCTTGATCTTAAAAATAATATAGATTTATCAGAATATATTTATATGCGATAAATTTGAGAGGTAGTATGAAAAACTGTTCGTTGTTAATCGGTTTTCTGGCCGGTTTCTTTTCGTGTGACAATTGTTTCGGTATGCAGAAGGAGCAGGAGTCCGTTTTCGAAGACGCATGTCATGATTGCGACCGGATTCTTAATCTGGCGTCGTCGATATTAAATGATCAGAAATCGATAAGACTGCAGATCGAGAACAGCGCCCGGGATTTTTTGAAATTTTGCGCAAGTTCCGAATTTTTAGTTAACGAAAACAATCAGATCTGCGTCGAAAATTTTATGGTCGCCCGTCCGCTCGTTTGGGGTTATTTCAAGTCGTTATGGGAGAGAACCGGAAACAACTTTTGGCTGCAGCGTAAAATATCGGAAAGATACAGAATATCTGCGAAAAAAAGAGACCGTCTCCCGCTTTCATCGGGAGATGACCTTCTTCGTCTTTTTCCGAGTCTGAATGACGTGGAGGAACGCATAAAGGATCTTTCCGGAACATGTCTTTTTTTTGACGATATCACAGCCGCATTTCAGGATCTCGATTTCGAATTCGGAAAGCGGCTGGTATACCGTATCGTTTATCATGAAAACATTATGTTGCTCCTAAAGATCAGAGACGAAAATTTCCGGGGATTAACGGAAACGCTTCTTTTGAATATTCACGGCAACAAATGTCCGGCCAAATACTTTTTGGATTTTATCGATACGGAGGAATTACCGGAATTGACCGAAACGATTTTAAAATGCGGTGATGCGGACACCGTCCGATATTTTTTGGAAAGATTCGATATCGCCGAGTTGACGGAATGCATGGACCGTCCGAACTCGGATGGTGAAACGCCGTTACGGCTGTTTATAAAGACGAATTACGGAGAAATATTTTCGGGACTGAACGGGCGAAACGAAATATTTAATCTTCTGTGGGATCAATGTTCCAAACGGCTGTTTTTTGAATATTTATTCATTTTGAATCCGTCGATGGAGGTTTTCCTTATTCTGTTGCCTCTTTATTATGACTTTGCGGCGTCGTTTCTGATTAACGAAAAAGTACAACAGCCGGCGGAGGAGGATAACATAAAACTGTTTGCCTTCGATTTCGAATATATCTTCGGTATTTGCCAGTACCGTCTAGGGTTAAACGTCATTCTTTGCGAATGCAGAGAACAGGCGTTAAAGAAGTTTTGCTCCGATATATTGGAGTATTCCCTTGAGGAAAATTTTGATAAAGCTAAATGTGTCGGTCTCTTGCGTAATCTCATGATATGTTCATCGGAAAGAGTTTGGAAGGATTGGACATATCAAATTTTTATATCCGTTATCTGTCAATTTATCAACGACGTCAACAAAGAACATTTGGAAGAGATAATGAATTTCCGGCTATCGGTTGATCAAACGACTCTGTGGGACTATATGGAGAGACTCGATATGCCCGTTAAGCTTTCGCTTCAGAAGCTGATTCCGGCTCATATCAAGCGGCAGAGGCGAGAGGAAACATCGACGGCGGGGATTATACGAGCCGCATCGCAGGACATTTTGAATCGGACGCAGGATACTCTGCGTTAAAGGAAAATTCGGCGGCGGATTATGCGCGCCGAGAAAAATCTTCGGACGGAGCGTTTACTTCGACAATATATTTTCAATGTGCCGCGGGAATTTTCGACCGGCCACCAGAATGACGTCATATCGAATAAAATTCGTGCGTCCGGTGCGGCTCATAAAAATCTCCGAGGCGCGCCGAATGCGTTCCAGCTGCTTACCGGTTACGGCATTATGACATTGCTCGAAGCTTTTCCTCGATTTCACTTCCACGAAAACGACGACGTCATTTTTTTCGGCAATGATATCGATTTCTCCGCAGCGGGTTTTATATCTGCGGGCCAAGATTTTGTATCCTTTGATTTTGAGCAGCAATATGGCGATGAACTCCCCCAGATATCCTTTTCTTTCGGTTTCGTTCATCGGATTTCCCCTTTTATTTGCAGTGCTTTTTCGTAGGCTTTTTTTCTCGACAGCCCGTATTTGCGCGCGATCCGATCAACGGCGCTTTTTAAAGTTTCGGTTTTCAGCAATTCGGCCAGTTCGAAAAGCCCGGCCGCTTCGTCGACGGCTTTTCCGTTATTGCCTTCGATTACCAGCACGAATTCGCCGATCGGTTCGGTTTCGGAAAAACGATGTATCATCTCCGACAGATTTCCCCGCCTGAATTCTTCAAAAATCTTGGTGATTTCCCGACAAATGCAGCAGCGGCGCTCTCCGAAGATCTCCAGCATGTCCTCCAGTGTTTGCAAAACGCGTCCCGGAGATTCGAAAAACACCAGGGTCGCACGGATTTCCTTCAGCTCTTTCAGATCTGTTCTGCGGGCTGACGATTTCGCCGGCAGAAATCCCTGGAATAAAAACCGGTCCGTCGGCAGGCCGGACGCGATCAGGCCGGCGACGGCGGAGCTCGGACCGGGAATCGGAAAAACGTCCGTGCGGCGTTCCAGACATCGATTGACGAGCCTGTAGCCGGGATCGGAAATCAGAGGAGTACCGGCGTCGGAAATCAAAGAATAAACGCCGCCTTCCCGAATTTCGGACAGAACGGAAAAATCATCTTCGTTATGTTCCCGGCATGAAATTAACGGCGTTTTTATGCCGTAAAAATTCAACAATTTACGGGATCGACGCGTATCCTCCGCAAAAATGCGCTCGGATATGCCCAAAATATACAGGGCACGCAGGCTGATATCGAATATGTTACCTATGGGAGTTGCAACCAGATACAGTCCCGGTTTATGCTGTTGCTCGCGCAGTTTTTGCGAAAATTTTTCGTATGATTCACGGGACGGAAATGCGTTCAATACGATTGCTCCTTTTGCTTTGCCTGGCTTCCTGCTCCGCCGATAAAGATATTCGTCCCGGGGAAAAAATTCCAGTCCCGCGGGAGGAGGATGTTTTATTCGATCCGGAGCTGCGCTCCTTCGGCCAAAACAAAAATGCCGTGTTGCTGCTGCTGCCGTTATCCGGTCGCAACGGAGACGTCGGGCAAAGTATACTGAACGCGTGTCTTTTGGGCGCCCTTAACAGCCGCAACGTCGATTTCCATGTGCTGGATACCGCAGATTCTTCGATTGAAAAATTTAAAATATATGATGATTTTAAAGATAAAAATCTGAAGGCTGTCATCGGGCCGGTATTCGCTTCCGAAACGAAACAATACGCGGCGCTGTTTCCCAAAATTCCGATATTATCGCTTTCCAACGATGCGAGAATAAACGGCGAACATGTTTTTGCCTGCGGTCTCTCTCCGAGGGATGAAATTCGATCGCTGCTGAAATATGCGGATTCGGAAGACGCAAACAGTTTCCTTGTCATTCTCCCGAACGGAGAAGTGGGAGACGGAATTCTGGCCATCATCTCCGACGAGCTGAAAAAGCGCAGACTTGGGGATGACGCCGTCGAAGTTCTGCGCTATCAAAGTATTTCGCGTAAAACGGCCACCCGATACGCCCAAAACTCCGGCAAAGAAATCGTCTTCGCGATCGATCCCGTAGCGGACGCTGCCCGACTGAAGAATGTAGCGGTATTTACGTTGAGTTCCGCGGTTTTATCCAATCCGGAAGCCTGGAACGGAGCGATTTTTGCCTTTTTTGGCGGTCGAGACCGTCCGAAATTTGAGAACAAATACGCATCCGTCTTCGGAATGCGTCCGACGGCGCCGGATATTATCGGCTATGATCTTGTCGGAATGATAAACGAATCGGTTAATGGCGAAATTCCGTTGACGGAGATTAACTATCAGGGATGCAGCGGAAAAATTCTCCTCAATAAGAAATACCGGCTGAGGCGAACTCCGGAGATTTTCCGCATGAAAAACTCGCAAAAAATTCGATTAACGCCGGATGACGCTGCGGAAGATGCATGACATGCGTACCGCTCTCGCCCGGCTGCGGAGACGCGCGTTAGGATTTGTTATTCGTTTCAATTTGCTTCATAACGGCGGACAATATTTGCCGGAAGTTTTACGATAAAGCTTCGCCCGTGCAAACCTGAAAAGCGTGAGAATCAACGGAATCGCCGTAATTGCCTGCATCTGTAGACGTAACATTCGAATCCGGTTCCAAATTTCGGGAAATCTGAACCTCAGTTTTCGAGGACTCCCGGGTAAGGTCAATTCGTGTTCCGGAGAATGTAAACGTCGGCGACAAAACAGTTGACTGCGCCGGATTTGTGGAGATTCTTCGCCTTAAGCCGCTTGCGGGCGCGACGACGGAGAACAAACCGGGCGAATAAACGGCGGAAACACATGCAGGCCGACGCCGGAAAACGCGAAATCGCTTCCTGCGGCCGTCGGGTTTCATTTATTGTTTTAAAAAATAATGCTTGTAAAAAGCGAAGATATTATCTGTAACAACATGTGTGAATTAATATATAATTGTTTGATAAGGGAGATAAAAACGAAAAAAATACTTGCGACTGCGATCGTCGTGTCGATATTTTCCGTTGAAGCCATGATCGTAAAAGCGAACGGCGTTTATTATGAGCTCGAAGAAAACGGCGGCGCGTATGCGAACTCGGAAAAATCCGCCTCGGATTCGAACGGCCGTATGATTCTGCGCAGCGTCATTGTGGTGAACGGGCGAAAATATTCGTCGGGGAGCATACGGGGAAAATGTCCCGTCCGATCCTCCGTCGTTAAAGTCGCGGTTCCCGCCGACTTTGAATTCCTCGGTGACGGGTGTTTTTATAAATGTCAGAATTTGAGCGAAATGGCATTTGAGGACGGTTCCAAACTTCGGAGAATCGGAATGAGCGCCCTTGCCTATACGAAGCTGCAATCGATTCTCGTTCCCGCCGCCCTGGAAGTCATCATTGCCGGCTGTTTTCAGCAGTGTCGGGATTTGCTCGACATAACATTTGAAAAAGACTCCCGACTGCGGGAAATCGGAAAGTCTGCCTTCAACGAGTCGGGCCTGAAGTCGATTCGTATTCCTTCGGATTTGAAAATTGTCGACGCCGGATGTTTTGACAGTTGCGAGAATTTGAGCGAAATAATATTTGAAAACGGTTTCCGACCTCGGGAAATCGGAACTTTTGCCTGCGGTCGCTGCCGTTCTCTTAAATCGATTCGTATTCCGTCCGGCATAGAAATTCTTCGGGAAGGATGTTTTTACGGCTGCAAGAATCTGAGGGAGATAATATTCGAAGAGAATTCCAAACTTCGGAGAATTGAAAAGAACGTTTTCCGCCGATGCGAAGTTTTGGAGCAAATTCGCATTCCCGCCGATACGGAATTTCTCGGCGAAGAGAGTTTTTCCGAATGCAAGTGTCTGAGAGAAGTGATATTCGAAGCCGACTCCAAAATCAGAAAAATTGAAATTTTTGCCTTTATTCATTCGAATGTAAAGTCGATTCGTATTCCGGAGAGCGCAAATATCGGCAATCTGCGGCGGAGTTTTTTGATCGAGGACGAACTCGTGGAGATTCTTCGCTTTAAACCGACCGCGCCGACGGAGGACAAACGCGAACAGGAGGGGACGGAAACGTCCGCAAACCGGCCGTTTGAATGAGGTGAAGCCGTCTTTCGGGCACTGTTTTTATTGTTTTGAAAACATTGTTTAAAAAACGACATTCGAAGCGATATTTGTAAAAAATAAAAATATCATCTGGCATATTATATTAAAATTAAGATATGATTATTAAAAAGAAGAAATAAAAAATGAAAAAAATATTTGCAGTCGCATTCCTTGTCGGATCGATATTTGTTGCCGAAGCCATGCGGCCTCCGGTTGAAGATTCTTTTCCCGGGGGCGAAGTCGTGAAGGCTCCGGTTGAAGATTCTTTTCCTGGGGGCGAAGCCATGGGGTTTCCGGTCGAAGATTTTTTTCCCGGGGGCGAAGTCGTGAGGGCTCCGGTTGAAGATTCTTTTCCCTGCGGCGAAGCCGTGGGGTCTTCGGTTGAAGGTTTTTTTCCCGGAGGCGAAGCCATGGGGTTTCCGGTCGAAGATTCTTTTTCCGGCGGCGAAGTCGTGAAGGCTCCGGTTGAAGATTCTTTTCCCTGCGGCGAAGCCGTGAAGGCTCCGGTTGAAGATTCTTTTTCCGGCGGAAAGGCCGTGAAGGCTCCGGTTGAAGATTCTTTTTCCGGCGGCGAAGCCGTGAAGGCTTCGGTCGAAGGTTCTTCTTCTGTCGCGGAGATTTCCGGCGAAGATACGAGGGTTTCCGTCGAACGCTATTCCTACGTCATATGGGCCCTTGCCGAAACTATGCAGATTCCCGTCTACGGCGTTTCCCGCAGCAGATGCGGCGTTCCCTCCGCATCGGCGGCGTCCGTCATAACGGTAAAGGCGGAAGGCGTTAACTATGAAATCTCCGACGACGTTGCCTGCGCGAGTCTGGAAGAAATTTCCCCAAAGTCGGAGAATCTGATTCTGGCGGATTTCATAGAAAGGGACGGGCAAATATTTCCCGTGACGAGCGTAAAAATAGGGAGTATGTTGAAGAAATTAAATTTTTCTTCCGGCATCTATTTCATTCTCCGGTCAGTCCGCATTCCTCCCAAAGTAAAGATCCTTTGCAACAGGTGTTTTTACAACAACAAAAACCTGAGAGAGGTAATCTTCGAAGCCGGTTCCGCGCTTTCGCAAATAGGCGTCGGCGTTTTTTCGCATACGGCTCTGGAGTCAATTAGCATTCCGAGCGAAGTTAAGGCTATCGGTCAGGACTGTTTTTGCGATTGCAAAAATCTGAAAGAGATAATCTTCGAAGCCGGTTCCGCGCTTTCGCAAATAGGCGCCGGCGCTTTCTCGCGTACGGTTTTGAAGTCAATTCGCATTCCGAACGGAGTTGAGGCTATCGGCCAGGGCTGTTTTTGGGATTGCAAAAGTTTGACCAGGGTAATATTCGAATCTGCCTCTGAACTTAAGATTATCGGAAGCGGCGCCTTCCGGGGAACGGGCCTGAAATCGATTGATATTCCCTCTTCGGTTGAATTTATCGGCACGGAGTGTTTTGAGAAATGTGCAAATCTTTGGCAATTAACCTTCAAGGCAGATTCCAAACTCAAAAAAATCGAAGAATATGCCTTCTGGCTTTCCGGTTTGGAATCGATTTGCATTCCGCGGGCGGCGGAGATCGTCAATCCCTGGAACGGCCCGAAGTTTTCCCGTTTTTCTGTACCGGCGGACGTTCCGGCTGTCGTCGATCCCGTTATCCTGACGCAGGAGGGAATTTTGTACCGGATCGAGGGCGACGTCGCCTGCGCGTGCTTGGGAAAGGACGTCGTGAAGTTTTGCACGGCGTTTTTTCGAAGCCGAATCGTAACAAACGGACGGGAATTTCCGGTAAAATGTCTGAAAGGACGGCCGCCCAAAGGGATTTTTTCGTCTCCGGGAGCCGTTCTTCGGACGGTTGCAATTCCGAACGGCATTGAAGTTATCGGCGACGAGTGTTTTTCAGACTGCAATCTGTGCGAAATAACATTCGAAAGCGATTCCGAACTGTCGGAAATCGGAAAGAGAGCCTTTGACGCCTCAAAGTTGAAATCGATTTGCATTCCTTCCCGTGTTGCGGAGATCGGCGCATGGTGTTTCAACTGCTGTAAAGATTTGGGCGAAGCGATCTTCGAACAAGATTCCCGGATGAAAGAAATCCGAGAAGGCGTTTTCGCCTTTACGGCTCTGAGGTCGATCCGAATTCCGTCCGGCGTCAGTCTCATAGACGAGACCGGTATCAGCGGCACCTGTTTGGACGAAATAACTTTCGAAAATAATTCCGAACTTTCGCGAATCGGAAGTTACGTTTTCTCGTATACGACTTTGAAATCGATAGATATTCCTTTCGGCGTCGAAGTCATCGGCAAAGAATGTTTTTACCGCTGCAAGAATCTGATCGGAATAAACTTTGCGCAGAATTGCCGACTTCGAATAATCGGAGACATGTGTTTTTCCATGTCTGCTCTGGAGTCGATTTGTATTCCGGCAAGAGTGGAAATCCTGAACGAAAGATGTTTTGAATATTGCGGCGATCTGAGGGAGATAACATTTGAAAGCGACTCCAAACTCAAGAAAATAAGACAATTCGCCTTCTCGCATTCGAAAATCGGTCGGATAGATATTCCTTCCGGCGTTGAAATCATCGGCAGGAGATGTTTTTTCCGGTGCGGGGACCTGACCGAAGCTGTTTTTAAAAAAGACTCTAAACTTCTGGAAATCAGAGCCGGAGCTTTCGACGAATCAGGCGTAAGATCAATCCGCATTCCGCAGAATACGAAGGTCGACGAGGCGAGACCGAAATATTGGACCACGAGTTTTTCGCCGGAGATTTTTCGCTTTGACGCTCCGGTCGCAAACGCGGAGAAGGAAGAAAAAGAGGGCAAACCGGGGGCGGAAATAAACGCAAGGGAGTGAACGCGCCCGGTATGCGATCGTTGCCGGGCGGTCGATATTCTCCCCGGTATCATAAGCGGCGTTTGCTGTGAGCTTAACGACGAGACCGCAGTTGCAGGTGCGAAACTCGGAAGAATTCATTCCTGCCGGCCCGGAGACCTTTTCGACTCCGATCCGCCCTTGTTCCGGCAGCACGGAATCCGTCGGAAATTTGCGTTTTCATTCGGCGAGGTAATATTTGAAAGCACTCCTAAACTCCGGGAAATCGAAAAATAAGGCTTTATTTTTTCCCGGCGCGGCGTCGATGACCGTACGCTCTTTTCCTGCGGCGGAATCGGCGGCAAAACAGAAGTTTTCGGTATAAAACCGGAAGGAAAGATTTGCGCAAAGATGGCGCACAACTGTTCGGCTGCACGACGTTTAAATCTCGGACAAAAATATTTACAAATTGTTATTGCGTAACTTAAAAAAATCGTCCGTCTGATCCGATTTCGGAGCATAAATTAATACTTGTAAAAACGGCAGCGCCGCGTATATTATGCGTTATTGACATATTTGTTTCAAAAAAGAGGAGAAAATGAATAAAATACTCACAGTTGTCGCCGTTTTCGGATCGATATTTACCGTCGACGCCATGGACGGCGTTGCAGACATAGAAGAGACATGCGTCGTAACGGTGAACAATGTTCCGTACGAAATCGCAGACGGCACTGCACGTGTGAGCAAAAGCTTCGCAGCCGGGACCGAGAATCTGCTGCTGCGGAGTTTTATAGAGGTAAACGGTCGGACATTTCCCGTAACGGGCACCGGCGATCAATCGTTCGAAGAGCTTTTCGGAGCCGCTTCGTTCCTGAATCGATTCGGACTTCGGAGTATCCGCATTCCCGTCGCCGTGGAAGTTATCGGCGAGAAATGTTTTAAGGACTGCAACAATCTGTACGAAGTGACCTTCGAAGAAGGCTCCCGGCTGCGGAAAATCGAAGCGTTCGCCTTTGAGTGGTCGGGGGTAAAGTCAATCCGAATTCCGTCCGGAACGGAAATCATCGGCGACGGGTGTTTTCGCGATTGCCGTTATCTGAAGGAGATAATATTCGAAAATGACTCGTGCCTGCTGGAAATCGGAAAAGGCGCCTTTGAACATTCGAAATTGGAATCGATCTGCATCCCTGCCGGCGTGGTGGTCATCAACGACGACAGTTTCAAATATTGCGATCTCGGTGAAGTAACGTTTGCAGCGGGCTCCGGGCTGAAAAAAATCGGAAAATGCGTTTTCGAACGTTCAGTATTGGGTTCGATCTGCGTTCCTGCCGGCGTGGAAGTCATCGGCGAGGAAAGTTTCAGCTGTTGCGATCTCGCTCGGATAACGTTTGTAATGGGCTGCAACCTGCAAACAATCAAAAGATGCGCTTTTAAGGGGTCAAGCGTGAAATCGATCCGTATTCCGGCCGCAACGGAAATCATTGAGAAAAATTGTTTTAGAGATTGTAAAAATCTGCGCGAAGTAATAATCGAAAGCGGTTCCCAATTGAAGAAAATCCGGAAGCGCGTCTTCATGAGTTCGGGTTTGGAGTCGATTCGTATTCCTGCCGGAGTAGAAATCTTCGGTGAGTGTAGTTTTAAGGAGTGCTGCTCTTTGCGCGAGGTAATATTCGAAGCCGGCTCCAAACTTCGAAAAATCGGAGGAGAGGCCTTTTCGGATTCCGGTCTGGAATCGATTTGCATTCCGGTCGGGACAGAAGTTTTTTATCGGTATTGTTTTAGGAATTGCGCAAATCTGCGCGAGTTGATTTTTGAAGATGATTCCCGACTCGTAAGAATCAGAGAAGGGGCCTTTGCAAATTCCGGGATAAATAAGATCCGTATTCCGGGCGGAGTTCAATTCATCGGTTACGGGTGTTTTTCAGATTGTCGTAATTTAAGTGAAGTAATAATCGCAGAAAATTCGCGGCTTAGGGAAATCGAAGGAGACGCTTTTTCGAACTCCGGAGTAACATCCGTGTGTGTTCCGTGGGCGACGGAAATCATCAAATGCAGCGGCGACAAGTTGAAAGTCGAACGATTTCCTCGTCGACAGCCGTTGACGGAGGACGAGGCGGGCGAATAACGGTCGGATGGAAGACAAATTTTCCGCCGCAAAGTCGGAAATACAATCGCCGAAGCTGTCGGTTCGGAATGGGAAAAGGAGCTTCAAATCTTCTGTTCCGCAAAAAAACAGACTGCACTGCCGCAAAGGGGTTCGACGAATGTCGCCGCGGCGAAGGGCAACGGATATTCCGAAGGCGAGGGGCTTAACCCCTCCCTTCGCTTTTCGGGTTCAGTACTTGAGTCTTTCCAAAATCGTTGACGAAATCTTTTCGTCCTTCTCCTTGCTGCCGCGGGACGAACCGAACTCGAAACTGTAGGCGTCCTTGAGGCAGGCTCCGAAGATGCCGGATATGGTGGACACTATGCCGACCACTTCTCCCGGCAGATCTCCCTTATAGGAAATCAGCATCAGAAGACAGAAAATCAACCCGAGCGCCGCGCCTATGACCATGATGTTAAGTCTTTTATTGCGGCCGCAGGCGTTTATCAGGCTGATTTTACCGACGGGATTGGAATGAACAGAGCCGGGTTCTTTTTTTATCCCCGCCGCTTCGGGGTCTCTTGCGGATCGGGCGGCGGACGGCGTTTCCGTCGGTCCGGCGTTGTCCGACGTCGAAGAAATTAAAACATCATCTTCATTCGACTGCGGCGGGTTCGGAATCGTTTTTTCCGAAGATTTCGCTCCGGCCGAGCTTTTATCGGATTTGAGAGCTCCGAGTACTCCTTCGATAATTTCGTCCTTGGCCGATTTCACCGAATCCAGAATGATTCTTTCCGGGGATTTTGACCCGGGTCCCCGGCCCCGGTCCGACTTAAGCGCGCCCAATACTCCTTCAATGACTTCGTCTTTGGCCGATTTCACCGAATCCAAAATTATTTTTTCTATGCTCATTTTATCCTCCTCAGTTCATAGAAATGATGGGAGCCGAGGATGCGCTTCGGCTCCCGACAAGCCGCCCAATACGGCTTTACGGTTCGTTCGTGATAATGGTCGCATCCGTCCGTGAGGTCCGGCCAGCGTTCGTCCAGAACGTGGCGCGACGCCTCAAGGCAGGTCTTGAAAACGAAACATTCGCGATTGACGTTTCGTATTTTTTCAAGATTCGGGTCACCGGGGTTCCAGCAGGAAAATTGATGCGGAGCCAAACACACCTCGGCTATCGTTTTTGCAAAATTTTTCTTCTTTCTGTTCAGGATTACGTTCGCAATGCCTATCAGCGGGGCAAGACCGAAGCGCAACAGCTCTCCGCGCGCTTCTCCGTAGACGGTTTTGGCAAGAACGTCCAGATCGGTTTCGGAAAATTTCACGGCGTTTCTCCTTGTTTGATGAAATTAACGGCGATCAGGTTTGTTTTCGGCGTGTGAAAAACGGCGTTGCCGACGTAAATTGCCTTTTCGCCGGTGTTTTTGTTCAAGACCTCCAAACGACAAGCGCCGGATTTGAGTTCCTCGTACAGATCGATTTTTCCGGCCGCCGGAAAGTTTTTTATGCCGATTAATCGACGCCCCCCCGTCTGTCGATCGCTGAAAACGTCTATGCCGGCGGCGCGGAGAGCGCTAAGCGGCGAAATTGCGAGAGACAATGAATCGCCGACGCGGACTGTTCGAAAAATGCACGATTCCGCCTGTCGCGGATGCATGCCGTATTCGTACAGGCCTCCGTAGGGATAGAATCTGTACGGCTCGGGGGCGATCAGACTCATTTGCTCGATTTCCGTTACGGACTCGGTGCATACGGGGAATTTTTTTTCGAAAAGAGGCCTCATCTTCGAAACTATACGGCAGTCTCCCGGATCCGAGCCCGTGAAAGTTCTCGTTTCTCCGTCAAGAATATATCTGCCGGTATTTTCGAATTCGACTGTTACTCCGGAGCAGCAGGATTCGATATTTTTCACCTCCGATCCGGCGTCCGTGGCGGGTGAATCATAGATCGAAATTCGGCAAACGGAACGGGACCTTTCCCTGCGTTCCGCAAAAACGCGGCTGAATTTTCTTTCCGGAACGACGGAAGCATCCAGCTGGATCGAATCCGGCCACCTGTTCGCCACAATCGTCCGACACTCTTTGTTTCCGGATTCCATAACGACGCCGGTCGCCAGATTTTCCTCGGTGTCCGGTACGTCTTCGAAATCGCGATAATATCCGGCCGTTAAATCCCGGATGTTTCCGATAAGTCTCATGGTTTTCTCCCGGTTACGGCGCTTTCGATCCCAGAGTCATGTCCGGAAGATTTATTTCCCGGACGACGGCTCTTACGGTGTTCAGCGGACAAAGCGAAAGTTTGATTTTTGTGGCATGTCGTTTCAGTTCGTTCTCCAATTCGGAAACGCTGCCGGCGTTCGCGGCGGAAAGAAGAGAGATCTGCTCTTCGGGAGAGTTTTTTATCTCTATTCTCTTCACGACGGGGGCGGAATTTCCCCGATCGTTGTCGTCGACAATCGGAATTTCGGCGCAGTTTATCGAAGCGAAGTTTTCCGACAGATCCGCTTCGCGGCAGCCAAGGGTAAATTTCATGATGCGATTATTGCCGTTCGCCGACAATCTCGTCCGAATGATCTTTCCCCGAATGAGGCCGTTTTTGAATCCGGCGTCGCGGACGGTGATTTCATCGTCAACGGCGGCGAAGATGAAATTTTTTGCTTCGACGCAAAAGTCGATTTCGATGCGGCGGGACGAATGGTTTATCAGGGCGACGGCTTTGCGCGCGGCATATCTTACGGCGTTTTTTCCGCGGGGCGTCGCGAAAAACGAGGAACTTGCGTCGTCCGGCAGTGCGTCCGGGATTTTTTCCGCGAACTTCCACTTTTCGGTTTCGAAATTTTCTCCGGAGAGATGGGAAGACCGGCATTCGAAAACCGACCCTTCGCGGCGAACCCGATCTCCGCGGACATAGCCGACGAATCGTTCCCAAAGAGGGTATTTTTTCGGCAGTTGGATCGAATTCAAACGTAAATAAAGATTTTTTTCTCGACCGTGCGGAGACGAGGGATTTACGACCTTCAGGTTCACGATCTCCGTTCGCTTCTGCCGGCGGCGCCAGCCGAGAATCAACTTTCCGTCGAAATAAAATCTCCGGAACAGCACTTTTTTCCCGGCGGCGGATCCTTCTTGCCGTACATAAAAGTTCGGAGACAGGAGCGGATGCGACCCTCCGGGGGTTACTTCCTCCCAATCGCGTTGAAGAATAACATAGCTGTTTCGGCCAATCGTCATGTTTTGGAGGGCGGAACGGATGTCGGTGAAGGAATTTACCATGCCTTCTTTGAATCTTGCCGCCACTGGAGGGATAACGTCGACCGCGCCGTGTTCATGGCGGATCCAGGAGACGGACAGTCGCAGGTTTACGATTTTATAAGGCTCGCGGGCTACTCTTACCCGAATCGTTCCCCGAAGAATTTCTTCTCCGTAGACGTCGAAATTTTTCCGTCCGCGATTTATGTCCGACAGGGATAATTCACCGTTTCTCATGTTCCAGTAGAAAAGCCTGCTGTTTCCCTCCAAAAAAATTGTCGGATTTTTCATGTCCTTCGACGAGAAAAACAGATCGTCGAAGAAAAGATCGTCGCCCTTTTCGGTATGTTTATCGACGGAGCGGTACCGATTGAAGTTTTCGTCACAAAACGTCGTCAGTTTAGCCCGGAAGTCGTCCGGTTCCGAAATCAGTTCCAGTTCCATTGTCGGACTGCCGAATCCGATCGGAAAAGCCGTCAAACGCCCCGAAAAAAGCAGACGGGTTCCCTCGTTTGCCGTCCGCACGCCTATCCGGGCGTATTTTTTATCAAGCGGGAGGTTTTTTGCTTCGATGATCACCTTTGCAACGGCAAATGAGTGCTCCTTTTGGGAAATTTCCAAAGAAATTATTTCTTCGTCGCCGCGCCATTCGCCTTTTTTTTCATAAAATGCGTCGCTCCAGTCGAATATTATTTCCATTTTTCCCTTTTACCTGTATAACTGTTTCAGTTTTATCCGTCACAACTTCGAATGGATTCACTATGGAACCCGATGAAAAAAATTATTGGCGCGGTCTGTTTTTTTTGCTGCTGATGATGACGGTCAGTTGCTTTAACGACATTATCGTAAAGTTCATCGGCCGCCGTCTGGACGCCTTTCAGGTGATTTTTTTCCGATTTTTCTTCGGATTGGTTACGCTGCTGCCTTTCATCATATCCGGAGGAAAGCGGATTTTTCGCACTAAACGGCCCGTCTTCAACATAGTCAGAGGAATACTCGGAGCTGCCGGCTTTTTTCTTTACACCTGTTCGGTGATACATCTTCCGTTGGTGGAGGTGGTGACGATTTTTTGGAGCGTTCCGATTTTCGTCATGCTCCTGTCGGTGCGGGTGTTGAAGGAGCAAATCCCGGTTTCCCGCTGGGCGGCCGCAGTCATCGGTTTTTTCGGATTGTCCTTTATATCCGTGTACGATAACGGAACATCCTTTTCTCCGAAAATGATATACATCGTTCCCGTGGCTTCTTGCGTTCTTTTTGCCGTGCAGGACGTCATGATCAAGAAAAATGCGGATCGTGAAAACAGGATCACCATGTTGCTCTACTTCGCCGCGGTTAGTTCCCTCGTATCCTTGGTTCCGGCGATACTCGTCTGGAAAACTCCGACTCCGCTCGAATACCTGGGACTGTTTCTGCTCGGAGCCGGAGGAAATTTGATTCAATATTTCATTTTTAAAGCCTTCTGCTTCGCCGAATTGTCCTCTTTGTCGCCCTACAGATATACGGAATTTCTGATCAGCGCCGCCTTCGCCTTTCTGCTGTTCGGGGAAATACCCGGCGCAAACGTGCTCGTGGGAGCTCTGGTTCTGATACCGAGCACTCTCTTTTTGGCCTATACCGAAATCCGCAAAACCGTGCGTCGGCGCAAACGGGTAACGTAGCGTTACGAACGGCAAAAACGTCGTCATACCTCCTCCAGAACTAATTTCCATCCGCCGGACATTCCCCATTCGTCGGTTTCCAGCGAAAAATTTATGACCCGCATGGTCAGCCACGGACGGAAACATACGAAAACCCGTTCTCCGAGCGGTCGCCGAAGCTCTACTCCGTCGGTTCCGGATTTGAAAAATCTGATCGGTTTTCCGATTCTGTTAACGACGCAGACGGATCCGTCCACGGCCGGGCGGATCAGCTTGATTTTTGATTCCCCCCGGTTAATCGACTGCCACAGGTTTTGTATGCATCCCACCGTAAGCTGAGATCCGACCCAAATGCCGTCGATGAGGGGAGAGTTCACGTCCCGACAGGAGATTACGCTACGATAGCGCCGTCGTTCGGCGGTTTCCAGAAACAGCAGATTTCCGTTGACGGATTTTTTGAATTCCCCGTTGGGGACAGGGGATAATTCCTGTTGGCAGTTGCGGGCACTTTCGGGAGGCAATCCCGCGACGCCCAATATTAATTCGGTTTCCTTCATCAGTCGGTCCATTCCGGCAAGGGGGCGGGAGTTATGCGCCTCAAGCGCTCCAGATATTCGGCCAGATCATCCGCCGTTTTTTCGGATTCTTCCTGATATTCGTCTTCGCGGTTATTTGTCTTCGTCGTCATAGGTTGCCTCCAATTTTAATATCGCCGCAAAATTTAGAATCAGCTTATTTTTTTTGCTGTCGAAGGAGATCATTTTGATTTTTGCGCTTCCGATCACGGCGTCTCCGGCGGAAAGCGTCAGTTCGTCTTCCGCGATTCGGTCGACCGCCTTCATGACGGCGAATCTTCCTCCGTCGGTCTTGTCTTCGTCCGCAACCGTAAGGGTAAATTCCGCGCGGGATATCAGATTTTTTCCGTGCGTAATTTTTTTCAGTTCAAAAATCAGGTACGGAGTTTGAAGCGATTCCTCTTCCGGCGGATCGGAGGGGAAAATGATCGTCCCCAGGCATTTTTTCAGGGCGTTAATAATGCCGAAATCCCATGGTATCATGTCATTCTCCTTTCGATGTTTATTTGGCAAGGGTACGGAATAAACCCGAATTCCGCGAAGGTTCCGCGCGGGATATCGGATTTTTTCCGTTCAAAATCAGATGCGAAGTTTGAGGCAATTCCTCTTCCGGCGGATCGGAGGAGAAAGTGAACATCTTCGGGCATTTTTTCAGGGCGTTAATAATGCCGAAATTCAACGGTATCATGTCGTCCTCCTTTCGATGTTTACTTGACGACGGCATGGAACAGGATCAGATCCCGCGAAGGTTCCGTCGTCGGAGGCTGCGTCGGCATAAAGATCTTGTCTTTAATGACGATGCGAAATTCTCGGGGAAAATCATTCCTCCGCCGCACCGCAAAAAGATAAAGCGCCCGTTTGGACGAAATATCCCGGAGAGAAACGAAAGCCCACACTTCTCTCCAGGGTTTATAGACGGAAATCCAGCGATTATCCTCGGACAACGTCTTTTCCAGTGCTTCTATTTTGATTTTCGTGTTGAAGGATCCGTTTCGCATTTTAAAAAACCCTCATGTTCAGAAAAGGGCTCAGCAATTGCCGAACGCCTTTGGAAATAAACCCCTCGTCTCCGCAGGAGCATCTCTCGCGAAATGCATTGGCCGTCAGCATCAAATTTGCCAGTTTCAGCTGATAGGGGACGTTTTCCGCGCGGTCGGCAATTCCGGCTTCATATCGCACCGAAAGAGATATCTTTCGATTGTCGCAGAAAAGTCGTTTGCCGCTGATGCAGAGGCAGTACTTGCCGTTTATCAGATCAAGGGTGCATCTGTCCGGATTTATCTCTCCTTTGTTCATTCGAACGGAAAGTATTTTCATAACGGGAGGTTTCGGCAGCGGAACTCTCAAGGAATCGGAAAAAATACTCGGATAGTCGCTTTCTCCGAAATCGAATTTGCAAACGGAGGTGTTATCCAGAACGTATTCCCAGGTTTGCTTCATAACGGATTTTTGAATGATCGATTCAATGGCTTGTCGAGTAGCCTTTATAAAACTGCGAATGAGATCATCGTCGAAGTCGTGGTCTATTCGAAGATAGTTTTTCGCTTCTTCCGTCGTGATGATTTCGCTTTTCGGCGGTTCAATGAGATTCAGCTGCATGATTCCTCCCTCTTTATCTGAAAAATTTCCCCGTTACTCGGATTTTTCGGAGAACTTCAACAGCTTAATCGCGTCAAAATCCGCAATGCCGCCGCCGGTGCGTTTCGTGGCGTAAAACTCCACAAACGGTTTGGACGTATACGGATCTCGCAGAATTTTCAGCCCCTGACGATCCACAATCTGATATCCGGAATAAAAATCTCCGAAGGCGACGGGGGTCGATTGCTTATCTTCCGCCAGATGCGGCATGTCGTCGTCTACAATCACCGGATATCCCAGCAGAGTCGCCGGACTCGCCTCCGTCAGAGACGGCTGCCACAGATATATTCCGTCTTTGTTTTTTAACTTTCGGATGACGGCCAGGGCCGATCTGGACATAATCCATTTGGCTCGCTTTACATAGATCGATTTCAGGGAACAAACCATGTCCACTAAAAGATCCGCTGCGGCGTCGTTATTGAGGAACTTTCCGTCGGCTCCGCTGCAAAAGTGCTGCAGTTTTCCGGCTTCCCGCGTCTCCTTCTTTTCGGATTCGACTTGCAGGAAACCCTGAGGTTTTTCCTTGCCGTCGCCATTTATAAAGGCCGCGTTTTCCAAGGCCGCGATTTTTTCGGCGATTTTGGACGTCAGCCACTCCTCTATATCTATTTGAGAATCGTCAAGAAGTTTCTGGCTGATTTTCGGTTTGGCGTATACCTCATGGACCGGTATGTGTACCTTCCGGATTTCCGGAGAATCGGTTTCTTTTCTTTCTTCATCGTTCACTGCTGCCCAACCGGCATCCGGCATTTGGGAATCGACAAGCAGCTCCACGGCATTGGAGGAAACGGTAATGACCCGCGAAATTGCCCTCATCGGCGACAGCAATTTCAATCTCTTGTTTATGCGCAGTGCGATTTCTTCCGGAATAAAATATCTGCCGCAGGAATCGTCATTATCGCCGAGCGATTTTTTGAGAAAAGCCCCGCTTCCTTTGCGAATATAATTTCCGAAATCGGATTTTACGCCGCCGTCTTCGGTCGGATTTCCCGAAAGCGGTAAAGCCCCGCCGACTCTTGCCGATTCCGATTGTCTCCCGTCTTCTCTGTCCCGAACGAGCCGGTTCACATTGTCGTTCAGTTCGGAAACCGCTTCTTCTATTTCTTTATTCATTGATTTTCTCCTTTATTTGTTTTGATATCGCACGGATTTTTTGCAGCAGGTCGTCGTCGTGTTTTACGTCCTCCACCGTTGCCGATCCGCAGGCGGGGAAGGTTACTATCGATACTTCCAGCAGTTCTATGTCCGTGAGATATTGTTTGTTGTCCCGAAAATAATTGTTACGGATTCTGTATCCTATGGAAAATCCGTCTATGGCTTTGTTTTTTAGAAGAAAGTACACCTCCTTTGCTTTTGAAATTTCCAGAAGAAGCTTCGCCCTCACGAAAAGACCCCGGCGGTCTTCGCGAATTTCTTCCACCACCCCGACGGGGCAATTTATGTCGTGCTGCCAGAGCAATTTCGGCTTCTTGCCCGCGGCAAAATCGGCAACGGCCTTTCGGAAAGCTCCGGCAATCACGACGTCTCCGTACCCGTCAACGACGTTAAAGACGCTGGCGTATCCCGAGATTTCTCCGTTTTCATCCGCGGATTTCAGATGTGAGCAATGGGAAAGGTATTTCATTTTCCTGTTCCTTTCGTTTCTTCGATAGGCCCGTATCCCAGGGCGGCTCTTTTTTCGTTTACGCTGAGGAAATCAGCGTTCGATATTCTGTTCCACAAACTCTCCCGCTTAGGCATCAGGGCATGAACGGAGTCCAAATCGAAGGTCATTTCCGCCGGCCGATCGAAGCGAACCGACAGCCAATTGCCGAATTCCAGACGAATAAATTCCGCAAGAGGAATAATCGTATCCTCCCAGAAATGCAGCCGCGCTTCACGATAACCGTTGAAAGCGCTGTCGCCGCGGATGCCCAACAGCATCGGCGGAACGCCGAAGGCCTGCGCGATCTCGCAGGCTGCGATGTTTTTGCCCGTGTTAAAGTCCAGATCCTTCGGCGACAGTCCCATCTCCTTCCATTCGAGACCGCCTTCCAGCAGCATGATGCGACCGGAGTTGGCCGATCCTTCATAGGCTTGGCGAATGTCGGATCTCAGCTGCTTTCGCTGCTCCTCCGTCAGATTTTCGGAATTCTTGACCACCAGGCATCCGGAAGGTCGTCCGCCGTTCTGCAAAATCGAAATATTATGCTTCGACATTTCATTGTGCTGATCTATGGCCCGGGCGGCCGCCTGCAGCGGACTGAATCCGTACCAATCGTTCAGCGGATTAAAAAATTTCAGGTGAAGGATATCTCTTTTTTCTGCCGGAAATTCCTTCGAATCTACACAGTAAATATAGGATTTAACCGAGGTTCTGGATTTGTCCGGGACTATCCGAACCCGATCCGTTCGCAGACAGTGCAGTTTATTTTCTCCGTCGCAGTGCACGAAGGCATTTCCGGATATAAGCAGAGAGCTCACGATGTTTTCCAGAAAAGAACACCTTGTTTGCGATTCGTTGGGTCTTTTCATGAGGTCGGACAGAAATTCGTCCTCGCTGCCGTCGTCGCGGTTTTTTACGGATATCGGCAGGGATGAGATGCCTCCGGCGATAAGATTAACGGCCCGAAAAGCAAAAACATTCTTCCGGTATCCCTCTTCAGCAAGGGCGTCATATCTGCAGGGGGTCCACTGCGGATCGCCGATGCAGTGGTATGTGAAAAAATTGTCTTCTTTTTTGTTATTGACGAAATGTTTTAACAAATTAAGCATGGTTATCTCCCGTGATTGGTGTGATTTCTTTCGCGGATTCCCGCGGAATCTTGTGATTTTGGAGGTTTTCCGGAAC
>JAISMS010000049.1 GCA_031276565.1 Holosporaceae bacterium | reverse complement strand
ATATTTTGGAGAGTAAGTTTAGAGAGATTATCAGGCTATTTTGTGCAGATTCGGAAACTGCTCAAATAGCAGAATTGTCAAAAGTTGATCGTAATACCATAAACGGGATTCCACAACTCTTAAGAGAAAGAATTGCTGAATTTGCAGAGGAAGAGTCATGCTTTACTTCCGGTGAGATTGAAATTGACGAAAGCTACTTTGGAGCTAAGAGAGTTCGAGGGAAAAGAGGCCGCGGTGCAGCCGGTAAAACAAAAGTTTTTGGGATGAAAAAGCGAGAAGGCAAAGTCTGTACGCAGATTGTAAACAACTGTTCAGCAGCAGAATTGGTACCGATAATAAAAAATCAGCTCCTGAAAGTTCAACTGTTTACAGTGATGAATGAAAAGCGTACGACGGTCTTGTGAATGAAGGCTGCAAAAAGCACTGCCGAGCAACTCACAGTACGGATGTTTTTGCTAATGGAAGGGCACATGTAAACGGTATGGAAAACTTTTGGGGAGTAACCAAGAACAGGCTTATGAAATTCAAAGGAATAAAAAATGATAAATGCAACCTACACTTGAAAGAAACCGAGTGGCGCTTTAACTACAGACAAGAAAATATTTACAAATTGCTATTATGTAAGTTAAGAAAATCTCCCCTCTAATCTAGTCTTGAACCTATGCGAATTATGCTCTAAAAAATATTGGCGACGCGATTTTTAAAGACGGCGATGTTATCCGCGGCTGCACTTGCATCGTCGATAATCAGACCGGAGCGGTGACGGTGGAGGCCGGGAAAATTTATCTGAACGGCACGGTTCGAGACGTGCATCAGGGAAATTTTGAAATTCCGGTTACCGGCAGCGTGAAGATCGGGGTGTATTTCAAGGAAATTACCGTGACTGCGTCGGAGGACCCGGAGCTGCGGGATCCGGCTGTCGGAATCAGGAACTACAACGAGCCGGGAGCCGGCCGTCTGCAATACCGGCTGAGTTGGGGTTTTGTGGCGGAGGGAGTTGCAGGCCCTAACAGCGAACTGGGAGAATTTTTCGGAGTTTATAGTGTCGAGAGCGGAGTACTGGTGCAGAAGGCTCTTGCGCCGCAGATGGATTCGGTGAGTACGGCCTTGGCCAGATACGATAACGAAAGCAACGGCTCCTATTTGGTGCGCGGCATGGGGGTGACATGCTTGTCATCATCCGGAACGGAGCAGGTTTTCACCGTCAACGAAGGCAAGGCTCATGTGAACGGCTACGAAATTGAGTTGGCCTACTCGCTGCGGGCGAGGTTCGATAACGAGACGGATCTTCAAACAGTGAACTCCGATCCGTACTTGTTTGAGGGCGATTTTGAAGGAAAAATGACGATTCATTTGAATCATACGCCGCTTGCGTCGGTAACTTCAGTGGACGCGACGGTGCAGAAGACGGCGAACATCACCCACGGAAGCTACAGCGGCGCGCCGGATCCGCTTCCGTCTGCGTCTGTCGTGGATATTGTGCAGGTGCGGCAGGGGCCAACCGTCTATGTGAAAAATACGGACTACCGACTGACAGCGAGCCGGGCGGATTGGTCGTTATCCGGGGCAGAGCCGTCTCCGGGAAGCACATATGAAGTAACTTATAGGCACATGACCAAACTCACGCCGACGAATATTAACGACACGGGCTTCACAATCTCTGGCGCAGTGGACGGCACGACGGTTCTGGTAACATATACTTGGAAAATGCCGAGATATGATCTTATCACCATTGATTCCGATGGCATTGTGCGACGTGTTAAAGGTTTGGCGCACGAGTGGTCTCCGGCAGTTCCCAAAGCTCCGACCGGGCAGCTGGTGTTGGCGCAGGTTTTTCAGGACTGGACGACGGATCAAAAGCCAAAGGTTACAAACAACGCCATTCGCGTAATTCAAATGGCTGATATTGAGGCCATTAAAAGCATGATTCTGGATTTGTACTACATGATATCGCAGGAACGTCTCAAAAATGATGCAAATTCCGGCGATCCGAGCGCGAAGAAGGGGATTTTTGTGGATCCGTTTTTCGACGACGACATGCGGGATCAGGGAATCGAGCAGACGGGAGCCGTTGTGAATCAGTGTTTAATGCTGGCAATTCGGACGGAAATTCACGATCTGGCCAAGGATCAGAAAGTATACATGCTGCCCTATGAATTGGAGCCGATAATTTCGCAGGAATTGCAGACCGGCAGCATGAAAATCAATCCCTATTGCGCCTTCGATCCGATTCCGGCGGACGTGACCATAACGTTGAATGTTGATCACTGGACAGACATTGAGATCCAGTGGCTGAGCCCGGAAACCTATCGTTATTGCTACTACTATCGTTTCGTTGGGAGATAATTTTCATGAATTATGAGAGAGGTGCACAAAATGTATGATTCGTCGTCTTCCTACGAGTCCTTGGTTTCCAGCGAAAGGCGCAGCGCGGAATTCATGCGCCAAACGACGCAGCAGTTTGAGATTCGGGGACTGAAACCAAACGAAATAATTACAAAAATCGAATTTGATGGCATTGATATTACGCTAAATGCCGGAGAGGAAATAATCGCCGACGATCACGGCGTATGAGCAGCTTCCAAATCTGCACAAAATAGCCTAATAATCTCTCTAAACTTACTCTCCAAAATATGACTGTGTTTTATATACTTGTTTTTCATTGATACATCCCGGCAAATCCTGCCAGAAAATCAACTTAATCTAGTCTTGAACCTTTCTTTATTTCCGCCTCTGATAATAATGCGATCGTCTTTTGCCGCGAACCTATCCGATACGGCCGGGAGTTGTCGGTCGAAACTTTGCTGACGTATATTCCGCCGACGATCCGAAAATTTTCGACCTCATAAGTCGCAATTGTGACGGATACTTCGGGCGGTATTTTTTTATTTTTATTTCGACGGGGAAAACGTATTCCGGGAGCCGGCCGCGGCGTTTTTCCTCCCGATGAATTTTGCCGATAATCACGTATAATCGAAAGATCAGCAAATTATTTTTACGGGGTCCGGGATTTTTCCCGGAATCCAGGAGGTTTTTCCGAGTAAAGGTCGTCCGAGTTTCAGCGGAGGGAGGTTGGGGGGAGTTATACTCAAAGTGCAGCAGAAAAAATCCCCCAAATATTTGCGAATTAACGTTCGAACTTCGTTTAAGTATTTTTCATCGGTGATTAAACAAAAAATTTTATTGAAATCCAGATGGGTTAAACAAATTTCTACTCCGAAGGAGGATATCGAAATTCTTTTTCCCAATTCGGAGGAGCGTCCGAGCTCCATGGTTCCCAGGGGATGATTTTCTCTGCGATCCGCCCAAAACGTTTGTATTTGTTTCACTTTAACGGTAAATTTCAGAAAAGAAGAAAGAACGGCTTCCAGGCCGGCGGCGCTTTTTTCTTTTGTCCAAAACAGGTAGGAGAGGCGAGACATTTTCCTGTCCGCTTTCAGTGGGGGATCTCCTGAAAAGGCTGCGATTGTTTTCAGCAGTAAACAATTCTCTCCGTCGTGCCGTTGAAGATTCAAATGACGTCGTCGACTGATGCGGCAGGAAATTCCAAGAAGTCGGGTATTGAAAGTGTTTATAAAAGCCTCCATGCCGACGTCCTGCTCCTGAGTTCTGCGGAATATTAATTCCGCATAGGGAGTCGGCAGCGGGGCGTTCAATCCCGCCAGGGATAATCTTTCGATATGAATTACGGGAATTCCGTCTTCCTGCGAGATTTTTTCAATTTCCGTCCCGCGCAGATAGAACGAATTGATGCTGCGGGTTTTGAACGGAGCGTTTGCGACGTTCGTCTCGTCTCCGAAAATGATTTTTGATCCGTGTTCCAGGATATAGGCGGCGGTTTCAAACGAAAACTGGTGCGGTTTCAGTTGCAAACTTTCGTTTAGAGATAATTCTTTATGCCGAACTGCTGCTTCCATTTTTTAACAATCCCGTTTGTTGTTGTGTTTTTTACGATTACGTCGGTGAATGTGTTAATCGACGTGTAGGAGGACAAAAATTTCGACAGCACCAGACTGAGCGGCAATCCCATATTCGGAATCGTGTCGTCGAAGGTGATTTCTATTTCCGCTCCGCGCACGAAACCGCGCCATGTCTGTTCGTCGAATCTCCGCATTGTTATAAAACTGTTGACCGATACCACGGATCCGGCTTCCTGTTGCAGATCCGATCCTGAGATGTCGGCGAATACGCGCAGCACTTCGGTCATTTTTTTAATTCCGTTATCGCTGAACGAAAAGGAATTTAACGAAAGGGCGGAAATTAATTTCCACAGCACTTCTCCGCTTTTGAGGGCGGGTTTTTGAGGAGTCGGACGATCGACGCAGCAGATTTGTCGAATCGGCAGCGATAATTCCGCCTGCAGTTTTCCGGATACCGGGATCTGTTCCGCCAAGCCTCGATTGGTGCAGAGGGTATAGGCATAGAACACCTTATCCGCCGGGCGCTGCGGATTGAAATACATATCCGTGAAGGAAATGTTGACGTCGTCGCCGAAGGCGTCTTTCATGTAGGATTTTTTCCTCGAGGATTTCCAGAAAATTCCGACTTTGGCCTCATCCGGCGAGTAATCGCAGGAAAAAAACTCCGGTATGTAGATTTCATTGTTATCGACGGCGTCCGCGGCCACGACTTTTTCGATTTTATAGATTTCGTGACTGTTGTATCTGCGATAGTCCGGCACCAGACAATATTCCACCCGTTTGTAATCCAGACGCAGAGGTTCCGTAACTTTCGGGAACAAATTTACGGCCGGAACCGAAGAAAACGAGAAGTTTTTTTCGGATATTTGCATGGAAACATTGCTGCTCATCGGAATATAAATAAAATTTTCGCCGGCAATATTTAAATCCGGCGGAAATTCCACATCGAATCCGTAGAATTTTTCGGCAAAGGCGAAATATTCCTGGAGCAGTCGAAATCCTTTATGAACCGTCGAAGGATACGGAAATAAAGATTCGTCGTCTTCCAATCCCACCGGTTTTATGGCGGGTATGAATTGACAGCGGGAATCTTTTGAAAAAATCACCCGCTCTTCGTTGGAAAACAAGGAAGCGAAAATCTTTCCGCGCAGCAGAGCATCGGCATGTATGTAAAACCGAAGTTTCGGCGGCGCGCCGTCCGTCTGATTGTATCTGATTCCGATTTTGAGATAGTAGGTCGAACGGGCAAAATATCCCGGCAGATGCTCTTTGGGAATTAAGGAAACCGAAAAAATCTCCGCCGGCCATAAGGCAAGATCATGGGCGGTCATGAAAGAGCAGACTTCTCCGGAATGGCTGTTGGCATAAAGCAGAGTACCTTTGGGAATAACTGTTCCCGGGGCTTTGGCGGCGCGGGTTTGATCCGTTTCGAATTTCACCATTACGCAGGAAGGAGTCGGCAGCGCGAGAGGTTCGCAAATTACGTTCAGAAGCGTTGCGGCTATTTCGGGAAATTGATCGTCTATTTGTTTTTGCAGTTTTCCCGTTAAAAACGCGAAGCTTTCTATTAGTCTTTCCACGTGCGGATCGGCGGATTCGTTATGGGAAAGATCCAGTCTTCGGGCAATTTTCGGAAACTTTCGGGCGAAATCGCTGCCGGCGCTTCTCAGGTAGGAGAGCTCGTATTGATAGTATTCCGACAGGATATCTATATCGTTTTTTATCATTTACACGTCCATAACTATCGGAAACGATAACGGAGTTTTTCGATTATCCAGCAGCACCGTCGCCTCTATGTTAACAAATACGCTGCAGGGATTTTTTCCGGTGCCTGCCACACGGGATTTTGCGTTTATCAGCCGCGGTTCGAATTGTTTTATTACCGCGTCAATCTTTGCTTCCAATCGTTGAATCTCGAAAACGTTGCTCGCCGACGTCGGAGCGGTGACGTTGACTCCGTAGGCGTAGGGTGCGGTTATTTTTTCTTTGACGTTATCGGCCCAAGAATTGGAAACTCTTGTATTCAGGAGGCAGGTCAGATCATTCAAAATTGAATTTTGCAATTCCTCGAACGTCGAGAATCTTTTCGGAGTCTTTTCGAACGGAACCTCCGGATTTTCATCCGTAAGTCTTTCAAATAACGGAACAATTGCTGCATTTGTCATTCGCTTGTTATCTCCCACTTTACCAAATCAACTTTTACGGCCGCGGTTCCCTTGACGGCGCCTGTGTCGTCAAGGGCCGTGTAGGTGTCGGAATAGGACGAGTATCTGAAAGAAAAAGAGATCGCTTCTCCCTGAAGGGCAAATGATTGCACCACGCACCCGGAAAATACTTTTTCTTCTAAGGGCTGTATTTTTTCCGGCATAATGACTGTCTTTTTAACGGTAATCGAGGGAACGATTTCCCCTTTTGCCAAAAAAGACTGAATCATGGCGCAATGGGGTCCGGATTCCATATAGACTTTCACGTCTTGGGCGGCCACCGCCGAATCGGAACTCGCGGTTCCGTCGAACAGGGAAAATCTGGACACGCAGAATTCGATGCCGGAGATCGGAGCAAAATCGGTCATTCCGTCTACTTTGCTCGAAAACACTTTATCCGAAGAGATATACCAATTGTATTTTATCGGTTTCGCATCAAACGGCTGCCGAAATCTTGCGTCCTCCGGAATAAAAGAAAGAGAATCTGTCACTTCAACCGCTCCGCTCTGATAATGTTAAAAACTAATAAAGAATGGTTAAAATATGGTTTACGTTCGGCGGGATTCAAAAAAATCGCGACGATTTTCGAATTTTTCTCTGTTTAAAAAAATAATATAAAAAATGATTGTCCATATTGACATTACCGCGAATAAAATATATGAATATTGTCGTATCGCGATTTAATTTTGCATGCTATTCGTCGATTATGCGATATCGGTGCTTTTAATTTTATCGCCTTCGAGAAAGAATTGGCAACAGCCGTAATATCGGCCGGAGCCCGACTGCGGGCGGACAGGTTAAACAGGGCGACGTTTAAACAAGGAGAACGTGAGATGGAAAATACAAATTATATTTTTTCTCGAATATTAACGGGGATCAAATTTTTGAATCAAGGGGAGAGGTTTCGGCAAAAAAGCATTTTGCGGGGAGCGTTTTGTTGCGTTTTGGCGATTTCGGCTTTTTACTCGGAGGCGCGGGATAAATCCTGCAAAGAATGCGTCCGCAAAGAAAAATCCTCCGTCGAAAATTACAATTCGAGCGCCGCAGATTTTGCGGGAATTTCGGTTGGAGCAGGTTTAATTACGGGAATCCGAAAAACTTCCGCAGTTGCGAGTTCAAAATTTTGTCGCGGAAGCGGCTCCGTCAATTCCGGAATCTGCGGCGGTACCGTAACTCTGGGATATATGTACAACGTTTGCGGAAATTTCAGCATCGGCGTCGAAGCCGGCGTTGATTTCGGATCCGAATCCGGAAAAGTACGAATCGATCGTATGGTCGGAGTCTTATCATGTCCGGCGGGCGAATCTTCGAAGAGCGACGTTTTAAGACAGATGATGCAGAATATTTCCCACAGTTTTTATCCCGGCGCTTTTCCGGCAAATTTGAATTTTCCGGATGAGGAAATTCGCGTCATGGACGCCGGAGTTTGGGAAAACTTCGTGAGAGCCGTCAGATATCTGGGAGGCGCGGGAAGCGAATCCGAGGTGGAGGAGTTTATGACGGCGGACGCAAGCGGAAACGGCGTAATCGGCAACTGCGGACAAAATCTTAATCCGAATGCGGTTTTTGCCGATTTTCTGGACGGTAACACGATTGCCCGCATAACCGAATTGGGCGGCGGTTCCCTCATAAACGGATTCAGAGAAATAAGAAACGTTTTGACGAGCGAGTTTCCTAATCTTGCGAATGCATTTCGGAGAATGGGAGGAATCGATTCGACCTTCGGCGACCTGATAAACGCTTACGAAGCTTTCCGATTGCATGATTTTTTCGGTTACATGAGATATTTTTCTCTTTACGGCTTCGATGCTTTGGGAATAAATTCGAACGAATCCTTCAATAACGTTATGGATGATGCGGCGGCCGTGTTCAATCCTTCTTCTTTCTCCGGTTCCGAGGTATCCGATGAGAAGATTTGCGAAAAATTGAAAAGCATTATGCCGCCGATTAAGGTATCTTTCGGAATTTGTCCGCATATTGCCTTGAAAGCGAGTTATTTTTTTAACGAAATAAATACTTGTCTTTACGCCAAAGTCGGGGCGATTCAATTAAACGGACACGCGATACCCCAAAATAATTTTTTCGATGTTTCTAAAGAAAAATTCAGCAAGGTTACGCCGTTTGCAGCCGTCGGCATCGAAAAAAACATCGGAAACCGTTGGGGAATATCCGTCGAGTTTTCCCACGCCTTTAAGACAACCAAGCGGTTGCGGGATATTACGGTATTCGGCCGCAGTATGGAGAATCGCATATCTGTCGGCAGAGATTGCCTGAGGATAACGGCTGTTTACAGGTTCAAATAATCGGATAATTTGTCATAATTTTATTGACGAAGGACGGGGCGCAAAAGCCGACGACGCACATGTCGTCGGATGCTCCGTTTACAGAGACGGTTCGGCGACGCTCGAATCGGTTTTATAAAAAAATAAAAAAATAATACAAGGACACTTGACATTATATTTGTTAATATTGTACTAATACTTACAAGTATTGTATTTTATTTTTTGATGTACGGCATAATATTGCCGTTTCGGAATGCGGTGCGATTGCCTTCGCCAAAAAATGGCGGAGGCAAAAGTAGCCTTTATTCATTTATCGAAGAATAAAATTTCGGTACGAGGTTTGAATACAGGAGATATGACATGAATATGAAAACAATACTGTCCGGAGGTATGGTTTTATCCGGGATGCTTTACGCTGCAGCCGCAGATGCGATGGTAAGTTATGATGCGCTTCCGAAAATCGTACATGAACCGGGAAAATCGACATATGCCGCAGCTCTGGGGACCGCCGGTGATCGCGCGGCTTTCGAAGGAGACTTAAGAGCTAAGGCAAATAGGATAATAAATGCTTTAGGGGTGACCGAAGAATACTTTAAAACTTCTTATCTGCCCGAGGGAATCGATACCGTCGAGGAATTCGTTTACGAAGTCACGACAACCTCCAACGGAAGATGTCGGGTGGACGTCGGTAACGAAAGACAGATGGAACGGGTTCTGTTGGCCATGAAGTTACAGGCGGCGCACGACTGGTTGGGAAGTCAGAAGAGTAATAGCCGCAACAATCAACGGAAGAAATCGATGGAGCACCTTAAAGCGCTCAGAGAAGCCGAAATGCCGGTATTGGACGCCATATTGAAGCTTGACGTCCGCACGGAACCGACGAACGGCGACTTATCCGCCGTGCTGCAATCAAAGGCGGACGCCGTTTCCGGTATAATCGGATCCGTTAAAACTCTGATGAAAACTGTCAAGAGTATCTCCGAAGATTCCGGGCAAAATTTCGGAAAAGCGGAAAAGTTCAGAGAAAATTTGAGACTTAACAAAGAGTTGCATATCAAGGAATTGGAGGCTCTCATCCGTGTGTGCTCCCTCATTGTGAATGATATACCTCAGATGTTAAATTTATACGGAAATCTTAAAGGATTTAATGTCGCCACAGTCCGAGCCGTGAGTGACTTTTATGTCAAAATGGTTTACGGTGCAATTTTAACATACGGATTCAGCGTCGGGCGTGTTTCCGTGGGAGCGGCCTATATGTCCATAAACGGGCATGGTATTTTGGGTTCTCTGCCGGCAAAATTACAAATCGACATATACAAACGCTTAGATGACCTCTTGCCGGTAATGTCCGATCTCGGAATGGGCCTCGACGATATCAGAATTCAGCTTTCGGACGGAATTGTCGTTGACGAAGACCATGTCCGGTTGCCGGACGATTGGAAGCCGGCGGCGGAAAATCCGAATATGATACCGTTGCCTCCGGCAGTGCAGAATGCGCTTAACGCGCGGTCGTAAGAAAGCGATCGGTTTTTATTCATTATTAATGTTAGGGGATTAAGTCATGTTGATTTTTGCCGTTTGTATAGCTCTGTTTTGCTCTGAAGCGAGCTGCATGGTTTCGAAGAAAGCTTCCGACGGGTTCGAAATTTTCGGAGCGAGCGCGACTTCCATGCGCGCGCTCGTTTCGACGCGCGGATTGACGGATGAAGAATTTTTGTCGAGTTACGGGCCGGCAGGAGTTGACGTCGACGAAATCAGGAAACACAGCGACCCGGCGGCTCAAGCGTTTGCGATCGGCAGGGCGTGTATTCGCACAAGCGATGCGCTGCGACGCGCGGACTCGTTCAGGGGCGTTATGCTGAATCTGCTCAACGATATGGTTCTGGACGTTAATCGCGGAGGAGTTCGCGGCGCCGGAGAGTTCACCGTAACTGCGGATGAATTGGCGGCGCTGCAGGACAAAACAGTCAAGTTTTTGCAGGAAAAACGAGGGCAGAATCCGCTTGTTTTTTTTCAGGAAATTCAGCAGTGGAGAGCGAATCTTCTGCAGGGGCTTCCGAATACGGAAAATCTGCAATCCGTTGTCGCCTCCGCAGGCGGAGCGCTTGACACCGTATGGGAAGCCTACCGGCAACAGGAGATCATTACGCCGCCGAATCCGCAGCATCCCAGGTTATGGCTGCAGCCGGCACTTATATCTGCGGGAACGGGGTTTGCGCGGATGATTGATCGTCTTCACAAATGTTCCGATTTGCCTGCGAAATATATGGCGAAAAAGATCATAGTAAGCGAAATTTCAAGATATGTTCAGGAATTAAGAGAAATGTCGTTTTTGATTGCCGGAGGCGGAAAAGTCGATTTTGATCCGACAGCGAGAATAAAAAAATTGGCCTGCGATTTGTCGGGTCTGCGGAATCATTTTGACATAATCGTATTTTTATCGGAAGCCATAAAAGAACAGTCTGACATTAATGAAACTTATGAGAAAACGGAGGTATTTCCCCGGGAGGCAGGAGATCGGAAAAAATTGCTGAAACGTATCGACGATAATATTCCGTCCGATTATATGCAAAAGATAGTGTTTGACCTGATAATTCCCGGTCTGAGCGACGATGCTCTCAAGGACATAAACGTTTGGGCCGGCAATAAGGTTAATAAGGTTAATGAATCTTACAAGCCTCTGGTGGACCGCGCAATCGGAATTTGGCAATCCCGATCCGAGGCCGCCGTTGCCGGAACAGACGTACAAGAGCGATCGGTTACCGGAACGAGAAGCATGCAACCGCCGAAAAGCAGAGGGATGACGTCGCGGGGTGCGGCGAAAGCTGCTCTGCCGTCGTCGGTTGTTTATGACGTTCGGTCGGGTTCGCCGAGCAAAAAAGGAGCAGCCGCGGCTTCCTCTTTTTTTCATTCGTCTCCCCCGGATTCCCCGCCTCAAGTTTTCGGAAGGAGCGATCCGGAAGAAAAAGTTGTACTGAAAATAACCGGAAAGCGGTTTCCGGCGTCTCCGAGGGTGCAACAGCGGGGAGCAGTCAATCCTCCCGCGTCGACGGAGCAAAAGCCGAAGGTAAATCTTCCGGCTCCGACGGCGGCGGCGGTTCCGCAACAGAATGATGAAGTCAGACCGCCGAAGACGTCGCAACCGGAGGTCCGGCATTTTCCGACGGTTGAAACGGGCAACTATATCATACGTCATGACGTCGTCCGCAGCAGAGATAAAGTTTTTAACGGCAGCGCGGCCCGTTCTCCTCAAGGAAAAGGCGAAAATCCCGAAGGAAAAGAAAGGACGCTGGAGAAAGAAGATTGGACTTTCAGTAAGATTGTGAGTGTTGCCGCTTCCCGCCTGGGGATACCCGCATAGATATTTTGCTCTTATGTGTTAAATAAGAAATAAATTCAAATGCCGGTTTGATATCGGATGCGCATTATGGAATAATACAACCGTTTTTCGGAGGTTGTAACATGTGTGATGTGTATTGTTGGGAGACCCTGACGGTTGTTTCCGGGATTGCCGCCCTGTTGTACGGCGCTTTGAATGTCAGAAACGTGCTTAAACTCGATGACGGTAACGACCGTATGCGGGAAATTGCCGCCGCCATTCAGGAAGGGGCGTCGGCCTATATGAATCGGCAATATAAAACCATTGCGGCGGTAGGCGTCCTGATGGCTGTCATTATTGTCCTGTTCATGGGATGTTATCCGGCGACCGGGTTTGTTATCGGGGCGGTTTTGTCGGCCGTTGCCGGATACGTCGGCATGAATGTCTCCGTAAGGGCCAATGTTCGCACCTGCGAAGCGGCAAAACAGGGAACGGAGCATGCTCTGTCGGTAGCCTATAAGTCCGGAGCCGTTACGGGATTTTTGGTTGTGGGACTGGGGCTTCTGGGGATAGGGCTGTATTTCTTCTTTCTGAAGAAATTTGTACATGATTCGCGGCTGATTTCCGAATCTTTGATCTCCATGGGCTTCGGCGCTTCTCTTATTTCGATATTTGCGCGTCTCGGAGGAGGAATTTTCACCAAAGGCGCCGACGTGGGGGCCGATCTGGTGGGAAAGGTCGAAGCCGGAATACCCGAAGACGATCCGCGGAATCCCGCAGTCATAGCCGATAACGTCGGGGACAACGTCGGAGATTGCGCCGGAATGGCCGCCGATCTTTTTGAAACCTACGTCGTCACCATCGGCGCCACCGTGATTTTGGCGGAAATTTTTTTCAGGGACGCGGCCCAGAGCCGACTTATGCTTTATCCGCTGGTGATTTCCGGCGTGTGCATTCTGGGGTCGATTGTCGGTACTTTTTTTGTGAAAACGGGCAAAGACCAAAACGTAATGCGGGCTCTCTATAAGGGCCTGATTGCCTCTGCGCTGCTTTCCGTGATTTTGATGTATGCGGTCACCGTAGAAATGTTCGATCCGCATACGATATTTTATGCTCGCGGCGGCTCGGCGCCCTTTTCGGGATACGGGATTTTGAGTTGCGCTCTTATAGGAGTGACGGTTACTCTGCTGCTGGTGTGGGTCACCGAATATTATACTTCCTATGCCTTCAGGCCGGTCATCAGCATTGCAAAGGCCTCGGAAACCGGGCACGGCACCAATATCATACAAGGGCTGGCCGTTTCCATGGAGGCTACGGCGATTCCGGTAGTAATCATCTGCTTTGCGATCCTATTCGCATATCTGCAGGCGGGACTGTACGGAATAGCTATCTCCGCCACCTCCATGCTGGCTTTGGCGGGCATAATTATTACCATCGACGCTTACGGTCCGATTACCGACAATGCCGGCGGTATCGCCGAAATGGCCGGTTTGCCGGAGGATGTGCGTAAAGTGACCGATCAGCTGGACGCCGTCGGTAATACCACCAAAGCCGTCACCAAAGGCTATGCCATCGGGTCGGCGGGATTGGCCTCTCTGGTGTTGTTTTCGGCCTATACGCAGGATATCTCCCACTATTTTCCTTCAATTTTCGTTCGTTTTGATTTGGGCGATCCCTATGTGGTAATCGGGTTGTTTATCGGAGGATTGTTGCCGTATCTGTTCGGTTCTTTCGGCATGACATCCGTGGGACGTGCCAGCGGCGCCATTGTCGTGGAGGTAAGGCGCCAGTTTGCGACCATGAAAGGGATTATGACCGGTCAAACAAAACCCGACTATACGAAAGCCGTGGATATTTTAACCAAAGCCGCCATAAGCGAAATGATCGTACCGTCTTTGCTGCCGGTGCTGTTGCCTGTTCTTCTGTATACGGCGGTTCGCTTTTTCGGCGGACATGCGGCCGGCCTTGTGAGCGTCGGGGCGATGCTGTTGGGAACCATCATGACCGGACTTTTCCTGGCTCTGTCCATGACTTCCGGAGGTGGCGCCTGGGATAACGCCAAGAAGTACATCGAAAAGGGGAATTTCGGCGGAAAAGGGTCTGAAGCCCATAAGGCCGCGATTACCGGCGACACCGTCGGAGATCCCTATAAGGACACTGTGGGACCCGCCGTAAATCCGATGATTAAGATCACCAACATCGTTGCCATTTTGATGTTGGCGGCGCTCTCCAGGAAGATGCATTAAAAAAGAGCGGTCGGTAGTATGTGTGTCGAGGTTGGCGCCGTTCCGTGCGCCGACCTGCGGAATACTTCGTTCATATCCGACCGGTTTTCGAATCTTCCGTGTATTGAAAAGACAAAGTATTTGTATTAGAATTAATTTCCGGTTTCGATGTTAACGGACTGATGAATATATTATTAAGCTGTTTTTTCCCTACTACGGTCGTATTGGTGGACGACAATTTGTCTTTTATTGATGCCGTAACGGGGATGCTTCCTTCCTCCGGTATCGTATTAAAAGCGTTTACCGATCCCTGTGAGGCGCTTTCCTACATAAACGACGTCAGCAACGTAAATCGCCTGGATTACTCGGATCTGACCAGAGGAGGAGAAGAGGGAACTTCCGATTGGAATTCCGTTCTCCTGAACATCAACTGCCTGCACCGGGAAATTTACAGTTTCGACAGATTTTCCAGAATTTCCGCGATCGTGGTCGATTACTCGATGCCGAGCATGAAAGGCGTTGAGCTTTGTTCCGCCGTCAACGACAAGAGTATTCAAAAAGTCTTGCTGACGGGCGTGGCCGATGAAAAAATCGCCATAGACGCTTTTAATTGCGGCCGCATAAACCGATTTATAAAAAAAGGAGGGGATAACCTCGAAGCCGAGATAGTCGAAAACATAGACAAATCCGTCTGTCAGTATTTTAAAATACATACCGACGACATATCGAAGCATCTTTCGATTCATGATCAGACTCACCTCAAGGATCCGGTTTTTGCCAATTTCTTTTTCAATAACTGTCTGAACAACGAATATGTCGAGTATTATATGCTTGATACTTTCGGCGGATATTTGTTTTTGAGCTCCGACGGACGTCCGAGTTTTCTAAGCGTTCTGACGGAGCATGAGATAAGTCGAATAGTAAACATAGGAATAGAATCGGGGGAAATTTCCCGCACCGTTTTGGAAGGGCTTGAGTCAAGAGAGTATATACTGGTTTCCCACAGCCGTACCGGCCAATTGCCTCCCATAAGCGAGTGGGGCAGTTATATGAAACCGGCTCGCCGACTGGAGGGATATCAGACCTACTATTTTGCGTTTTCGGGGGCTGAATCTCTGGATTTGGATTTCGATAACATAAAGAGTTTCGACCGATTCAAAAAAATATCGGGGATTTGATTTGTATTGATCCTCTTGTATATGTTAGTCTTTCGGAAAGACGCGTCAGTTCGGAGTAGTTATGTCGAAAGAGGGACCGGTTATTTCTTTGGATAAAGTTATGCTTCATTACGGAAACAGCGCTCCGGTTTTAAAAAATATCAACCTGTCTCTCCATAAAAGATCCTTCCATTTTCTCACGGGGGCCAGCGGAGCCGGAAAGACCAGTCTGCTGCGTTTGCTTTATATGGGGATCAGGCATTCTTCCGGCAAGTTGAAAATCTTCGGCAAAGACATTTCGGAGATTTCGTCGGAAGAGCAATGTAAACTGAGACAGCGTATCGGCGTCGTATTTCAGGATTTCAATCTTCTGAATCATCTTACGGTTTTGGAAAATGTCACGCTGCCCCTCAAAGTTATCGGAGAATCGTCGAGACAGAGGGAGCATCAGGCGAAGGAAATTCTCGACTGGGTCGGTTTGGGCAACTGCTTTAATGCGTTGCCGAACGTTCTCTCCGGAGGACAAAAGCAGCGGGTTGCGATTGCCCGTGCGGTTATTACGCGACCGGATTTGTTGCTGGCCGACGAGCCGACGGGAAACGTTGACGAAAGAATCGCCAACAAGCTTATGGGGCTTTTTTACGGCATGCATAAAATGGGAACCTGCGTCGTGGTGGCGACCCATTACAGGCAGTTTGTGGATAAATTCCGATATAACGAGCTTAACCTGGATCACGGCCGTCTCACGGATAAAAGTCAAACCGGAGGAGGAGTTCTGCCATGAGTTCTTTTCTGAATGATCTCGACGTCGGTTATGATTTCGACTTTCAGAGCGATAAATCCGGAAAATTTGTGCCCTTCATCATCGGGTTTTTAATGTATTCGGTGACCATCGCCATAATGAGCGGATTTTTTACCCAGAATCTGACTTCCGGATGGCGGGATGCCCTTAACGGTCGTATAACGGTCGAGTTTCAATCCAATGTGGACGGAGCCGAAGAATCTCTTACGGAAAAGCAGAAGGATGAGATATTGAAAATTCTCAAATCCACGGAGGGAATAAAATTCGCGAGAAAATTGCACGAAAGCGACATGCTGAAGATACTGGAACCGTGGCTGTGCGGCACGACCATTCCGGATAATTTTCCTTTTCCGGTCATTTTTGACGTTGAAGCCGACAGAGACGTGAAGATCGATCTTCTTTTGCTGAGCGACAGATTATCGAAGATCTCTCCGAAAGTCAGGATACATGATCATGCCAACTGGTACGCTCCGATAGTGAAGATCAGCAACGGTTTGTTCGGTTTTGCCGTTATTTTATCGGTGCTCATATTCGCGACGGTATGCGCAACCGTGATTTTCATAACGAGAAAAACTCTCGGAGTACACCTGGGAACGGTGAAAATTCTGCGACTGATAGGAGCCAATAATTTGTACATAGCATCTCAATTTAAGCGCTATTATTTTTCGGTCGGATGCAGAGCTTCCGTGATATCTCTGCTTTGCAGTTTAGCTACGATTTTCGGAATTATTTTCGTATCGTCTTCCGAAATTTGGAGTTTGAGCAGCATAAAATACGTTCTGGCTGCGATCCTGATTCCCTTAATAACGACAATGCTGGTGATGACGACCTCCAAAAGCACGGTTCTGTTTTTTCTTAAAGATGATAATTTGATCGGTTGATGAAGTCGGCGGCAGGTAAGATTCTGATTGTTTTCGTCGCGCTTTGGATCGGCGCCTTGGTGTTCTTCATGCGGCACGCGGCTTCGTTTGATTGCGATCGGAAAATTTTCTGCGACAACGTCGCCGTACTTACCGGGGGGCGCAGTCGCGTATTTCATGCACTCCGATCCGCGGAAAAATGTAATCCGAAAAATATATTTATATCCGGCGTTCACGCAAAAACGACTCTGAAAGATATTTTACCGGAAGGAGAGATGAAGAATGTCCGCATTATTTTGGGAAAAAAAGCAAAAAACACCCGGGAAAATGCTCTGGAAATCAATGAATGGTCCGAAAAAAACAACATATCGGAAATTCTTTTGATTACTTCCGACTATCATATGCCGAGAAGCATATCGGAATTGAAACGCGTCAACGGACGTTTAAAAATACTCCCGTATCCGGTTAAATCAGAGCCGAATTTGAAATTCATGTGGCACTGCATAAAAGAATTTCATAAAATCATACTCGCCTGTGTTAGAATCTGAGCATGATTACCATAATAAGATCATTATTTTTTAATGTTGTCTTTTTTACGACCATAGCGGCGGCTTTGATTTTGGGAATTCCCCTGATGTTGGTCGAAAACCGCCGGCGCGTTTTTGCTTTCTGGCATTATCTGTCTGTTGTTCTCGGCTTCATAACCGAAAAAATAGGCGGGATAAAATATGTCATTGAAAATAAAAAAAACATTCTCAAGGAACCGGCCATATACGCCATTCGCCATGAATCTGTTTGGGAAACCTTGGTCCTGATAAATAAATTCAAATATCCGATTTTTATTCTGAAAAAGGAATTGATAAGAATACCGCTGTTCGGCACCATGTCATTGAGGGCCGGCACGATCGTCATTGATCGGAAGAACGGCATAAAAAGCCTTGCGGAAGCGGCTAAAAAGGTCGACTGCGCCATAAAAGAAGGCTGTTCGGTGATAATTTTTCCCGAAGGGACTCGAATGGCTTCGGGGGTTTTCAGTCCCTTGAAAAGAGGCGTAGCCTTATTCTATAAGAATGTCGCCTGTCCGGTCGTGCCGGTTGTACATAATTCCGGAAAGTTTTGGCCGCGTCGCGGTTTCATCAAGAAACCCGGTACGATTACCCTGACGTTTCGCGATCCGATCAGTCCGGGGTTATCGACGGACGAATTCATGGATCGCTTGAACGAGATATTTGCCGATGAAGTTGAAAGATTGAAGTTTTTATAAAGGATAAAAATGTCTTTCGAAGATACGACGACTAAAATATTGCAACGTTATGAGTTCTTGAAGGAGCAAATGTCCGAATGTGCGGGAAATTCCGAAGATTTCATAAAACTGTCGAAGGAATTCTCCGATCTTGAAGATTTTGTGACCCTCATAAACAAATATCATAAAGCTCAAAAAGAATTATCGGAACTTAAAGCGGCAATCGGGGATCCCCTTATCGATTCGGATTTTAAGGAGTTGGCAATTTCGGAAATTGCAAATCTTCGGGAATTGATTCCCGGAATCGAAAAAGAAATTAAATTAATGATGGCGCCGAAGGACGTCGGAGACGAAAAAAACGCCATCGTGGAAATCAGAGCCGGTACCGGAGGAGACGACGCGGGACTGTTTGCCGCGGATCTTTTTCGCATGTATCAGAAATATTCGGAGTTTCGCGGGTGGAAATTCGAGATTTTATGCTGTAACGAATCCGGCATAGGAAGCATAAAAGAAGCGTCCGCCTGCATATCGGGTAAAGGGGTATTTTCCTATCTGAAATTCGAATCCGGCGTACATCGGGTTCAAAGAATTCCGGTGACCGAATCCGGGGGGCGCATTCACACGTCCACCGCCACAGTTGCAGTTTTGCCGGAAGCCGAAGAGGTGGACGTTCGCATCGACGAAACCGATCTGAAAATAGACGTAATGAGGGCCTCCGGTGCCGGAGGGCAGCATGTGAACAAAACCGAAAGCGCCGTCAGGATTACCCATATTCCCAGCGGCATTGTGGTGACTCAGCAGGATGAACGTTCACAACATATGAATCGTCTGAAGGCACTAAAAATTCTGCGAGCGCGTCTGTACGAGGCGGAAAGACGGAAATTGCACGCTGAAAGGGCGGATAATCGCCGTTTGCAAATCGGAAGCGGAGATCGATCGGAGCGCATTCGCACCTACAATTATCCCCAGGGACGGGTCTCCGATCATCGAATCGGGCTGACTCTGTATAAATTACCTCAAATAATGGAAGGCGTCGGATTAGAGGACATTATCACGGCGCTTGCGGAGTTCGATCGGGAAAGCCGAATAGCGGATTTTCAAGGGGAATAAAGTTAACTTGCCGTCCGTTCGCAGCATAATTTCTTCATGTATCGAAAGTGTCGGCGGAGAATCCCGCAGGCGGGATATGTTGCGGATAATCGCGAAAATTAAAAATTTTTCTTTCGACAGGATTTTTTTTGAGGAGGAAAACATATGTTTGAGCGATACGGAAGAATTGCTGTTTCGCTCCATGGCGGATCGTTATCGCCGTAAAGAACCGGTTTCAAAAATAATAAACCGCAGATCCTTCTGGAAGGACGATTTTTTTATTAACGCCGACGTGCTTGATCCGAGACCGGAAACGGAGTTGATTGTCGAGACCGTTTTATCCGAATTCGAACCGCAATCCGCCTTGAATTTTCTGGACGCCGGCACCGGCAGCGGATGCATTTTGCTGAGTCTGCTGCGGGAGTATAAAAACGCGCAGGGCGTCGGCATAGACTTCAGCTCGGCCGCTGCGGAAGTCGCCGAACGCAATCGAAAAGAGCTGAACATCGAAAATGCGATTTTTATCGCAGCCGATTGGAATAATTTCAACGGCCTTCCCGGCAGAGAAGAAATGTTTGACGTTATTGTTTCGAATCCCCCTTACGTGAAAACCGAAGATATCCCGCTGCTGGACGAAAGCGTCCGAAATTACGATCCGCCGGCGGCGCTCGACGGCGGAAAAACCGGGACGGAAGCCTACGTTTCTTTGTCATTGCTTGCAAGAAGACTGTTGAAACCGAACGGATCAGTGTTTTGGGAGATCGGATACGGTCAGGCGGCAGAAGTTTTAGGAATTTTGCGGGATAACGGGTTTGAGCCGTATAAAACGGTAAAGGATCTCGCCGGGACGGAAAGGGTAATTGCGGCTCACATAGTTGCATGAAGGGACCGTCGGCTTCGGATCTGCGGCATGTGAAGAAAAAAAGTGAATTCCGCTCCGATTACTAATATTATCCGGAGATTATGCAGTCCGAAGTAAAAACTTTAACGGAACTCAGAGGGCAGTTGGAGCGCGTTACCTATGCAAATGAGGAAAACGGCTACGTCATAGCCAAGGTTAGGGTACGCGGATATCGCGATCCGATAACGGTTACGGGTAATATCCCGTCTCCGGTTCCGGGAGAAGTCCTGTGCATGTCGGGCGAGTGGCATAATCATCCGAAATTCGGCGAACAATTTAAAGTCGCATCATGTTCCTGCTCTGTACCGGCGTCGGTTTACGGAATAGAAAAATATTTGGGATCCGGATTAATCAGAGGCGTCGGCCCGATAATGGCCAAACGCATCGTCAATGCATTCGGCGAGAAAACATTGGAGGTTATCGAAAAATCCGTCGAGAAATTGCTTCGGGTTGAGGGAATCGGCAGAGGTCGCATCGGGATGATAGCCAAATCCTGGGCGGAACAGAAGGAAATACGCTCCGTCATGATTTTTCTCCAAAGCTGCGGCATAACTTCCGCCTATGCCGCGAAAATTTACAAAAGATACGGCAATCGGTCCGTTGCGACGGTGAAGGAAAATCCGTATCGATTAACATACGACGTTGCGGGAATCGGGTTTCTTACGGCGGACGAAATCGCACGAAAATTAGGATTTGACGAAAAATCGCCCGTGCGTGCGGAATCGGGAATTATGTTTGCGTTGCACGAGACGGCGGCCGAAGGGCATATTTATTATCCGTTTGAAGCGTTGCTTTCCAAATGCAAAGAATTGTTGAATGCGGATGAGTCTGTTTTGAAGATAGCCTTTCAATCTCTTTTGGCGGAAAATAAGATCGTGATTGAGGATTTGCACGGGAACGACAGGATTATTCGGGGAGTTTTCCAAACGGATTTCCATGCGGCGGAAGTTCAGGTCGCAAAAATGCTGAAAAGAATTCGAGATTCCGCAAAAAACGTGAAGGAAATACAAATCGATAAAGAATTAAAAGATCTGCAGAAAAAACTGTCGATTACTTTGGCGGAAAAACAAATCGAAGCAATAAAAACGGTCGTCGCGAATAAATTAACGGTAATAACCGGAGGTCCCGGCACCGGAAAGACAACCGTTACGAAGGCGATATTGGAAATTTTTTCGTCGGTCACCGATAAAATTCTGTTAACCGCTCCGACCGGACGGGCGGCAAAGCGCATGTCCGAAACATCCGGCCGAAGCGCGAAAACCGTTCATCGAGTGCTGGAGTTTGATCCGGTAACGGGAAAATTTAAGCGGAATGATGAGAATCGATTGGTTTGCGATCTGCTGATTTTGGACGAAGCTTCCATGACAGACATGATGCTCATGTATCATTTGCTCAAGGCCGTTCCGGAGCATGCGACGCTGGTTCTCATCGGAGACATAAATCAACTGCCTTCGGTGGGGGCCGGGAGTGTTTTAAGGGATATAATAAATTCTCGGGTCTTCAGGGTCGCAGAATTGAACGAAATTTTTCGCCAGGCGCGGCAGTCGTCCATAATCATAAACGCCCATGAAATCATAAACGGCCGATATCCGAAAATCGACAATAAAGACGGATCGGATTTTTATTTTGTAAATGAGAAGGATCCAGAGAAGATTTCGGATAAAATTCTGCTGATGGTAAAAGAACGCATTCCCGGAAAGTTCGGGGTCGATCCCGTAAAGGATGTTCAGGTGCTGACTCCCGTGAATCGCGGAACCGTCGGCGTGGCAAAGCTTAACGAAGTTCTGCAGGAGGCGCTGAATCCTAACGGATTTGAAATAGTTCGCGGAGGTTGCCGTTATCGCGTCGGAGACAAGGTGATGCAGATTCGAAACAACTATGATAAAAATGTTTTCAACGGAGATATCGGCGTAATTTCCCGCGCGGACCGCGAAAATCAGATTGTTTGCGTGAACATCGACGGCAATGAATTGAAGTACGAATACTCGGAGATTGATGAATTGGTTTTGGCCTACGCGGTTTCAATCCATAAAAGCCAGGGATCGGAATATCCCGTCGTCGTAATTCCGCTCGTGACGGCGCATTATACTATGCTGCAGAGGAATCTCGTCTATACCGGAATCACCAGGGGAAAAAAGCTTGTTGTCATTATCGGCAGCAGGGAAGCCATGCTTTTTGCTTTAAAAAACGATAAAATTGCCGCCAGAAATACTTGGCTTGAAGAAAGACTAAGGAATTAACGTTTGAAATTCACCGGAAAAGTTGATGCGGGATTTTGATTTTCGGCTAAAGTCTGCAAACGCTTACAAAATTGTCGGCGGAAACGTTGCTCAGGATGACTATGTTATCTCCGACGGCCGCGAATCGATTTTCCGCGACGATTACCTTGGCCGTTTTACAAATTTCCTCCGCTTTGAACGAATTTTTGGAAACGATTGCCCGAACCGCATAGGAAAGTCCGGATTTACCGGCTAATTCAAAAGAATCCGTAATGAGAATTATTTTCACTCCCGGACGTAATCTGGAGCATCTCAAAACGGTGTTCCAGGAATCGGTAAACAATACCATAACCCTTGCGCAGGAAACTTTTACGGCTTCCGCGGCGGATGCGCAAATGGCGTCCGCCGTGCTGTTATGCGGCAGACGAGCCGTTTCTCTTATGTGTTTTAACGCCAAAGGGTCGGACTCGATGTTTTCCAGAATTTCATTCAACATTTTGAGTTCTCCGAGCGGACGGCGTCCGTCGGATAATTCGGGCGGCAGCGCGATTGCGTCCGCCTTTCGGTAAACGGCCTCTCCGACCTTGGCGGAAAAGTTTGCAAAATTTCCGACAGAAACGATTGCCGGCCGTCCCAGTCTGTTACAAATATCCGTCGCTTCTTCTGCGGAAATCAAAGAAAAAGCTCCGCTTTCCGTCGCCAAACCGTCCGAAGCTTCGATTATCGGTTCCGGCGCGACGCCGGCTTCGGAGAAATCAGGTTTTGCCATGATTGCCGTCCGGCCTTTAACTGTATTTTTTGCCTTTAAAACGGCTTCCGGGTCTCGTATCGGCGACAGAATAACCCCGTCAAAACCGAGCTCGACGGCCAGATTCAACGAATTCCTCTCTTCGGATCCGGCTCCGCTCCATTGCAAATCCGCCAAAATTGTCGGAAACGCCCGATGTTTTCGACCGACCGCCCGAATTGCTTCATATATTTTCAAATTATCCGCTCGGGAATTGCGGAAAAAATTTACTCTGAATATGTCCGCTCCGGCGGAGAATAATTCTCCCGCGTCTTCCAAAATATGCGAGGAAGGTTCGATGGTTACGGCTATTTTTACGTTACGGTTTTTCGGTTGTATCATGCTCTCCCGCGAATAAAAATTGCCCGAAGCTTATAATTTGTTTCCCCGATATCTATCGAACGGCTCCTATGACTGCATCGGCAAGCGGAATGCGTATTCCCCGATTTTTATACTCCGCGTACAGCCTCTGATAGATCTCATATTTTACGTTTATTCCGCTAAAATCGGAAGAAGTTTTAATTCTCCAATGCAGACGCAATCCGGTGATATCAAACGGACAGAGGCCGAATATTTCAACTTTTCCGACGATTTTGTCTTTGAAATTATCTTCATTTTTCATGTTTTCCACCACCTCCGTCAGAATGGCGGAGATCGTTGACACGTCTTCTTCGCAGCCGATCGGCAGCGCTCCGTTATGATACAAATAATTTTGAGAATAGCTCGTGATGCTGCCCACCATGTTATAGGGTATGGTGTGCAGAGCTCCGTTAATCTCGCGCAAATACAGCGCTCTCGCCGACAACTTTTCGATCGTTCCTTCCGTTCCGTTGATTTTAACGTATTCTCCCGCGTACAGGTCTTTTTCGAGTAGAAACACGATTCCGTACATGAATGATCGAATCAAATCCTGCGCCGCCAAACCCACCGCCGCGCCGAATACCGTAAAAGCCGCCAGTATCGGCGCGACATTGATGTTTAAATTCGAAAGAATCAACAGTCCGGAAACCGTGAAAAGAATTGCGTAAAATACCAGAGACGCCGTCGGTAAAAAAGTTTGCACCTTTACGGTATAGTCCGATTCATCGGTTTCCATAGTATAATCGAGCTCTTCCGTATCTTTCGCTCCCGCGTCTTTCATCAGGGCTGCGGTAAATCCTTTGAAGCCCTTATATATTATGACGTCTGCCCAGATAATTCCCAAAACGACTATAATTTCGTCTCGAAAAATATATTGATGGAGATCGAACCCGGCTTTCTTAAAAGCGAAACAGATGGCGACTGTGTAGGACGTAATCGTCACCACGTTGCAGATGTCGATTAAATTTCTGGCATACAATTTAAAACTTGCAGCCTGCGCCCAACTTATAAAGTTACTTATTATGATGGAAATCAATATTTGCAAACAAAATATCGCCGCCAGAATACAAAAAATGTCCTCGAGACTTTCGAAAAAAAACAAAGACTGCGGCGCATAATTGGACTGAATTGCCAGACACATGCCGAATAAACACAGGTACGCGATTTTTTCGTTGAAAAAGTTCAACAGTTTCAAGGCAAGGAACGACGCTCGGGGTTTTGTTACGGCAAAAGCTTCCGTTATCAATTTTGCGGAAATAAGTATCTCGAAAAAGCCGTAAACCACCGCCAATCCGCTGAGAAAACGTCCGATCGTCGGATCAAATACCGCCGCCGAAGACATGAAAAAGCAAACGGTTGTTATTCGAAGCAATTTATTATAAATGATTTCGGCTTCTTTATCGGAAGAAGTTTTTAAAAATCTCATTTCCGGGTGTCGGGGCGCTATCAATACATAGCCTGCCGTCAGTACGACGGCAAAAACGATAATCAGCTGAAAATACGCGTCTGCCGTCGCATGGAATTCCTGAAAGAAGTTTATGAAAATAAAATATGCGGCGGAAATAATCGACACGGATATTACGCTGCCGAACGCGAGAATGATAATTCGATCGCAGAAGGTGTCGGATTCTTTATTAAGTTTGCCGAATTCAAGATTCACGAATTTTTTTGAAAACAGATATGAGGCGATAATTGCGAGTCCGAAAATCAAAAAAGCGGATACGGCAAAAATCAATGAATCCCCTCCGTGTTCGATTAGATTATTTCTTAAATTTAAGAAAAAATTCACAATCACTTCTCCACAATGAACACGGTTAATTTTAGCATAAATATGTCGACGGCAGAGATATTTTTATTTGATCGAATCCGAAATTTTATATCGGCCCTAAATAACTTTTGTTTTCCTCCGGTCTGCTGTAATTGCAAAGAATTCGTCGATACGGAGGGACTGTGTCCCGAATGCTGGAAAAAAATTAAGTGGATAAGCGATCCGAAATGCAGAATTTGCGGCGCTCCGTTTGAAACGGACGCGAATTTGCTGTGTCTTTCATGCCTCCGAAAGAAACCGCATTTCGACGGAGCCGTTGCGGTATTTCGATACGATGATTTTTCCAAAAACATGCTGCTGAAATTTAAACACGGAGACGCCACATATATGGCGCGGCAACTCGCCGCTTGGATTTATCGGGCGGCTGAAACCGAAATAAAAAAATCCGACATAATTATTCCCGTTCCGATACATTTTTTGAAAAGGATAAAGCGTAAATACAATCAATCCGAACTGTTGGCAATGGAGCTGAGTAAGTTGAGCGGCGTCCTCTACGAACCCCGGATTCTGCGCAAAATAAAATCCACCGTTCAGCAGGAGGGATTATCCCGCAAAAAGCGTCTGAAAAACGTCAAAGGATCCTTCGGGGTGCAGGCGGCATATTCGCATCTTTTAGAGGGGAAAAAAGTAATTTTGGCGGACGACGTCATGACAACCGGAGCTACGGCTAACGAGTGCTCTAAGGTTTTGAAAAAACACGGCGCAACAGAAGTAACGGTGCTGACGGTGGCAAGGGTGGACTTTGTCGCTTGAAAATACAAAGTCGCCGATAAACCGAACCGGAATGCATCAGCGTTCTGTGCAAAATAAACCGCTGTTTTTGCAGCAGAAAACCCTGAGCGGTGTCTATCCGGCCATCGCTTTCCTTTCCGTTATGTTTTTCAGCGAAACGGGAACATAATCCAACAGCTGCTTAGGGAGTATTTTCAGTACGGACGATTCGACCAAATCCTGCATGATACCGTCATTGTAGATGCTTGTTACGATAATCGAATGCTCCTTCATTCCGCTTTCCAATATTACCTGCAAACCGGTTGTATCGCCTCTGAGGTCGTAATCAGCCAACAAAAACATCTTCTCTTTTCGATCTGAAGAATCTATAAAATCAATTGCTTTTCTGCCGTCGGTGAAGAATTCAAGCGTCAGATTTTCCGAATAATCTCTCAGAAGATTTTCCCACATGTGATGGGCCGATTCGTCGTCGTCCAGAATAACGATCGTATCTCCTTTTCGAAAAACGAGCTCGTCCGCAATCCAATTGGGACGTTCCGCCAGCGGAAACGTAATCGTTATGGCGGTGCCGGCTTCTTTTTCGGATTCGACCGATATTGTTCCGTTATAGAGTTCCAGCGTGTTATACACCTGTCCCAATCCTATGCCGTGCCCGCCGGATTTTGTCGTACCGACGGGCAACCGATTGACGATTTTTTCGATGACATGCGCAGGCATACCGTTTCCGTTATCTTTCACGCATATTTTTACCGTTTGATCTTTCGTGCTTAAGTTTATTTCCACAGTCTCCGCTTTGTTTTCCAGAGCATCGACGGCGTTATTGATTAAATTGGAAATCATGCGGCCGAAATTTAACGGATCGCATTTGACGAATGCAAACACAAGATCCGGATCAAAATCGTATTTGAATTTTATCTGTTTTCCCTGATATTGGTATATTTTCTGGTTTACGGCCTCCAGCAAAGCCAGGTGGACGAGAATGAGCTGCCCGCGTTCGGAATATTCGTTTTTCTGATCCTCCTTATACTTTTCCAGAAGCGTATCGGCAATACTGTTTATGCCGCTTATGGCGTTTCTCAGGATGCTGTGTTGTTTTTCGGGAAGATCCTTGCATGAATTTACGACGGATCTCAGACTGACCAAAGGAGAAATAATGTCATGGGCTATGCGGGATATAAACGCACTGAAATTTTTCTGATTGATTATTTTTATCGCCTGCAATTTGTTTTGGATTTCCAGTTCTTCAGCCTTTTTTTGGTTTGTCATGTCGATGGCGAGTCCGATGACTCCTTCGACCTTATCGTTGATAATCAATGGAGCCTTCACGGAAAGATAACTTCTGCCTTCATATTCTTCTTCAACGATCACCTGTTTTCTGGTGTTCATTACGTCTATCGAGGTTTTCCAGGACTGGGGGTCGATTCTTCCGAAATTTGTGTCGCCGACCATGAT